>NZ_CP021358.1:305598-611197 GCF_002157205.1 Kushneria marisflavi | reverse complement strand
CCCGTCTGGCAGAGCTCTTCTCACCGATCAAGCTGGTACCGCGTCACTTTGAACGCCTCGTGGGTCAGCTTCGCCTGAGCGTGGGTCAGATCCGTGAACAGGAAAAGACCATCATGCAGTTGTGCGTCAAGCGCGGCAAGGTGCCCCGCAAGACGTTCATTGCTTCTTTCCCGGGTCGTGAGTCCGATTCGAGCTGGATCGATGATTTTATCGAGCGCAACAGCAAGCACGCCAGCAACATCGAGCCACTGCGTGCCGATATCGAGCGTGCTCAGCGCAAGATTGCCTTTGAAGAAGAGCTGGCGCTTTTGCCGGTCTCCGAGCTCAAGGACATTAACCGTCGCCTCTCGATCGGTGAAGCCAAGGCGCGTCGTGCAAAGAAGGAAATGGTAGAAGCCAACCTTCGACTGGTGATCTCGATTGCCAAGAAGTACACCAATCGCGGCCTGCAGTTCCTGGATCTGATTCAGGAAGGCAACATCGGTCTGATGAAGGCCGTCGACAAGTTCGAATATCGTCGTGGTTACAAGTTCTCGACCTATGCCACCTGGTGGATTCGTCAGGCAATCACGCGCTCGATTGCCGATCAGGCTCGTACCATTCGTATTCCGGTCCACATGATCGAAACGATCAACAAGCTCAATCGCGTTTCGCGTCAGATGCTTCAGGAAATGGGCCGCGAGCCCACACCGGAAGAGCTGGGCGAACGCCTTGAGATGCCGGAAGACAAGGTCCGCAAGGTGCTCAAGATCGCCAAGGAGCCGATCTCGATGGAAACGCCCATCGGTGATGATGACGACTCCCATCTGGGTGATTTCATTGAGGACTCCACCATGGTGTCTCCGATCGATTCAGCTACCGGCGAAGGTCTGATCGAAGCCACGCGCAACGTGCTAGGCGGCTTGACGGCACGCGAAGCGAAGGTGCTGCGCATGCGCTTTGGTATCGATATGAACACTGACCACACGCTGGAAGAAGTGGGCAAGCAGTTTGATGTGACCCGCGAGCGTATCCGTCAGATCGAGGCCAAGGCACTGCGCAAGCTGCGTCATCCGTCTCGTTCCGAATCACTGCGCTCCTTCATCGACGAATAAAGCATCAGGTTCGTCTCTCAACGCCCGCTGCCTTCAAGGCGCGGGCGTTTTTTTATGCATATAAGACGACGTCACGATCCGGGCGTACGTCTGGCTTCGGCACATATCCAGTCATGGACGGCGCGAATGCGAGGATCGTCCAGCGCACCAAAGGCGTGAACGATCGCGTAATGGCGGCCCGTGTTGACTCGCTGTGGTAGTGGAGCAATCAGTTCACCGCTGCTCAATTCATCGCGCAGCAGTGTCTGGCGGGCAATGGCAATACCCATGCCGGCACGGGCGGCCTCCATGGTGAGGTCATGTCGATTGAAGCTATAGCCTCGCTGGATGCCGAGGGTGTCGGCGCCGATGGCTTCCAGATAGTGATGCCATTCGCCATGCGCGCTGCTGCCTCGCCACGCAGTGACATCATGCAGAAGCGGATAGTGGCTGAGCCGGTCGGGATGGTTCAGTGCCGGGCGGTGGCTGAATAGCGATGGGGCGCAGACCGGAAAAATGATCTCTTCCATCAGCAGCGTGGAGGCCATGCCCGGGTAGTGATCGTTGCCCAGATCGATGGCCAGATCGAAGTTTTCCTCGGTCAGGGTGCGGTCACTGTCTTCGGCGTGCAGGTAGATGTCCAGTGCCGGCAGTTGCGCCTGCAGGCGTGGCAACCGAGGCATCAGCCAGCGGGTCAAAAAGGACGGCACGCAGCGCAACACCAGCTCACCACTCATCAGGCCGCGGGACAGTCGCTTGAGCTCCTGGTCGATACGACCGTGTGCGCTCAACACTGCTTCGGCCAGTCGCTCCCCCTCGGCCGTTAGCGTTAGTCTTCGCGGGTGGCGATGGAAGAGTCGAAACCCGAGTCGCTCTTCGAGTAGACGAATCTGCTGACTGACGGCACCCGTGGTGACATTGAGTTCACCGGCCGCACGCGTAAAAGAGAGATTGCGCGCGGCGCAGGCAAAGACATGAAGACCGGCATGCATGGCGGTAGTGGCTGAGGGCATAAAAACTCGGCATCAGCGGTGGCCCATATAAGGCCGATATGGTTGATGGTTTAGAATAACTAAACCCTGGTCGCCTATTTATGCTTTGAAAGGCGCTCAAAGGCAATACATGCTGGCCTCATCGCGCACAAATCCAATAATGGTTTAGCGCTCCTTACACCGATTATGGGGTGACAACATGCCTATCAGCGTCTTCGAATTGTTCAATATCGGCATCGGCCCATCCAGCTCGCACACGGTTGGCCCGATGCGCGCGGCCAAATTTTTTCTGGATGCGCTGGAAGAACGTCAGGCGACCTCACGCGTTACCGGTATGGAGATCCATCTTCACGGTTCACTGTCAGCCACCGGGGTCGGGCACGGTACCGACCGCGCGGTCATCATGGGACTGATGGGAGAGCTGCCGGCCTCGATCGATCCGGACATCATCGCGCCGGCCATTGATGAGCTGCTGGAGTCACAGGTGCTGCGCCTGGGGGGGCGGGTCAGCGTGCCCTTTTTGTGGGAGCGGGACTTTTACTGGTCCAACGAGCCACTGCCGCGTCACCCCAACGCCATGACGCTGGTGGCCACGCTCAGGGATGGCAGCAACATCACCCAGACCTGGTATTCGGTGGGCGGCGGCTTTGTTATTAATGGTGCCGATGAAGAAAATGCTGATGTCGAGCCCGGCATCACGCTGCCCTATGATTTCGAAAGCGCCGACGCGCTGCTTGAGATCTGCAAGCGCGAGAACATGAGCATCGCCCAGGTCATGATGGCCAATGAGCTGGTCTGGCGCAGTGAAGAGGAAGTGCGTCAGGAGCTCTTCGGTATCTGGCAGGCGATGCAGGCCTGTATCGCCAAGGGGCTTGAGCAAACCGGTGTACTCCCGGGCGGCCTCAACGTTCGCCGTCGTGCCTCAGGTCTGCTGGCCAGGCTTGAGCGCGCCGAGAAAAACCTGATCGCGACCACCTTTTCAGCGATGGACTGGGTCAATCTGTTTGCCCTGGCAGTCAATGAAGAAAACGCCGCCGGTGGGCGCATGGTGACGGCACCCACCAATGGCGCCGCCGGTATTATTCCAGCAGTGCTTGGCTACTGGATGAAGTTTGAAGAGAGTGCCTGTGAGCGTGGCGTCGTCGACTTCCTGTTGACGGCCGGTGCCATCGGTATTCTGTGCAAGAAAAACGCCTCGATCTCCGGTGCCGAAGTCGGGTGCCAGGGAGAAGTGGGTTCGGCCTGCGCCATGGCCGCTGCCGGTCTGTGCCAGGTCATGGGGGGCACGCCCGAGCAGGTGGAAAACGCCGCCGAAATCGGCCTTGAGCACAATCTCGGCCTGACCTGCGACCCGGTCGGCGGTCTGGTTCAGGTGCCGTGTATCGAGCGTAATGCCATTGCGTCGGTCAAGGCGATCAATGCCGCTCAGTTTGCGCTTAATGGCGATGGCAGCCACTTTATTTCGCTGGATCATGCCATCCGTACCATGCGCGATACTGGTCGGGACATGCAGAGCAAATACAAGGAAACCTCGCTGGGCGGGCTGGCCGTCAATTACGGGCTGGCCGTCAACGCCATCGAGTGCTGAGCGTCTGGTCGGGTCATGCGGTCAGCCTCATGACCCGATCAACAGTACCGGCGCATAGGCGGCCACCCCGGCCGCCACCGGTAGCCCCAGCGTTCGTGTTTTGTACCACAGGGTCAGCGTGACGAGGCTTGCGATCAGCGTACTGACCCAGCTCACCGCATTGACCGGCTGAGGCGCCAGCGACACTCCCAAAAGGGCCGCAATCATCAGCGGTGCCAGTATCGATGGCCATGCTGGTATGGTCACCTTCCCCTCGGTGTCGGACGAACGGCTCAGACGCCGCTGCATCAGATAAAGCGGTAACATTCGAATCAGCAGGGTCCCCACGGCCGTGGCACAAGCGGCCCACCAGACAGCGCTGTTCATGGTCAGCTCCTCGCTGCACTTTCCGTCAAAAGATAAAAGCAAAGAGCGCCAAGCGCTGCTGCCATTGGCACGGCGATGTTGGTTATGTGATTGAGCGCCAGTATCAGCGCCGCAAAAGCACTGATCAGTAGCGCACTACTCCATCGCGCGGACGTCACACGCGGTGCCAGCAGCACCAAAAAAAGTGCCGACAGTGCAAAGGCCATGGCACTGGCCAGTAACGGCCACTGCTCGATCAGTTGCTCACCGATGAGGCTACCCAGCAGGGTGCCACCCGCCCAACCCAGCCAGGCCACAATGGCGGTACCGAAAAACCAGCTCGTGCGCTCTTTCTCATCCAGTAGCGGCAGGCGGTAATGCGCCAGCGCAAACACCTGATCCGTCAGGCCATGCATCAGCCACGGCCATCGACGACTTTGTGTCACCCATGGGGCAAGTGATATGGCATAGATCGCGTGGCGGGCATTGATCAATAGCGTCATGACCACCGTCAGCCATAGCGGCGCGCCGCCCGCAATCATGCCCACAAACAGAAACTGCGAGGCTCCGGCATAGATCAACAGCGACAGGGCCGTGGCTTCAAACGGACTGAAACCCGCCTGATTGGCCACCAAACCAAAGGAGAGTGCCGCCGGCAGATAGCCACTCAGCAGTGGCAGGGCTTCGCGAGCGCCCATTTGCCACGTGGCGGTCATGTCATGTCTCCTTTGGCATAAAAGATGGTGACCAGTGCCGTGGCACCCGTTGGGCCTGCTCTGTAGAGGTGCGGCTGATCCGCCGCAAACTGATGAATCTCTCCGATGATCAGCGTAAGCGGTGCCTGCTCGACGCCGGCCTGCAGACTGCCGCCGATGACCTGGATTGTTTCACGAGTGCCCATGGCATGCGGGTGGGCATGACGCGAGGCGTTGGGAGCCAGCGTCATGAGATAGATGTCGACGGGCAGGGCATCATGATGACGCTTGAGCAGGGAGATCGAGATATTGCCGTCAGTGACGCTGCCCAGGGTTTCGGCGATCAGCGCGCTGAAAGGTGTTTCCAGTTGCAGTGCCAGACGCCACAGGGTATCGAGGGTGGGGTTGCCCTGGCCCTGCTCAAGTCGTGACAGGCTTGACTTGGCAATGCCGGCCTTTTCTGCCAGAAGGCTCAGTGACCACGCCCTTTGCTGGCGCATTGTCGTGAGGTGGTGTCCAAGACGCTGCAGGGCATGATTATCCATGAATCTTTGCTCCAGTAATCGACGATCTCGACCGTTCCATATATAAAACGTTTTATATATGGAACGGTGCAATGTCAAACGTGAGGTCCGGCTTGCGTCATTCAGGGCAGCATCTGGATAAATAGAGACTTATGAAGGGATTGTCATGGTAATGACATAGTGGTGTAGGATCGTGGGTATCGTCTCGACTCGTGGGGAGTTTCGTGTTATGCGCCAACCCATGGTGTTACGTCTACATGCCTCCGGCATCCCGATCGACTGGTTGACGCTTGAAGAAGCTGCGGTATTGATGTCGCGTGCCTCTGAAGGTGGTGTGGTGTGGGCTGATGGTGAGGCCGCTTATCGACTGCACGGCGGCACCAGCTCACTAACCGGCAGGCAGTCGTTTATTGATATTCCTGAGGTCATCGGGGTCTCGCCGTCGGTCAATGCCATGCTGGCGTTCGAGCACACCGGCTTTAATCGGGTGCTGTGCAAATACCGTGAAGGCCTTTGCTGCGCCTACTGTGGCGTGACGGTGACGCGCCAGGCCCTGACCATCGATCACATTCTACCCCGATCCCGTGGCGGGCGACTTTCGATGCTCAATGCGGTGGCCTGTTGTCAGCGCTGCAACAGTCTCAAGGGCAATCGAACGCCGGAAGAGGCGGGCATGGCGCTTCTGTTGAAACCCTTCGTACCGACCATGGCAGAAGTGCTCTACATGATGCGCCCGAAAGCCATGACGCCCCGGCAGCTCTGGTATCTGAAGTGTCAGTTCAAGAATGCACCGCTTCGCGCGTATCTGAAAGCAGCACTGGCAGCCTGAGAGCTCGCCGGCTCAGTAGTGCATCAGCCTGGCCATACGCTCGCTCAGCAGTGTGCCCCCCAGTTTGATGTGTGTCGGGGCGACCGGGACGAAGTGTCCACCCTTCCAGAGCAGGCTATGGGTCTGGTCAAAGGCCACGATAGGGGTGAGGTCGGTACGCTGTGTCTGAGGCAGTATCAGTGGGGTGAGGTTATCAAGGATCAGATAACTGCCGTCCTGCTTTCGATAGCGCAATACGGCGTGATAGGTAGGGGTGAGGGTATCCCTGGCCGCCAGAAAATCGAGCCTGTCGGATGACATGCCGACCTCGCGCAATATCTGGTATTTGGCGATGGCAAAGTCCTCGCAGTCGCCGTAGCCCTCACGGGTTAGACGATCAAAGCCTTTCCAGATGTCAGTGCCTTCTTCTTCCTGCTGGCGCGCGGCGTTATTGACCACTCTGTTGACGTACTGCAGCTGCGCCAGTCCCTGATACTGACGCACCTGTTGAACCAGTTCAGCTCTCGATTGGGTAATGGCCATCTCGCGGCTGTCGTCCCACCAGGTGAAGGCTTTGGCGGATGATGTGAAAGGCAGGGCAAGGCAGCCGGTCAACAGCGTGGCGGCAAAAGCGCGATGAAGGGGCATGAGCAGATACCGACAGGATCATGGAAGACGTCCGGGGTGTGATGCTCTATTTTGCACTGTGCCGAACGCATGCCATGGGATGATCAACCCCCTTGAAAGGGGCCTTTTTCTGCCTATTGCCCCGGGAGGCCGTCGACACCCTCCAGTGCCGAGTCGTGATCTCCAGCACTGCCAATCACACTGAAACTACCATCGGTTTCCAGAACAACGGCGTGAACCTTCTCGACATCGGCCATGCCCTTTTCACGAATGGCGGCCATGATTTCTGTCTTTGCCACCCGCTCGCGCTGCATGGCATCACAGCAGTACTGCCCCCTGAAAAGCAGCAGGGTGGGCTGGGACTTAATCAACTTGAGCACGCCGCGTGAACGCACCGAGAAGAAGGTGATCACAAACTGCAGCATCACGATCACCACAAATGCGGTAATGCTCTGGGCGAGGGAGACCTGCGTTGAGGTCAGCGCAGTGGCCAGAATGGAGCCCAGCGCGATGGTGGTGACAAAATCGAAGGCGTTCCATTTTGACAGGGTTCGCTTGCCGGAGACGCGCAAAACGATGATCAGGATCAGATAACTTAAAATACCGACCACGATTGTATGCAGAATGGGGTTCATGAGCGCCGCTCTTTGAAGAAGCATGAAGTGAACCTTCAGGGTAGATGCGGATATGGTTTTCTGTCGGATATCCGCGGGAAATACTGGCGCGCCAGACCGTATCAGTGAAATAACACCGGAGATGTCTCATGAAGGATATGCCCTCACCAGTACGATGCACGTGGGTTCAGGGAAATCCTGTACTGGCGCACTACCACGATCATGAATGGGGCGTGCCGGAGTTCGACAGTCAGGCCCTGTGGGAGAAGCTGATCCTTGATGGCTTTCAGGCCGGCCTTTCGTGGCTGGTCGTGTTGAAAAAGCGTGATGCCTTTCGCGAGGCCTTTGAAGGATTTGATCCCGAGCGTGTTGCCCGCTTTACCGAGCAGGATGTCGAACGGCTGCTGCTCAATGCAGGCATCATTCGCTCACGTGCCAAGATTGAGTCAGCCATTGGCAATGCTCAGGCGTTTTTAAGCATGCAGGATCAGGGGGAGGACTTCGCAACCTTTTGCTGGTCAATGATAGGCGATCGACCGATTCAAGGCCTGCCGCCCGTGCCAACGCAAACGCCGCTGTCAGCTGCGTTTTCAAAAGCACTCAAGGCAAGAGGCTTCAAGTTTGTCGGGCCTACGATCGTGTATGCCTGGATGCAGGCAACGGGGATGGTCAATGACCATGCGCCGGATTGTCATCGGCGCCGGGTGGTTGCGGCGATGGGGGAGCCCCGCATGCCGCGGTCATGAGACCAATGGGCAGGGTGCCGGCCGACATATGTCGGCCGGCGGCTCCTTTTATGGTTAAAGGAATGTCATCAAATCATTTGCCTGTCTCAAGCCTCAGGCAATATGTTCATGAATGACAGCTTCCGGGAAGTAGCGACGCAGCATGCGATTTTGAAAACCATCCACGAAGCTTGAGTTGATGATGATGATAAATCGCTCATAGGGCTGGCCCGGGTCGTCCTGACGCAGCGCCTTGGCGCCGTGAAAGAGGCGGTCATCACGCAGATGAAGCACATCGCCGGGTTCCATGACCTGATCAGCCAGCAACGCCTGGCCTGCACGATCTGCGTAAAGCACACTTTCAGCACCGCTGACGTTGTCACGGTCCAGCACCATGATGCTCAGATAGCGGCAGCCGTCGGCATGAATGCCCTGGCCCTGAAGAGGGTCAAGCTCGCCCGAGCCCCTGACGCCTGTGATCTGCATCAGGATGGGCTCATTGGCACCCAGTCCCCAGAGTCCTGCCCAGGCTTCGACAAAGGCGCGGACGTCGGGCCGGTCCAGAAAATCCTGCTCAAGAGCCGGATACCAGCGCAGCTTGTCCGCCATGCTTTCGGCATCGTTATACTGTCCACCCTGGGCCATGGGGCACTCACCCAGATCTTTCATACGACCCAGCTCATCAATCGCCAGCCAGGACATGCGCTTCCAGCGACGATCAACGTAGGGGTCACGCGGAAGGTTCCGGGTAAAGGCCTGCCAGGCACTCAGGTCGACACGGTCACGAACCTGGGTAAAGCACCAGTCATGTTCGCCGAGCGCTGCCGGGACATTGTGCTGCCAGAAGGACTGTGCATTGGTTGTGGTCATCTTTTTTCTCCTGAAAGAATAATGAAATGCGTCAACTGTCGGCGTTTGCCGACAGTCCGCACTCAAATGTTATGGACTTTCAGAAGGGGATTGATGAGCAAAGACAGGCATTGATTGGAAATGAGGGTGAATGCCAGAACACTGGTAACGTCTCGCTTATTCCTTGTGACATGGCGTAAGCTGTTATGCTGATGAGAGACGCCAGTATTTTTGACCAGCGGACCCTTCACCGGGTCAGATCAGGATTAATCGGAGATGCGCATTTCGCACAAGTACCTGCGCTATGGTCTTGTTCTATGGATGACAGGCCTGATATCGGTGCTGGTGGTCACATCTTTTTTTGGTGCGCGCAATCTGGCGATCATGATTCTGGGACTGGCACTGGTCGCCGTGCTGTTTGCCTGGCATCGTACCCGGCTGCGTAATCGACAGCTCTATCAACAGCTTCACTATCCGGACAATCGTCTTAGCAGCCATGAGCGTTTGCGCTATGACCGCAGCGAACAGCGCTTTCGAGCGCTGCTTGAAAGCCTGCCGCGCGTTGCCGTGCAGGGCTATGATCGTAAACGACGCGTCATTTACTGGAATGCCGCCAGTACCCAGCTCTATGGCTACATGCCTGATGAGGTGATGGGCTGTCGGTTTGAAGAGCTGATCATTCCGAAAGGCATGCGCGAGTCGGTCATACGTGCGCACCAGAGCTGGATCAACGAAGGGGTAGAAATCCCGGCCAGTGAAATGGAGCTGGTACACAAGTCAGGGCGGAACGTGGCGGTCTTTTCGCACCACGTGATGCTTGGACAGCACACCAATAATCCGCTGATGTTTTGTGTGGATGTTGATCTGTCAGTGCAAAAGCAGGCACATCGTGATCTTGAATTCATTCGGCGTTATGACCCGCTGACGCTACTGCCTAATCGTGCAGCTTTCATTGCCGAGCTCAACCGATTGATCGAGGATGAGGATCGTCATCGGGCGCCCTTGGCGGTCCTGTTTATCGACATCGAGAATTTCTCCGAAATCAATGACTCGCTGGGATATGAGCAAGGAAATCATCTACTGACTCAGGTCGCCGAGCGGCTCTCCCAGAACAGTTACACTTCCGATTTACTGGCACGGTTTGGCAATGACGAATTCATCATGGCCTGCACACACCTTGATTCAAGACGCCATGCCCTGCAGTTGATCGACCGGGTCAACAGCATGTTTGAACTGCCATTTCTGCTGGATGGCAAGTCTCATCACATCACGGTCAGTCAGGGCATCAGCCTTTTTCCTGATAATGGCGAAGATGCCCAGTCACTGGTCTATGCCGCCAATGTCGCGCGCAACCGTGCCCGGATGCCGGGTGAAAGCCGGTTTCAGATATTCAGTCACGAGTTTCACCGCGATCTGATTTATCAGCATGAACTGCTCAAGCGTCTGGAAAATGCCATCGATCAACAAGAGCTGGCGCTGCATTTTCAGCCCCAGATATCGCGTAGTGGTCGTATCGAAAGCATGGAGGCGTTGCTGCGCTGGTTTCCTGCTGAGGGTGGAATGATCTCTCCTGCAGAGTTCATTCCGCTGGCGGAACGGTTTGGGCTGATGGGGAGTCTGGGGAATTGGGCCATCGAGGCGCTTTGCCGCCAGCAGGCCAGCTGGAAGGCGCAGGGACTCCATGGCTACCGTGTGGACATCAATCTTTCCGGAGAGCATCTGCGTACCACGATCATGCTTGAGCAGCTGGAAAAAACGATGCAGCGTTACCAGCTTTCCATGCGCGATATCGGTATCGAGATTACCGAAAATGTTCTGGTGCAGGCTGATGAAGCGGTAAAGAACCATTTGCAAACGCTTTACCATCGTGGCATGAAAATTGCGATTGATGACTTCGGCACCGGTTATTCCTCGCTGGCCTATCTAAAGCAGTTTCCCGTCACCTCACTCAAGATCGATCGTACCTTTGTGATGGATTCGCCTCAGAGTCTTCAGGACCGGGCCATTCTGGCAGGTATCGTCTTTATCGGGCACCGACTCGGTCTTGAAGTCATCGCAGAAGGGGTCGAAACCAGCGAGCAGCTGGAGCTGGTTCAGGAGCTCAACGTCGATCTTGTTCAGGGGTTTTATTTCTTTCGATCCATGCGAGCCGAACGAATCACGCCACTGCTTGAAACACAGCCCCTGTTTCGAGGGCGACAGAACGCCTCACACAAAAAGTAAGTACGTCATGTCCTCTTGATCAAGAGAGACGCTTCAGCGTGATCAACACCTGATGCCGGCAAGCCGGGCTGCTCATATGACAGGTGATTTCTTTAATAAAATGAGCCGGCTCGCCAGTACCGGAAAACGTCACATGATTTTATGGCCGTCTTCATGTCGGCCAGGTAACTCTCAATCTGGCGCTTCGCCGTGCTTTTCTTGTAAATGATTGATTTTTTGCTATTTGCATAATCCAGGTTAGCGGCATCGGGAAGCGATTCGTCCAACAATAGCGTCTATCTTTGGACGGTAATGCATCAATTATTACTATAATGCCGAATGGCTTTTTCAAGCGATTCGGGAGGTGCATGCCATGTTGGACAGGGATCGCTGCCTGGTGCGTAACTTCAAACATTATTGTGCGCTTGATGAGACGGAAGCCGAGCTTCTGGCAGCGCTGGAAAAGACGCCTCAGACCGTATCGAATGCCCAGATGCTATGGGAGGAGAACCATTTCGCTGAAACCCTTTGTGTTCTCAGTGAGGGCTGGGCATGTTCATACCGGTCAATGGATGATGGCACTCGCCAGATCCTTAATATCTTTTTGCCGGGGGATGTGGTCGGTTTGAGTGATTTTTCACCTCGACGCCATCTGACGTCGGTGGCCATGCTGACAGAAGGCGTGATTTGCCGTTTTCCTTTCAAGAATTTGACAGATATCTTCACGACATCTCCCAGGTTGACCACCGTGCTGTTTTCGCTGGCGGGGCAGCAGCAGGCCATCATGGCAGAGCGTCTGGTCAACATGGGCCGACGCACTGCGCGTGAAAAGGTGGCGCATTTCATCTGTGAAATGCATTTGCGTTTGCGAAAGACCTGCCCGGACATCACGCATCGGTTCAACCTGCCGCTGTCGCAGCAGGTGCTGGCAGATGTTCTCGGGCTTTCAGCCGTTCACGTCAGTCGTACCTTCTCCGAACTCCGTGAGGAAGGGCTTTTATATCGTGAGCGTAATCGAATCGAGATTCCGGATCTGGAGGCCTTCTATGACGTCGCCAATTTCTCGGATATCTACCTGGGCGATAGTATCAGCGAGCTGTTAAAGCTGATTGAAAACGATGGCTCTACGCTGCGTTGATATCACCACTCATCCATTCCATCTCTTGAACGTCTGATGAGCATCTGACAGGGCAGGCCTGGGTCTGTCCTGATGCTTTTCAGGCAGTATTTCTATCGCGTCTTTCCCTCAGTGAAGGCTCCGGCCTAAAGCGGTATCGTCCATTGGCCGTGCTCGTCTGGATTTGTCTCTTTCATCGGTTGCCGTTTGCGCTTTTCGTGGCCCACTATACCGGCGCGATATCGAGCTGTTGAATGCCCGTCGATGTCGGATACCCGTGTTCAGCAGGCACATCGAGCCTGTTTTGACCAGGATGGAACGTATCTATTACGCCAGTGATAACCCATAGTGGAGACGACCATGACGCAGTCCATCGAACAGTTGAGCGCTACCCGAAGCCATGGGGGGTGGGTCAAGCGCTTCAGCCATCGCTCGCAGGTACTTGATTGCGACATGACCTTTGGCATTTTTTTACCGCCACAGACGGAAAATGGCCCCGTGCCGGTACTGTGGTGGCTCTCCGGACTGACCTGCACTGATGAAAACTTCATGCAAAAGGCCGGCGCCCAGAAAATGGCCGCCAGGCTGGGCATGGCGATTATCTGCCCGGATACCAGCCCGCGCGGCACTGATCTGCCGGGTGAGCGCGAAAGCTATGACTTCGGTTCAGGCGCCGGTTTTTATCTGAATGCCAAAAAGGCGCCCTGGGACAAGCACTATCACATGTATGACTATGTGACGAGCGAGCTTCCGGCGCTGGTTCGTGAACATTTCCCCATCAGCGAACGTGAAGCCATCAGCGGACACTCCATGGGTGGCCATGGTGCCTTGATCTGTGCGCTGAAACAGCCCGGCCGCTATGCCAGTATCTCGGCCTTTTCGCCCGTCGTTAATCCGGTGGACTGCCCCTGGGGTGAAAAGGCCTTCAGCCACTATCTGGGAGAGGATCGTGGCGAGTGGTCCAATTGGGATGCCTGTGAGCTGATATTGGCCGGCGCTTCCAAACAGCCCATGCTCATTGATCAGGGGGAAGATGATCAATTCCTTGAAAACCAGCTCAAGCCGGATCATCTGGAAAAGGCCTGCCACCTTCAGGGCGTCCCCCTGAAGCTCCGCCGTCACGAAGGCTATGACCACAGCTATTTTTTTGTGGCAAGTTTCATCGATGACCATCTCGAATATCACGCTCGTCACCTCCTTGCCGATCAGGCGTGATCCTCGGCGATTAACGTTCATCACTTCCGGGGCTCCTGCATGAGCCCCGGCTGTTTATTGTCCTCATGGATATCGCGAAGGCACTCATGGTCGGGGACGTGTAACCTGTGGTCATTAACAATGATCAGACGGCATGGTGCACAAACAGGCACTGCTGCAATAGAGGAAGGGGGCAAGGGCATTGATCGGACTGCTGCTACGATGGTGCGTCAGAATCCTGTTGGGCGCGATCGTGTTGTCGATACTGCTGGTCACGCTGTTTCGTTTCGTGCCGTTGCCGGGGTCGATGGTCATGCTCGAGCGCAAGGTGAGTTCCCTCATCGATGGTGAGCCCATCACGATTCACTATCACTGGACGCCCTGGCGGTCCCTTTCCGATCAGGCAAAGCTTGCCGTCATTGCCGCCGAGGATCAGAAGTTTCCCTATCACTATGGATTCGATCTGGATCAGGTGCATGCCGCCATCCAGGCCTGGAAGGAAGGCAAAAGCCTGCGTGGTGCCAGTACCATCAGTCAGCAGACCGCCAAGAACGTTTTCCTGTGGTCCGATCGCAGCTGGCTGCGCAAGGGCATGGAGGTCTGGTTTACACTCTTGATCGAGCTGATCTGGCCCAAGGAACGCATCCTTGAGGTTTACCTCAATGTGGTGGAATGGGACCAGGGCGTGTTTGGACTGGAAGCTGCTGCCCAGCATTATTACGGCATCGGCGCCAGTCAGGTCACGGCAGGCCAGGCCGCAAGACTTGCAGCCGTTCTCCCCAATCCTCGTCACTGGAGTCCGACGGCGCCGAGTGGGCGTGTGGCACAGCGCATTGCCTGGGTCAGACAGCAAATGAGACAGCTGGGCGGCACGCGCTTTTTACAGCGTCTACAGTGAAATGGAACTGCCTGTAATAATGAAGGCAATAAAGCCTTTAAAATTAATTACATGCAGTAACAAAATCAGTTGAACTTAGTGGGTCGTGCGGCGTCATAATGACAGTACGCATTGAAAAGCAAAGGTAGTCAGGAGGATGTTCATGAAACGTTTTGCCGCAGTTGTTTCCGCATCGCTGGTCGCGACCGGCCTCGCTGCCACACCGGCACTCGCCGCTCAGGAGCAGCCGGCTCAGGGCGCCCAGAGCCAGCAGCAGTCACAGAAGAATTTCAGCGACGACCAGCTGCAGAACTTTGCCTCTGCTTCTCAGGAAATTGCAGGCATCTCGCAGGATTACACCAAGCAGCTTCAGGGTGCTGATGATGCCGATGCTCAGCAGAGCATCCGTGAAGAGGCCAACCAGAAAATGGTACAGGCCGTACAGGACAACAATCTGGAAGTCGAACAGTTCAACCAGATTGGTCAGGCTGTCCAGAATGATCCTCAGATGATGCAAAAGGTTCAGCAAATGGCGCAGAAAAAGCAGTAAGCCATTTCGGTAATCTCAAAGGGCCGCTTCTTCGGAAGCGGCCCTTTTTTATGCTCGAAAAACGCTTTTTGATCCCGGTTCGAGTAAAAGGAAATTTTCTACTAAAGTCTACCCCTTGATGACTTAAGGCCAGCGCAAGGCTGGTGACATTCAGGGATGAAGACGAGCACTTATGACGGAGCAAAAGAGTTCAAGCGGAATAGGCTACATACTTTCCATCTGTCTTGTCGCAGCACTTGGCGGCATTCTGTTTGGTTACGATACGGCCGTCATTTCAGGCGCCATCTACTCGATTACCACCTATTTTGACCTCTCATCGACCATGAAGGGTTGGGCAGTATCGAGTGTGGTGATCGGCAGCATTCTGGGCGCTCTCGGTGCCGGCTATCTGGCCAATATTCTGGGCCGACGCATGACCATGATGACGGCGGCTGCCCTGTTTCTGGTGTCAGCACTGGGGTCTGCACTGGCGCCTGCCTTCTGGTTTTATATTGTCCTGCGCTTGGCCGGGGGTGTGGCCGTGGGGATCGCCAGCGTGGTATCGCCCATGTACATGGGAGAACTGGCCCCTCAGCACTGGCGTGGCCGGACACTGAGCATGTTCCAGCAGTCTCTCGTGGTTGGCCAGACCATCGTATTTTTCGTGAATTACTTTATTGCACGTGATGTGGCCCAAGAGTGGCTCAATAATTACGGCTGGCGCTGGATGCTGGGCTCAGAGGCCATTCCAGCCGTGCTCTTTGCGGTATTGCTCTTGCTGGTGCCGGAATCGCCGCGCTGGTGCATTATGCACGGACAGCATGACCGGGCTCGGCGAATACTGGCGCGCTTTACGCCGCAAAAGGACATCGAGCCGATGGTTGAGGAGGTGCGTCATTCACTGGATGGAGGAAAGTCCAGCGGTCGTCGTGCCATGAACCGCCAGCTTCATCAGGAAAAGCGCAGCTCACGCAGTGCCCTTAAAAAACCCGTGATGATGGGAATCGCGCTGGTAGGTATCTTCCTATCGGCGGCGCAGCAGCTCTCCGGCATCAATGTGGTGATGTATTACGCGCCGACCGTGCTCTCCGGCGTCACTGACAGCACCGGCAGCGCGCTGCTCCAGACAGGCTACATTGGCCTGATCTTTATCGTGGGCAATTTGATCGGGATGTATCTGATCGACCGTGTCGGGCGCGTACGTCTTCTGACCATTGGTTCGCTGGCCTGCATTGTGAGCATGGCCGTGTTGGGCACCGTTTTCTGGTTCGATGTTCAGGGCTATACTGCGATGCTGGCCATCATGGTGTATGTCACGGGCTATGCCATTTCCTGGGGCTGCTGCAGCTGGACGCTTTTGTCAGAGATCTTCCCTAACTCGATTCGTGAGTCGGGCATGGCGCTGGCCATGGGCGCACAGTGGACGGCTGGTTTTATCGTGGCGCAGACCTTCCCGATGATGCGCGGCAGCGAATGGCTCAATGACATGTTCAATGGTGCCTTTCCGTTCTGGCTGTTTGGTGCGATTACGCTCATCAGCCTGTTGATCGTCTGGCGTTTTGTGCCGGAAACGAAAGGCGTGCCGCTGGAATCGATGGAAACGCTCATGGGCGAGAAATTCCGCCAGGGGCGAGTTAAAGACTTCTCGCAGTATCGCGAGCGTGATGCGCAAACGGCCTGACACCGCTCGGGAAGGGTTTCACGCCATCAAAAAAGGCCCCACCATGGTGGGGCCTTTTTGATGTTTCAAACCGGCCGAGTCAGCTTTAAATCACCCACATCAGCATCAGCGGCAGATAAATGAACGAGGCGAGTGTCGAGCACATGACCAGACTGGCCACGAACTCCGGCGAGCGTCCTGCCTTCTGGGCAAAGAGATAGTTATACACCGCCATGGGCATGCACATCATCACCATGAGAATACCTCGGGCTTCTTCATCCAGCCCCAGCAGCAGGCCAATGCCCTGAGCGATAACGCCGGCCACTACAACCCGGCCCAGCGCAAAGGCAAGTCCAGCTGACAGGTTACGTGCGCGAATGCTGGCCAGTGCCACACCGAGCGTAATCAGCATGATGGGAATCGTCATGCCGGCCAGTAGTTCGATGCTGTTGGCAAGCCATGCCGGCAGCGTAATCTGATAGGCCATCAAAAGAATCGCGATGATGCTGGCGTAGATGGTCGGATTGGTCAGCAGGTTTCTGACCGGCCGTGAACTGCTGGTAATGCTGCCCACCACGAACTGAGCAATCGATACGATCACGAACACGGCAATGGCGAGTGAAAAGCCGCGTCCTTCGCCAAAGGCATACATGGCCAGTGGCAGGCCCATGTTACCGGTGTTGGGAAAAAGTACCGACGGCACGATGGTACGCCAGTCCATCTTCGTAATACGCGACAGCAGCAGACCGACGACCAGCAGCACCAGCAGGCACAGAAAGGTTGCGGTGGCCATGCTCGAGAAGGCCGACAGTTCGACATGCGTACTCGACAGGGCATTAACGATAAGACAGGGGGTGCCGACGTTAAAGACAAGCTTGGTAACGAACCCGGTGGGGTAGGGCTGACGAAAGCGCACCCAGAAGTAGCCGATGCCAGCACCCACCATGATGGGCACCATGACAGCCATGATTTGTGAAAACATGAAAAACCCTGTGGAAGCAGCAGTGATGACTGCAACAAAGCGAGAGCTTTATTTTCACGGGGTTGTGAGGACAGTTGCAAGCTGTCTGGAAAAAATATTCTACTTTCGTCGTATTTCTATTTGGGCAGCTTGATGGCGTGCCCGGGCCGATTGGCCAGGCGGCTGTCCTGGCCCAGCCGGCGGGCGCCATGCCTGGCGTGGCTGATAAGACCGGTAATCAGTACTCGTTCCGGCATGTGTCGCCAAAAGCGTGAGGGCATGCTGCGCACCATCGTTTTTTCGTTGAGACGAGCCGGGTTGAACGTGCTGGCATAGTAGGCAAGCCAGAGATCTTCTGCATCATCTTCCATGGCCGACAGCGACTGATAATCCTGCACGGTAAAGGGGCCAGCATCAGGACGCTCAATGTGCCATTGCCGCCCATCACAGACGATGGCGCCCTCGGGGGTCATGATCAGCCAGCGATGCTGTCCCATCCGATCAATAAAATGTCGCGCGGCGCCTTCAAGCACATCGTGGCGAGGTTCGAACCATGCGATGAATTCCGGCGCGTGCTGCTCTCCAGCACTGGTTGATTGAGGATGAAACCGCAAAAAGGCATGAATGTGATGCACTTCATGGTTCACGGCCTTGACGCGCTGTTCGATGACGGCACCGTCAGTATCCCCCGCCAGCAGGGCTTCGCCTTTGCCCTGAGCCAGTCGCCAGACCACTCGATACAGCAGCGCCCAACGACACTCCTGATGATGGGTAGGCCAGTAGCGCGAGGCACACTCCAGTCGCCGCAAATCCTGCCTTGAAAGTTTCAATGCCAGTGGTGTCTCGGCGGGTGGGGGCAGGTCGGTATCACCGCTGGCAAAAAGATCACCTGCCGAGTCTTCGCTTTGCCACAGCACGTCACCGGGCGGCACTCTGGCAGCCAGTAACCGGCGGGCATGGTTGCGCCAGCAGGCGAAGTCGGCTCGGGTCATATGCAGGGTATACATCGTCACGCCGTCTCCTGAAGGATCAAAGCAACGCCATCTGCGCTGGAGAGGCCGTCTGCATCTGGGCGAGCAGGGCCTGTCGTTCAAGACCGGCCTGTCGCGGCCGGTAATCCTGCGTGGTAATGAAGGGCGCCAGCTTTTTCATGGAGCAGCCCAGTCGGGTGAGGTCGGTATAGCGGATGCGCCGCTCCCGTCTTAGCGTCTCGATGCGTCGAGCGCTGGTGATGCCGATGCCTGGAACGCGGGCAATCATGTACATGTCAGCGCGATCCAGATCGATGGGAAACAGCTCACGATGGTTGAGCGCCCAGGCAAGCTTGGGGTCGATGTCCAGCGACAGGTTGCCGGGCCCTTGCAGAAGCTCATCGGCACGAAAACCATATCCCCGAATCAGAAAATCGGCCTGATAAAGGCGATGTTCACGCAGCAGCGGCGGTGCAATCAGCGGCACCGATGATGGGCTTTCGGGGATGGGTGAAAACGCCGAGTAGTAGACCCGCTTGAGCCGGTAATCGCCATACAGCGACTGAACGTTACCCAGAATGGTGTGGTCATCGGTATCGTCGGCCCCCACGATCATCTGGGTGCTTTGCCCGCCGGGCGAAAAACGAGGGGCCTTTGGCTCGGCGGTAGCTTCATCCAGCCCATCGCGGATGGTCGACATGGCGTGGCGAATGGTGGTGTCGCTTTTTTCTGGCGCCAGTCGGTTCAGGCTCTGGCTGGTCGGCAGCTCGACATTGACGCTGAGCCGGTCAGCGTACAGCCCGGCCTGACGGATCAGGTCGGGCGAGGCATCCGGGATCGTCTTGAGATGAATGTAGCCGCGAAACTGATGCTCAACGCGCAGCGTTCTGGCCACTCTGACCAGCGCCTCCATGGTGTAATCATTGGAGCGAATGATGCCGGAACTAAGAAACAGCCCGCTGATCAGGTTACGGCGGTAGAAGTCGAGCGTCAGCCGCACGATTTCATCAACGCTGAAGCGTGCTCTGGGGACATTGCTCGAGCGCCGATTAATACAATATTGGCAGTCGTAAAGGCAGAAGTTGGTCATCAGAATCTTGAGCAGCGCCACGCATCGGCCATCCGGCGTGAAGCTGTGACAGATGCCATTGCCATTGGTGGCGCCAAGTCCTTTCTGACCCTTTGACGAGCGTTTGGGCGCCCCGCTGCTGGCGCATGAAGCGTCGTATTTGGCGGCGTCGGCAAGAACGATCAGCTTGTCGGTGAGCTGCATGAGCACTCCTTTAACTGTATTTGCATACAGTAATCGTGATGCGCATGAACAACAACTGAATTGCATTCATGGCATCAGCGTAGTGCCTGAGCGGGGTACTTCTTCATCAAAGGACAGTCGTGCCTTGGCGCCGCATCAATCATGACGGCGGTCAGGGCATGGTCGTCCAGATTGGCGTGGTCGCCGATCAAGCGCATGCCCGATTGCCATGTCTCGCTCAGTGTACAGTCCAGTACCAGCGTGCACTGGCCTGAGGAAACCGTCGGGTCCAGCCCCTCGATCCGTGCGTCATGAAAATAAAAACGTGTGCCGGTCAGGGGATACAGCGCCTTGAAAAGACTCTCCTTGAGCGAGAAGGTCAGTGTGATGAGGCGTGCACGCTGTTCAGGTGTGAAGCCATCGATGGCCCGTTGCTCATCCGGGGTCAAAATCGATGTGGCGAGATAGTCGGCGCGCTCGACACTTAGCCAGCGTTCGGCATCCACCCCCAGCCCCTGATGAGTGGCTGCGGTAGCGACCAGAGCAGCAGCAAGATCACGCGCATGGGTGATGGAGCCTTTTGCCGGTAGTGGCCAATCGACCTGGCGGTCCGTCAGGCTGGGCAGGGCAGTAACATGGATATCAAGCGCGGACAGCGCATGGCGGGCGCACACTCTACCTGCCAGGTATTCGGCGCGACGCTTGGTGACTGCACGGGAGAGGTTGTCAGGCAGCGCCATGCCATGAAGGGCGAAGGCGCTGTCATCAAAGCGTTGAGCATCAAAGGAGGTAATGCTCAGTCGCGCCCCACGCGCCGGAGAAATAAAGGGCCAGCCAAAGTGTGGGGGCGCGATGACATCAGACATGAAGGGTCGGCGTTACAGTGACAGCAGGCCGACGATAATGCCGCCAAAGATCAGCCACTTGATCACGTAATACAGTGTCTTGTTCTTCTTTTTGAGACGCTTGCCGGCTTCACGAACCTTGTAGATGTACTTGAAGGCACGGTTGAGCCCGCCGGTGTGATCGTTGTCATCATTGGGGGAAGCCGCCGCAGCCATCACGTTGCGACTGAACCAGCGATTGACCGCCGCTGCCCAGCGATACTTCATGGGTCGCTCGATATCGCAGAACAGGATCAGGCGGTTCTGTTCTGTATCGTTCTGGGCGTAATGAATGAAGGTCTCATCAAAGAGCACGGCTTCCCCGTCTCGCCAGCTGTAATCGATGCCATCCACATTGATGCGGCAGCGATCATCGTTGGGTGTACGCAGGCCGAGATGGTAGCGGATCGAGCCGGCATAAGGGTCGCGATGTTTCATCAGCTTGCTGCCGGCGGGTAGCTCGGCGAACATGGCTGCCTTTACACCGGGAATCCCGGCCAGAATCTCGGTCGTGCGCGGGCAGAGCTGGCGCGCTGACTCATGGCTTTCGCCGTACCACTTGAGATAAAAGCGCTTCCAGCCACGTCGGAAAAACGAATTGAATCCGGCGTCGTCCTTTTTGGCCGAGCCCTTGATGTGATTTTCAAGTGTCAGGGCCTCATCGCGAATTTCTTCCCAGCGAGCGGTCAGTGCTTCAATGCCCGGGAAGTCTTCGGCGCGGTGGTAGGGGCGGTCCGGCACTTTTGAAAACAGATACATGAACGCATTGATGGGCGCCATGAAGCTCGAGTGGTCCGACAGCTGGCGGAAGGGCTTGTGACGAACGCGGCCACGAAAATGCACATAAAGAATACTGGCCACGATCAGGGCCACGATTGTCCATTTGATCATAGCGATCTCTTTTCCGGATGATTGCCGGCAACGTCGGCGATAATGTTGTCTTCCAGACTACTGGCGGCGCAGTCTCGCATGTTCGCAAATGAGTGTCATTACTAAAGTCGAGGAGGGGCTTTCCTGGGGCCAATCATGCCCATGCTCGTCGGTTCTGTCGACATGATTTGCAGGCTAACGACTTGAAAGACACGGCGCAGGGACTAATGTCATTACTGGACTATCGATCAAGGGTCCACGGCCAATGGTCGTCAAGCCGTTACACGGCGCTTCGAGCGCCATATGACAGGAGGTCACATGATTCCCGATATTGGTCTGGGTACCTATCGCCTCAAGGGCCAGGAGGTCATCGATTCGGTGACAACGGCGCTTGAACTGGGCTATCGACATATCGACACCGCGCAGATGTATGGTAATGAAGCTGACGTCGGACGTGCCATCGCCGAAAGCGGTGTGGCGCGGGAAGATATCTTTTTGACCACCAAGGTCTGGACCGATCGCTTTACCCATGACGATCTCATCAAGAGTCTTGAAGAGAGTCTTGAAAAACTCGGCACCGACCATGTGGACCTGGTGCTGTTGCACTGGCCGTCTCCGAATAACGAAGTCCCGATCGCCGAGTCCATCGGGGCACTTGTCGAAGCAAGATCGCGTGGGCTGACGCGTCATATCGGCGTGTCCAACTTTACCATCGCCCAGATCGACGAGGTGCTTGGCGTCGAGGGTGGTGATCAGCTCATCACCAATCAGATCGAGGTGCATCCCTTTCTGGCCAACAAGGCGCTTGCAGAGCACTGCAGTAAAAAGGGGCTCAGAGTGACCGGTTACATGCCACTGGCGGTGGGTAAGGTCATGGAAGATGATACGCTCAAACAGATTGCCGAGCATCACCATGTCACACCGGCACAGGTAGCATTGGCCTGGGTAGCGGCGCGCGATATCGTGGTGATTCCTTCTTCCACAAAACGAGCCCACCAGCAGTCCAACCTGGACGCCATGAATCTGTCGCTGGGTGATGATGAGATCGAGCGCATTAATGCATTGGATCGCGGCGAGCGCATCGCCAATCCTTCCTTTGCGCCGGCATGGGATGAGTGAGGCGTTTAAGCTTCTGCTCTGATCGAATGAAAAAGGGGCGCCTTTAACAGGCGCCCCTTTTTACGTTGACACTCGATCCCTGATTGGCTCACGAGGTCAGCAATGACGGATTGAGTGTCAGCATCTGCATCGAAAAGGCCGTCGGCGTTTTCGGTTTGCCGTCAGCGTCGACAAAGTAAAGCTCAAACCCTGTGCATTGGCGACGTGTCTTGCTGGAGTTGATGTAACTGTTCAAATGCTTGAGCCCATCAAAGCGAACCCCACGGTCTTCAACGGTGACCTGAATCAGCGGGTTATCCAGCAGATATTCGGTGACCAGCTTGATCGTGCCTTCCGTTGTGACCTGATTGGTTGTAAAGCATCCCAACCCACGGCTGAGCTTGTCCTGGCGCCACAGGAAGTGCTGTGGGATGCCAGTGGTCAGCTTGACCTTTTCACCGTTGATCATCATTTCGCTGACGCCGGTCAGGCCGACCGTTGGTTTGCCGGCAGCGTTGCGGGTCAGACTATAGCGCTCATAGAGCCCATCGCCCTTGCCAATGGTAATGGCATCCGAAAAGGCCTGATCTTCACTGTCTTCAAGCGTCAGTGGTCCACCCTTGGTGCGCATGACAATACCCTTGGCCGACCCCGCACTGTTTTTGCAGGCTTCAATCACAAGAGGTGGCAGATAGGCCCATTTGTCTGCCTGCTGAACAATGCTGTCCGGCGTAATGCGCATGGCACGACCCGATGCGCTTCTGACTACCATGGCGCCCCCCTGAGCCGAAACGCCACCCATACGCGCATCATGTAAAAGAGAACTGAACACGTTGCGCCAGCCCCAGGTCACCTTATTGCCCGCCGCGAAACAGTTCATGATCTGCTGATAGCTGGTGCTGCGAATGGCGGGGTAGCCACTCTCGTCATCGGTTTCATCCGTAGGCGCGATCAGCGGAACCTCTGCAGCTGTCCCTGTGTCGCGACGCTTTTCCCACCAATTGCCGATAAAGTTGCAGTCGTAGATATGTGATGCAGCTACGGCGTCACCACTCAGGAACTCGAAAATGTTGTCCTGAAACGTGCTGCCATTAATTTGACGGCGGAAAATAAAGGCATTTCCGCAGTTGTTGAATTCGTTACGCAAAAAACGCGCTGTTGTCGAATAGCTGTTTTTGCTGTCTTCACAATAAAGCCCATAACCTACCTGAATGCAGACGCAGTCCTCCATCGTGAAATTAACCAATATGTCCTTGACGTAAATGGCGTACTGGATATTAGTGAAATGAATGTTTTTGAAAACGCTGTTGTAGCCGTAAGCATCGAATGCGATTTTGCTGTCGCTTTCCTTTTGGCCCTGAATCAGCAGGTTTTCAACCAGTGGCCCCTGATTGATGAACATGGGCCCGCTGAGTCCGCTGGCCGGACGAATGCGGGCACACCTACCTTTTTGATTTTCACGTAGACGCCCGGGGCCGCTCAGATTTTTGTACTGTAGATCAACCGTTTTGGCGATGACATAGTCGCCCGACGGTACGATAACTGTCGCGATGTCGCTGTGCGCCGCAGCATCATTGAAAGCCTGTGAACTATCGGCCTTGCCGGTAGCATCTGCACCAAAATCGAGAACGGTCTTCATTGCAGTAGCAGTAACAGTAGTCATGAGTATTCTCCAAAGATAACCAGATTAGTACCGCCTTGTTATCCTTTATGGATAACGTGTAATCATGGTTAATTATTTGGTTAATACCGTCAAGCCGAATTTGATCAAAATGGTTAATTAAATTTGATTGGTCCAATTAATCCTTTTTAAACAGTGATTTGCTGATGCAGGGCCATACGTTATCGGCGAAGCATCATTTGTGCCATGACCACACCAATGATTCGACAGTGAGGCCCCAGTGTCATGTACTGCTGGGCCCAGCCTCTGTTCAATGCCTTGAGCATGGGAGGCTGACCGGGTTCTTCGATGTAGCGCTTGAAAGTGGCCTCTGCACTACCGTGTTCTTCACACTGAACGATGACGTCATCTCCCGACATGGCCTGAACATCCGGGTCGACAAAGATCAGGGTGCCCGGTGGATAGACCTCCATCATTGACTCCCCTCGCACGCGAAGTACAAAGCAGCTCGGACCGCAATTGGGGGGCCTGGGGAAGAACTCCTGGTCCCCCTGGTCGATGATGCTTGCCGAGGTTTCCGTCCATGCCCCTGCCTGCACCCAGCTGAGCAGTGGGGCCATTCCATTCATGATAGGGGCCTGTTCAATGCTGTTGTCACTGCGTGGTGACATGGGGATCACATTGCCTTCGTAGGGCAAAGCCTGCTGATGCACGCTGTCCAGCCATCCATCTTCCTTTCCGAATGCCGCTTCAATACGACGTGCGAAATCATCGCCGATATTACGGGTCGCCTTGTTGCTGAGAACCCGACTGGCTGCCGGCGGCTCTACGCCTACGCACTCGGCAAATGCCTTGTTACTGCCGGCCTGGTCGCGTAACGCGCGTGCGTTTTCACGTCTGATCTCACTGACTCTTAGCATGGTGGGGTCTCATCAGAAGTATTAAACCTTTCTCATAATTATCCTTGATGGATAATTAAAACTCACGCATACTCGGTTTTGTTAACCAAATGTGTGCATATTGTGCATCCGGTGATTGAATATTGCCATGTGAAAAGTCAACGCGTCCCGGTCCGCCAATAGCGCTTCAAGCAGTACCCGTATACGCGGAGAGTCTTATGAACGAATCACAGCGCAGCAAGATTATCGTCGCCCTGATGAAACGCGAAGGCGGATTTGTGGATCACCCCGATGATCGCGGGGGGGCGACCAATTATGGCATTACTCAGCAGGTGGCATTCGAGCACGGCTTTCGCGGAAGCATGCGTGATCTGCCTCAGCCGCTGGCCGAGAAAATCTATCTGAAAACCTACTGGCATGCGATGAAACTGGATGAGATCAGTGCGCGTGCGCCCGCACTGGCAGTCACCTTGCTGGACTATGGCGTACACAGTGGTACCAAACGGGCCGGACGACAATTACAGGAGGTGTTGAATGTCTTGAGCAATAACGGACGGCGCTGGAGCGCTATCGGGACAGACGGTTGCATTGGAACGCAGACGCTCGGGGCAATGGACGCCATGCTCAAACTTCGCGGTGTTAATAGCGGTCACACACTCGCGAGTACCATTAATGCGCTGCGTCTGGCGTGGCTGGTCGATCTCGCACGGCGTGATGTCTCACAACAGGCATTTGCACAGGGCTGGATTGATCGTGTCGTCAGGCTTGAGAGGGATATGTATGACATCGAACCTGACACTGGTCGAGATGGGACATCCAGAGAACGGCGAGGAAATCGTCATGGCCTGGTCTGACGTCGGACGACGTCTTGAAAAGGAGGCGCCTGAACTGGCAGCGCTTTTTAAAAATCCGGATAACTGTGACACATTGGGAGCGATTGTTGCTGCCACCCTTGAGTGCTGGGCAAATGCCTCTGCGCAAGGGGTCACGGACATGCTGGATCAGAACCCGGAGGCCATTGAGCGACTCAGGCAGCTGGATATAGAACGCATCAAGCTTCAGTTGGATGTCGCATCACAAAAGCCGTCGATGTCGCGGGCAACCGGAAGCGCTATTACAGGGCTTTTCAACAATGACTGGCGAGCGGGGGTGGGGTGGACACTGTGTGGCATGCTGGCACTTATGTCTGTGGCCATCTGCATTACCGTTATTAGAGACCCGGACCGTATCCAGGACTGTGTGGATGTCATGACCTGGCTGATTTTCTCCGCCAGCGGAATACTGGGTGTTAACCTGCACGGCAACAGCGTGGAACGCCGTGTCATGATGGAGGAAACGCATATGGGCATGAATGATCGTGGCCAGGAGGGCCCTCCACCACGTCCAAGGGATACTCAGGATTGATCCTGTTGCATCCAGTCTTCGCGCCCGGCTCCTGCCGGGCGCTTTGATGTTATCGATCAGCGCTCGATCAGTCGGGCATTGAATTCGATCGGTATGGCATTGTCCAGACGCTTGTAACCCAGCAGCGACAAAACAGTCTGTGCATTATCCAGCTTCATCAACTGCTGGGTATCTACACTAATGGGCTCGGCCAGTGTCAGGTGATAGTACTGTTGATCCAGGCGCTCAAGTGTCAGAGGGACCTGTTCACTGCGCTCGAAGTGATTGCCACTGGCGGTCAGCGTCACATTGCGGGTGGTCGAGTCTCCCGGTTGCAGGTTGCTCAGCCAGGCCGGATTCACCTTCGTGGACAGCGTTACCATGGCCGAGTCGGATGAAAGTCCCGACAAAAGGCCGCCCAGGCCACCTTTCTTACCCAGCAGGTCAGTCTGCTCAAGACGCAGAGGCATCTCGAACCGACCTTCATCATCGATGGTGCCCTGAAGATCGGAGACATGATAGGTGCGCTCCATTGGGCCGCGCTGCCCCTGACCTGCCACATGAGCGGTAATCTCACTGTCAGCCGGCACAAATTGCCAGGCCGCCTGTGCCTGGGAGGTCACTGCAAGCGTTACGCTTGCCACGCCCAGCATTTTCCAGAAACGATCACGCATGTGCTCACTCCTTGTTGATTAACGGCACTGGCCTCACGGCAATGCTTTGGGTATCATACGCAACCGCAATATCAGGGCCTATAGCTCAGTTGGTTAGAGCAGGGGACTCATAATCCCTTGGTCGTAGGTTCGAGTCCTACTGGGCCCACCAATTATTTCAATAGCTTACGCTATTTCTCGCCTGTCTCATCGCCCTCATTTGTACCCGGTGTCAACGTTGTGTCAACGCCACACCATTCATGATGAAGTGACTGGCGAACGTGTGTCGCAGCACGTGTGTCCTTTGACCCTTTGGCAGGACAATCGTTGTCCGGTTCAATGCCTGGGTAAATGCCGCGTAGGCGTCTATCGGAAATATACGGCCAATCCGCGGGCCGTGTGTCTTGAGTTCAGATAAAGCCCGGGGTTAGCAGTGCTGCTTTCCTGTGACCATTGCCGATGTTCACATGGAGGCTTTTTTGCGGAGTGCGCTGCTACAGCAGATTCTCGATCTCGGTCTTGGATCCATAAAAGCGAGAAGTTAATGCCATCTTCTGCATGTATAGGGTGCGTCTTATGAAAAAGATGATGTGAATCTTTTCGTCATTTAATTTGGTTAGATCAAACGTGCGGCCACAAGAACATCGGCAATCGATTGAAAGGTCCCTTCAGGAATCGGTTCACCGTTACCGGCACGAGTAGCGATCGCTTCAGCAAGCTGCGAATCAGCAACTCGTGGAATATGGCGCTGGTTGGCACTTTCGAGCAGCAATGCAGCAGCATTGGCCGATGCCTTGCAGGTGATGACAGGCACTGGGGTCTCACCACGTACATACCGA
This sequence comes from Kushneria marisflavi, assembly GCF_002157205.1. Classification (NCBI taxonomy): domain Bacteria; kingdom Pseudomonadati; phylum Pseudomonadota; class Gammaproteobacteria; order Oceanospirillales; family Halomonadaceae; genus Kushneria; species Kushneria marisflavi. Next base: position 583,347 of record NZ_CP021358.1, on the reverse strand, counting down.
ATACCTACCAGCCAACCCTCCTTTGTACCGATCATTACAGAGGTATGCTGTATCCCGATTTTGGCATTCAGCTCGTGCATTTTGCGTCGCTCTCTGCGGCGTACCTGATTCAGCGTTGGGTCACCTTCCTGATCCTTTCGTTCGCGTTTCTGTTCGGTTTTGGTCATGCGTTGATCGCGTCTGAAAAGCCAGCGCTGCAGCAATACATCAATGGCGCCGACCAATAGAAACGCGGCCAGAGCGGTGATGGTCAGTGGTTTCAACAGGTCAAGGAAGGTGCCCTGCATACAGCCCAGGCCACAATAGGAAGACTCCATTAACGACTGCAATCCGAGTCGATAAACGATGATTAGCGCTACCATGAGTGCTGTCATCTTGAGCAGCGACTTGAAAAACTCGATGATGCCGCGAACCGAGAATATTCGTTTAAGCCCTTCCACAGGATTGATCTTTTCCGCCTTGGGCAGTACTGGCTCGCCAGAAAAGACGAACCCGCGGGAGACGCCAATGTTGGTCAAGACAACCACCAGGAATATCAGTGCTACCAGAGGCAACGTGAAAATCAGCAGTATCTCGCCAGCCTGTGTCACCAGGCGCGGCCAGAGAGTATCGAAAGGATCAGTATATAGGCGTGCGGTCAGGTCAAGCAGGCCCTGTAGTCGCGCGAAAAAATCACCGGCAGTAATGGCCAGATAGAGCGTGCAGGCCATCATCTGCATGGCGGTGACCAGGTCTGCACTTTTGGCGACCTGGCCCTTCTTGCGTGCATCGCGGAGCTTTTTCGCCGATGGCGGTAGCGTTTTCTCCTCGGAGGGCTGCTGGCTCATCGCGAGCCCCGCCTGACATCAGGCGCCGACAGTCGATCCTTTCTCCATGTCTGTCTGCAGATTGTCGCCATCACCAGCATAGTCCTCATGAGTGAAATCGTCCCAACCCGCCTCGGGGAGGTGGCCCTCGCGCAGGAAGAACGCGTACTCATCGCTGCGGTACTCGAAAATGCTTTCGTCATCCGGCGCATCGCGTTGGCCGTAGCCCTGGACATACTCCTTTAAAAACTCGTAGCGGTCGGCGCCATCTTCGGTCAGTAAACCATCCTGGTCCAGCGAGTTGAACAGGTCATTCAGATCATTTTGATGGCCTTCCAAAGCATTGGTTCGCTTGATGTCCTGAAAAATGGTAAAGGGTACTGTGGCGATCGTCAGTGCGGCTGAGACCCAAAACAATGGCCCGGAGGCGGCTCGGGCAAAGGCAAGTCCCTTGAGTGCGGCGAGTGCGGCACCGCCCCCGGCCAGACCAAAGGCTCCGGCAGCAACGGTTACCGCGCCCTGACCGATGGTGGCACCATCGCCGCTGTCCACACCGCGCTTGATCATCAGCCCGCCAAGGGCGATATCCAGCGCCCCGGTGGCCGAGTTGGCCGCGCCGTCGAGCACGCGCAGGAAAGAGCTGATGGTTCGTGTCGTCGTCGTGGCTTTGGGCAGTGCCGGGTTTTTAGCGTATCCGTCACTGATACCCTGCACAATCTTGCCCGTATCGGATTCGCTCAGGTCCAGTTTCTGGCTCAGCTTTTCGCGATCGCCGACGGGCGCGTCGTCGATGATCTGTTCGATGTTCTCGACGAACCTGAGACCCTTGCTCTCGGTGAAGGGGGCGCCGCTGGAGGTATCCTTGCCCCAGATCTGCGGCAGTGTCTTGTCCAGCCCCAGCATGGCGTTGACGTTGGTACCCTTGACCTTGTCCGTGATGTTGCTGCCGAGGTTGACGAAGTGCTGGCTGGCGCCGAGGAAACTGATGAATTCCTTGGCCACGGCCATCCGCGCCTCGTCGCTGTCGGCCAGCTTGCTGCCTCCGCCGGCGAGCTGATAGATGCCCGAGGCGAGCGAGATCAATCCGCCTGTCGAGCCCAGCGCGCCGTTGGCATTAAGGGTACTGATCAGCGACAGCATGCCGCCGTTGGTCTTCTCGTTGAGCGCCTTGTAGACGCCATTTTTCATCAGCCCGTCGATATCCGATTGGGTGATGGCGCCATTTTTTTGAAAGCGATCGCCGAGCTCCTGCAGCGCCTTGCCGAAATTCTTCGCCGTCTGCTTATCATTGAGATACTCGTTGACAAACTTGTCGATCGACTCTGTCGTACGCCGCGGGATATCGACGCCAGCACGCTTGAGCGCTGCCAGCACCATCTTGACCACGTCTTGTGTGGCGGTCGCAGTGTTGGCGTCGTTGATATTGTCGGGGTTGGCAATCAGCTCGTCGAGATCGGTGATCATCGAGTCGAGCTGCAGGCTCTGAGCAAACTCGGCCGCCTTGTCGCTATCCTCGGTGGCCGGGAACATTGCCGCCAGCGAGCTGTAGGTGGCGGCAATATCCTCCTCGGCCAGCTCTCCCTGGCCACTCTTGCGGAGATCATTGATATATTCGATGTAGTCCTCACTAAATGCTGTTTCCTCGAGCCGCGAAGCGATGGCATCCTTATTCGGGACTTTATTTACCGCTTCTGTCTGGGCTGACATGTAATCGTCCCGGACGGCGTCTGAAGCAAACAGTTCACCAAGCTTTTCATCCAGCTTCTCGCCATTGATGATGGACGAAAAATCCTTGCCATTGAGCTGATCCATACTGAGCCCTTCGGAGACATCCAGACCTACCATCTCCAGCCCATTGTCGAGGGCACCCTGAGCACGCAAGGCACGATAGAACTGAGCTCTCTCGTCATTTTTATCGATGCTGCCGTCCTTGATGCCTGTTTTCCAGTCATCAATGAGTGTTTTCCAGGTGAGCTCGCTGACGGTCTGCTTGCGAGAGCTGTCATCCGGATCTGCTTCACTCGTTTCCAATGAGCGAATATCGACGTTGCTGAGAGAGGGTAAATCATGTTCTCGACGCGCCGTATCGATCTCTGCATTGCCGGCCAGCCGCTGAGCATCGTTATCGCCACCGTGACGTGACCAGTAACCATCGAAAACGTTTTGCACTGCCTTGCCGTCGTCTCCGGCTGCACTTTTGATTCGTTCACGCAGTTCCTCGTTGACCTCTTTGGTCGCTTTCTCCAGAGAAGCACCATTACCCATCTTGTCAGCGATCAGATTCTGATACAGCTGCGACATTGTCTCTGAGCTATCGAGATGCAGAATCTGTCGTGAATCCGTCAGAGTGGCCCCGGCCATGGCTTCTGCGAGGGCGTTGAGATTGTCCTCGTAGCTCGGATTGCTGGTCTCTGTGTTCTCGGCCAGAAAGTGGTCATAAGCGCTGTAGCCGGCATTGATCGCATCTTCTTCGCCACCATGACGCTCGAAGTAACCGTTGAAGACGTCCAGCCCGTCTTCGCTATCCTTGTCGGCGTTCGTCAATGCATTGTCGATTCGGCCGAAGAGGTCATTTTTTGCCTCACTAATGGCACTCTTCAGGTTCGGAGCGTCACCCCGATCGCGCTGCTGCTCAAGCTGATAACCGACCAGCTTGCGGAACTTGTCACCGGCATCACCGGTCAGGCCGTGAACGGTGCGCTTCTCGATATTGATGCCGTCGGCCATGTCTGATGAGAGCGAATTCAGAGTGTCGTCGTAGGCGATGTCTGCCTCGTCGCGGTGCGCCATCCAGGTTTCTTTGCCGAGCGCAGCGGCGTCTTCTTCGCCGCCGTGACGCTTGAAGTACCCATCGAAGACGTTGACGACGCTGCTGCCGCCGACGCTGTCGATTCGGCGGCGCAGATCATCATTTACAGCGCTCACCGCTTCTCCCGGATCTTCGCCCTGGTCGATCCGGTTCTGGACCAGATTCTTGTAGAGTTGCGACAGAGTGTCCGAGCCATCGAGGTGCAGAATCTGACGCGAGCCGGTCAGTGTGCTTCCGGACAGCCCCAGCGCCAATGCGTTGAGGTTGTCTTCGTAATCCGGATTGCTGGTGATCGTGTTGTCGGCGAGAAAGTCATCGAATGCATCATAACCTGCGTCAATGGCGGCCTCCTCGCCGCCATGGCGTTTCCAGTATCCTTCGAACACGTCGAGACCCTTGCTGGCGCTGCGGTCAGTATTTTCGAGCGCATTGCCGATGCGCTCAAACAGTGCATCCTTCGCCTGATCGATCGCCTTGCCCAGATCGGGTTCCTTTTTGTTGGCCCGTTGTGCGTTGAGCTCGGCGTTGACGAGGGTTCTGAATTTTTCTGCTGCGCCCCCCGTCAGGGAAGAGACCTTTCGTTTGTCGATATCAATGCCGTCAGCCATTTCGACCGCAAGTGCATTCAGCTTGTTCTCATACCCTTTGTCACCCGGCAGAAGTGACTGGCTATCGCCCTGACGTTGCCTGCTGGCCAGCACCAGTGCGGACAAAAAGTCGCTATCCTTGACAGGATTGGCATTTGAAAGGGCAGAGCTGTTAACGCGCATTGGAGTTCCTTTTTCGACAGAGGGCGGGCAGACTCGACGATGAACGATCAACCGAGAGGCGAGTTGCGTATTAGTCCTGTCATGGAGTGTCATTGGGAGGTATGACGCTCCTATGGCAATAAGGAAACAATGGGTAACAGAGCGTGGGGATTTGGTAGTTGAAGAAAGGGAAAAAGTCTATTGACCAGCCCCAAGTATGCCTTCCAGACGACTCAGGTTGAGCTCGAGTACATCAAGATGATTCACCATCAACGGAATAAGGAATACGACATAAACCAGCATCAGGAAAGCGAACAGTAAATTCTTGATCGGCAGCGACAGATCGAAGGCGTGGAGGTTGGGTGCCATCCGTGCCGCGTAGGCGAGCATTAGATCGGAAAGAAGCAGGGCGATCACAAGGGGGGCCACCATAAGAAGGCCAATTTCCATGACCTGATCGAGCAGAGCGAGCAGTCCCATCGCTGAATCATGTGTTATGATCGGAGCAACATCCGCCGCAGGCCAGAGCGAGTAGCTGCGATAAAAGCCGTCCAGCAATAGCATAAAGCCGCCGGTAATAAAAAAAAGCGCGAGCAGGGTAATCGACATTAGCGTTGATGTGACACCGGTTTCGGTTGCCCCCATGGGGTCAACAATCTGCGCCATGGTCGAGCCCCGTTGCAGGTCGATAAACTCTCCAGCAACCTCGGCGGCCCAGAATGGCACGCCGAAAATCAGGCCAATCGTCACACCAATCAGTAACTCCTTGATGACCATGCCAGCCAGCGCGATGCTTGAGATATCAGCAAGACGGGCAATATCGGCATAAAGTGGAACAATCAGCGGAATCGAGATCGTAACTGCGACTGCTGATCGAATCATGCCGGTCAGGCCGAGACGATTGAATGCAGGTGTCACGAGCACCATGCCCAAGGCACGGGCAACACCCAGTGCACCTGCTGTGATGAGCGGGTAAGCAAAGTCGGTGAGAAAGCGGGCAAACTCTTCGTAATTCATGCCGGCGCCTTGCCCCCATTGAGCAAGCATATCTCGTGTCTAGCGTGTCCAGGCGGCAAAGTTATTCAGTACCTGATCGGTAAGGTTAACGATTTGTGTGGCCAGTAGCGGGCCGGACAGAATCAATACCAGCAGTACGGCTACCAGCTTGACCGCCTGAGGCAACGTTTGATCCTGAATCTGGGTCAGGGCCTGAAGCAAGCCGACACCAAAGCCAATCACAATGGCGACAATCAATGCCGGAGCCGATACAAGAAGGACGGTCCAAAGAGCATTTTTCATCAGGGAAAGAAAGATATCGTCGTTCACGCTAGCCTCCGCCATAGCTGAGAATGAGACCGTGCATTAGTCGTGACCAACCATCCACGGCGACGAACAAAAATATTTTCAGGGGAATCGAGATCAGGGTTGGAGATACCATCATCATGCCCATCGCCATCAGGACATTGGAAACGATCAGGTCAATGATCAGAAATGGAATATAAAGAAGAAAGCCTATTTCAAAGGCCCGCGTCAGTTCCGAGCTGACAAAGGCAGGGATCAGTACGATTAGATCGTCATCCTTTAGATTTTCTCGCGCTTCGTCTGACCAGAGCGTCCTTGTTGCATCAATGAAAAAGGCCCGTTCATGCTCACTGGCATAACGCGAAAGATACGCCTGTAATGGCGCTCGTATGGCTTCTCCGGATTGACGTATCTCCTCGACACTGGAAAATCCCGTTTGTTGATGCTCAATGCGATGTGTGATTTCACCGATCAGCGGTGTGGTGATATAGACGGTTAGTATCAGTGCGATACCGTAAAGCACCAGGTTGGGTGGGGTCTGCTGTACGCCCAGCGCATTACGGATAAGAAACAGCACGACGGAGATTTTTAGAAATCCTGTCATTGTGACGACGGCCAGGGGGACCAGACCGATCGAGGCGACAGCGATAATGATCGCGATCAGATTGGGCTGAAACTCATCCATCCAGATTGAGCCTCTCGATTTGCACACCAAGATCATCACCAATCATCACCAGACGGCCGAGCCCCATGCGACGGCCGTTGATTACCAGATCCACTGCTCGTTCAGGACGTTTGCCAAGAGGCAGAACGCTTCCATCTCCCAGTTCTCTTAGCTCGCCAAGCGTGAGCTCCAGACGGCCCAGCTCACAGGTCAAGCGCAGCGGTAGATCGTTCAGGTCAGCCCTGTCGCCTGTCGCTTGTTCCTGATCAGGTGAAGTATTGTCCGGCGACGATTCGTTCATGCTGTCCTCTTTTTGATCAAGTTCCTGAAGGGGAGTGTCTGGTGCTGTGACCGATGCATGGTGCTTGCCTTCGGATCGAAGCGAGCTTGTAAGTGTTGGCCCCTCCGAGCTGACACGTGCCTCTGCGATGTAGCATCCGCCGACAATGACTTCCGCCTGAGTCGGATCGCCGTAAGGTTGCTCAAGCAGCACCACGTCACCAGGCTGCAAACTTCGCCACTCCCGTAGCGCAAGATGCTGGAGGCCCGTAGAGACTGTGACGGTCGTGGTAATTGCGCTGCCAGAGTGCTGTTGTCGCGGGAAATGGCGATCAAGCAGGGGCTGAAGACGAATTAATAAAGTCGCACTCAGTTCGATCCGTACAAGATATGGCTCATTGCTGGATTCAGGAGACAGTAAAAGCATCATCTCCTGATTCACCGTATGTCCTCTGATTCCTTTTTCTATAGCATTATTTTCAGGTACCGACTCAACACGTATATCGGCGTCGAGAAACGTCTCAAGCGGTTCGAGCCAGGAAAGCCACACCGACTCCAGCCATAGGGCCGCCAGGTCGGGATCAACCTGGCGCAGGGAGCGCTGCCGAGCCGGATGCGCGCCCAGAAGGTCAAGCGTGCGCCAGTTGCAGGCAATGTTGATGAACTCGTCGCCGACACAAAGTCGAAAATGAACCTTTTCGGCAGGCAATAATGCATCATGAACAAGACTCAAATGCACGGTATGCCCGTCCCACTCCAGAACCAGAGGTTCTCGCGGGCAGTGCAGTGCGTTATGCAGCGATAGCATATCCGGATCAAACCGGCGCAATATGCTGGGCAACGCTGCCTTGTCCGATGACGAAGCGATAGTATCCTTCACTGCCTGAATCTCCCGCCCGAGTGACTCTCTTCCATTTCGAGCTCTGCCAGATGCTCAGCGTTGGTCAATGCTGTCTGTCGATGTCGGGCCTGTAATCGTTCGAGCGCTTTCTGCGCGCGTAACTGCCGGGACCACTCGCGTGCACGAGCTTCACGCTCCTGCTCGGCCAGGCTGGCTTCGTCATGACAGCGTTGTTGCTGCTGCTCAAGGTCGGCACGAAACTCGTCCACATCGGCACGTGCGTTTTGCCACTGCTCAAGATGAAAGACACTCAGCGGCTGGCGAGCCGTTTCGAACAGGTGATCATCGTGTTCGTCGGCACGCTGTCGGTGAAAATTTTGTTCGGCGATCAGCCGGCGAGAACGCTCATCGATTTCTTGACATCGCTGACGTGCGCGCGTTAGTGCCTGCTCGGCGAGCCGAGTCCGCTGCTGGCGCAGCTTTAACAGACGATCCAGCTGATTCGGGGAGGTCACTGTGCAATTTCCCGCAGTCGACTCAGAGTGGTTTCAAAGCTGACATGGTCGTTCGGAGACTGGCGAAGAAAAGACTCGATGGTGGCGTGTTTGCGGATTGCTTCGTCGGTGACGTCATCACTACCTTCGCGGTATTCACCCACCTGCAGCAGAAGTTCAACGTCCCGGTAGTGCGACATCAGATTCCGTACTCTGGCAGCGTCACGACGATGGGCCTCATCAGCAACGCTCTCCATTAACCGACTTCGACTGGCAAGTATATCGATCGCGGGAAAATGTTCGCGACGGGCCAGCTCACCACTCAGCACGATGTGGCCATCAAGGATGGCACGAGTTTCCTCGGCGATAGGGTCAAGTGCACCATCGCCTTCTGTCAAAACTGTATAGATTGCAGTAATGGACCCATCGCCTTCACGGCCAGGCCCTGCGCGTTCGAGCAAGCGGGGCAGGGCGGCGAAAAGTGAGGGTGGATAGCCACGACGGGTTGGTGGTTCACCTGCGGCAAGGCCGATTTCGCGCTGGGCGCGAGCAAACCGGGTCAGACTGTCGACCAGCAGCAAAACGTCGCGCCCTTGATCACGGAAATACTCGGCAACGCTGGTAGCTGCCAATGCCGCGCGGGCTCGCTCGATTGCCGGACGATCAGAGGTGGAAACCACGCATACCGTGCGCTGTCTTGCCCTGGCATCCAGCTGAACGTCGAGCAGTTCACGCACTTCGCGACCACGCTCACCAACCAGACCCAGTACGACGACATCGGCGTCGCTGCCACGAATAATGGCCGACAGTAGAGAGGATTTACCAACGCCGGGTTCACCAAATAAACCGATACGCTGCCCTTTTGCGACCGTATTGAGTGCGTCAATGGCACGCACGCCCAGAGGCAGGGGGTGTTGAATCAACTGTCGCTTCATGGGCAGTGGTGGTTCAGCATGTACCGGATACTCGATGAGTGTTTCCGGCCCGGGTTCAGGGCCGCCATCCAGCCACTCACCCAATGGACTGATCACCCGCCCGAATAGTCCCTCTCCTACTGCAATCCCCTGAGCGCGGCCGGTAGCGATCACCTCGCTGCGCGTCGAGAGACCGTGCAGTTCACCGATCGGTGAGAGGATGGCATCGTCTTCCTCAAATCCGATGACCTCGGCCGCAACGCGACGACCGCTGACGGGATCACGCAGATAACAGAGCTCTCCAATGCTCACACCTTCGATGCTTGCATGGATCAGAAGTCCACGAATTCGTTTGACTCGTCCCCGGATCTGATGAGGCGTTATTCGAGAGAGTCTGTCATTGAGCCGCGGCAGTAAATCATCGAGGCTCATGGTGCTTTCCGTCCGGGATTCGATGATAACGCCTCGGCAATGGTTTCAAGCTGTGTCTCGATTCCCAGGTTCATGACTGCTGTCGGGCTCACCAGCAGGCACTGGGATGGGCCAAGTCCTGGGTCGGCTTCCACTGAAAGATCAGTCGCTGCTTGGTAGTGTTGGGCAAGGTGCTCGGTAACGCGATCTACCAGTTCAGGTGCCACGCGAATGCAGGGTCGTTGTGCCTGGCGCCACTCACCGAGCGCTTGACGCACACTCATTGCAATACGTTCGGTATCGTCGAATTCACCGAGCAGGCGTTGCATCAGATTGAGCACCAGACCGCCAAGCTTCGGCTCCAGGGCGGCAAGATAGTGATCAACATCGGCATGGGTCTTTATCAAGAGCTCTGCAGCGTCACGCTCACCTTTCTGACGTCCGGCGGCAAGACCTTCGGCATACCCCGTTTCGCGAGCGCGCCGAATCTCTTCTTCCTGATCGGTGGCACGCTGGCGTGCCTGATCTAGAAAGGCAAAACCATCGGTCCAGGCCTTGGCCTGCTCTGCACGTAAAATGACATTGCCGGGGCGGCGGGGCAGCATGTTCATGTGTCACCTCGCAGCCCGGAGAGGGAAGGAGAAGAAAGGCCTTCTACGGCCAGACGTGCGATTTCCACTGCTGCGACATCGACCGGTCTATCATCAAGTGTCATATCCCAGGCCCAGCTCAGTTGTAGCCAGTTCTGCCATGCCGGGGGTAGGTATTGCCACCATTGGTTCAGACAGTAATGGCCATCGCGCTCGATGGCGCCCTCAAGCAAATCAAGGTCTTCGGTAGAAATCATTTCGATCGTATCAGGGTGTGGCCGGCCTCGGTGGCGAAGCGCCAGTGCGTGTAGATCATCACCAAATCGACTCCTGAGTGACAATACTTTCGTGGCCTGAATCTCACGTACAAAAGCATTCGCATGTGCGATAACGCCTGCAGCGCGTCGGCAGGCATCGATGGTGTCAGGAGCAAGCTGACTCAACTGTAGATCGGAGGGCGGCAGCGATGGCAGTGACGCGGGCGACGCAAGGTTGTGACGCAGGCGTAGGCGCTCGACCAGTCGGGCACGAAAGCGGGGCTGTTGGCTCCATTCATCAAGATACGTCTCGCTGGCGAGACCATCGAGGCTGTCCAGCCAGTCATGTCTGTTACAAATGACCGGCAATATATCGGCACTGCCGTTCTTGTTGGCTTCGAAACTCATGGTGGTGCCGCCAGTTCATAAGGTTGCTGTCGCCGTCGCTGCCAGATCAGCCACCCCACCACGGTCAGCAATACAATGATGGCAGCGATCAGCGTACCGAACAGCCACCAGGCCCGTGAAACGCTGGGCGCCGGCATCGCAATGCCCAGAAAAGTGCTCATCATTGGTTGGCGAGCTTCATTGACCGGCTCGCTGATTTTCGAGGCAACCGTCACTACTGACACCTTGTCGTAAGTCAGCCCGGCAATACCGTTGGCTACCAGCGTTTTGATTCTGGGAATCAGTGGATTGATATCGAGTGATGGCAGATATCTTACAAATACGGATGCCGAGGAGGGGGTACTGTCGCCGCGGAGCAGATCATTGTCGGGAAGCACCACGTGCACGCGTGAAGAAAGAACGCCGTCTATCTGGGAAACGGTATGCGAAAGCTCTTGGCTCAACGCATAGATCATCTGTGCTTTTTCCTGAACAGGAGAGGAAACCAGTCCGTTTCCCTGAAAGACATCTCCCATATTGGCAAATTGATGCTCCGGCAGACCGGCACGATCGAGAATATCGACGGCATCGGCAAAATGATCTTCATCGACCGTTACTGTCATGCGCCCTTCATCATCGGCATGGCGCTTGGCCGGCACGCCACTGCGCGCCAGTGTCGCCACGAGCAGGTTTGCCTCGCGCTCGTCGAGGTCAGTATAGAGATCGGTATCGCACGCTTGCAGCAACACGGCCATCAAAAGCAATGCCATTGTCCGAATCCGATGTCTTGAAAAAAGCCGAAGCACGTGGAGCTTCCCCTGTCGTCGATGGTAACTAAAACGTTACTGACCTTTCAGCAGCGTATTGGCCGAACCCGATACCTGAGTCGCCCCTCGAACCACCATTGAGGTTTCAATGGAGTGATCGAAGACGCGTCCCAGCGAATCGACAACCTTCGCCATTGCTTCGTTATCAAGTACCGATGGCGTATCGCCGCCATCATTCACAGGGAGGCCATTTTCCGGTGTTGTTACCTGTGCCATGGGCTCGGAAGCCTGTACTGAATCTGCTCCGGTTTCCTGAGAAAAGCTGCTGACGCGATTGAAAAAGCCATCCAGATTGTCAAGAAGGTTGGCACCGAGCTCTGAAGGGCTCGTTTGATGAGAAGCACTGGCCTGACTTGCCATGTGCTCAAAAAGGTTTTGCGATGACTGCGCTCGTGTAGTGGTTGCCGATGCCACCATATCCGCGCCAACGGGAGACACAGGATTCATCATTCACCTCCTTTTTGTCCTCGCCAATGCGAGCGATACTGGTAATAGGTAAGGCGGCGCCGAACGCAAAAGCGAACGGTGCCGCTTCTTGATTTGAAAGGTAAATCAAGCGTCGGACATGCACCGACCTGTCTTTCTCTACCGGATTAGTCCTCTCCGCCGGACATTGCCTCGCCAAGCATTTCCTTCATCATCGGCATCAGAATCAGCTGTCCACCGACCTGGACCATACCTTCATTCATAGCCTGATCGAACTGTGCCTTTTCCAGTGCCTGGTCGAACCCCTCGGTACCGGATGACTGAGTGTCACCTGCGGGGCTGGTGCTGTTTACGGATTCTACTGGCATGATCTATCTCCTGTTACAGGTTTTCGATGCCGGGGTGAACTGATATCCCCTTTTACCGCCTTTCTCACGGGGCAGACGGTGTCGTGACACTGCCCCGAAAGACTCTGACCCCGTCAGGCGCGGATGCCGGAGTGGGTCGACGCAGCGACGAGACACGCTGCTCTATTTCTGCCAGCCACGCCGGTGGTCCGGCCACCTCAAGCCGGCTTCCACCGTTTCGAAGCCGGGCATTCAGGGGATCGCCGATTTCAATTTCATTGATTTCAATCTGCAATCGGTCAGCATCTACACCATCAAGATCGATGATTTGGCGGTCCAATTCTTCATTGGAAACCACATGCAGCACATAGCCATCGTAAAACCATGCCAGATCATTGGCCTCGCACACCTTTCTTAAAAAATCGCCGGCACTGTCAGCGTGAATATCACCGCGCATTTCACCCTTTACGGAACGGCTCATTTCCATGGGGAGTGACAGATTTCGCCCGAACTCCTGCAGGACATCACGTACATTCTGCTTGATGACAATGTAGTGATAGCTCTGGTTTGCCCAGGGGGCTTCTGCACTCAGAACAGGACTGGCCAAAAGCACGGCGGTCACGATCGGCAATAGCGTTGCCAGTCGCAATACGATGCATCGGAAGACCATTCTGGCAATCCTGTGATGACGTCTGAATGACGACATGTCAGCGTTGATGCTCGCCGTATGGCTGTGATTATGAAAGTATGCGTTCACCATCGGCATGACTCGATGCCCACTGCCGAGTATTTTTCGCTACGCTGTAGGCTCATTTTTCAGGTCCGGGATGACTTTCCAGATGACGATAACCGCTGACTTTTCTTCCGGTACTGTACGGTTGCTGGTTGTTGCCGGGATGACTGCGATTCTCACGGCCTGCAGCTCGGCGCAGGTTGGTAGTGACCAGGATCGGCTGCTCTCGCTGGCCGACGATATCGATCAGCAGGGCGATCACTCTACTGCTGCGGCGATGTATGAGCGCGCGATCGATCGAAACGGCTCCTCGGCAAACGTTCTGGTGCGCCTTGGGCAGGCAAGACTTGATGCTGGTGATAACGAGGGTGCCGCCCGCGCCTTTCGCGATGCCCTTCGAGAGGATATTCAGCTTGCCCCGGCCCTGCTGGGACTTGGTACGGCCCAATTGCGTCTTGGAGAGGCGCAGGGCGCTCGGCGCAGTCTTGTTGAGGCAGTCAAGACCTTGAACAGCACCGCGGCGTGGAGCAGGCTTGGTGCGGCACAGGCGCTTTCCGGCGAGCCGGATGAAGCCGTGAATTCCTTCCGCCGCGCGATGATGCTTGACCCGAAGAGTCTTGATGTAAAAACCAACCTGGCCCTTGCTCAGGCGCTCGCCGGTAATGGTATACAGGCCGGTACTGAGATACGTGACGTGGTCAATTCGCCCCTGGCCGAGTCTCGCCACTACCGTAATGCTGTCTTGATTCTCGTGCTGGCAGGCCGATCTGATGTTGCGAACCACATGGCGCTTCCGGATGTCTCTACTGTCGAACGTCAACGTTTGATTGCCCAGGCTCAACGCGTTGCAGCGTTGCCTACTGCTGAGGCGCGGGCACGGGCACTCGGACTGCAGTCGACGTAGTATCATGATTTAAAGCCCGTCCGTAGTGGCATTGAGCCCTCCGGCGGAGCGGGCCTCGCTCTCCAGCCGGGTGCGTCGTTCATTGGCGCGATCACGATCATTCAAGCGTTCTCTGGCAGCATTGGCCACCGGCGCTGCCATGGCCTCGCCCATGGGCTGACCGCGTGTCAAATCACGAGGATTTGCCACCATCAATGACAGGTTGAGATCATTGGCGCAGCCCGGAGGGAGTGTGATCTCACCGGAGGCTTCTGATGGTGCCTGACAGAGATTGGGGATCGCCATGGTCCGTTGCACGGTCCGGGCCGGACCAAGAACATCCACTTCGCGATAACCGCTCGTCCAGCTCATGGGGCCCAGCGTTGATTGACAGCCTGCCAGCAACACAAGTGCCAGAGTCGACGATAGACGAAGCGATGTCGGCAGCCGGACCAGTGCAGGCGGCGTTACGACCTCACCGTTTTCTGTCATGCCAGCTCCTTTCATTGAAGGTAAAAGCCAAAGGGGTCATCGACACCTGCCGATCTTGCATGTTGAGCCGGATCATCTCCCAGACGCGGACGTTCACTTATACGTGCCGTGTCCAGCGGGGTTCTTGGCGTCGGCGACGAGGACGGTGACACCAGGTAGGGCGTGATCAGTATGACCAGTTCCGTTTCGTTACGCTGAAAGCGCCTGGAACGGAACAGCTGTCCGAGAATGGGAATGTCACCGAGTACCGGAATACGTTCGATACCGTCTGATGCCTGACGCTGAAAAAGGCCGGCAATGGCAAATGTCTGCCCGCTACCCACTTCAATCACCGTATCGGCTCTTCGAACCTGAAGTGATGGCACGTTATAGCCGGCGATCTGAACATTGTTATTGGCGATACTGCTAACCTCGGGGCGTACCTCCATCGAGATTCGACCGTTAGGCAGTAATGTCGGCGTGCTTAAAAGCGACACACCGAACTGCTTGTACTGAATGCCGACCAGATCGTTGCCTACCGGGACGGGAATCGGAATTTCGCCACCGGCCAGAAAGCTTGCGGTTTGACCTGAAACGGCGGTGATGTTGGGCTCGGCCAGAATCTGTAGCAGATTGTTCTGCTGCAGGGCCTGAAGCAGGCCGTCAACACCATCGCTGCTCGGCGCATTGGCGATATTGCTGGTCAGTACGCCAAAGGAGAAGGAGCCATTGTTGATCAGAGCGTTCCAGCTGACGCCGTAATCAAGTAGTTCATCGCGAGCGACCTCTGCAAAACGAACCCGAATGTTGATCTGTGTTGCGCTGTCGAAGGTCGTGCGGTTTGAGCTGATACCGTCGGGTGATTCAGCCTCAAGGATGTCCTGTGTTGCCATGGCACCCGTTACTGAATGGCTCTGCCCTTCAGCAATCAGGCGTTTGCCTGCCAGACGAAGATGAATCTGTGTCTCACCTGCGTCATCCTGGAGGGCCTTGCGTGCCGGACCAGGATCATCGCGTACCTGAAGATGTAAAGAGGCCTGGTTCACCTCATTGGCATCCAGGGCAATCAGGTTGGTATCGCCGGACTGCTTGCCAAAGAGATAGACGACGCCCGGTGAGACAACTTGTACGTCAGCGATGGCAGGATCGGCCACGAAAATCGAGGCGATATTGGCATCAAAGCGCAGGAGGCGCCCCTGCCCGGTTTCCAGTGGCAGAGCCTCACTGTCATCGGTTGCGTCGACAGTGACAGCAGCATATGCCGGAAGCGTTGTCAGCAGGACAAGCAATACACATAAAAGCCAGTATTCGGCCAGCCGAAAGGTAAAGCGCCCTCTATATCTTGTGCCTGGGGTCATGAATGTCGTTGCCACCTTGTGCAAGGCCTTCAAGGCCGGATTACTGTGAAGCATTGTTTTTGAAGCAATCCTGTCTGATTGCGCAACTTCCCATGATCGCATTAGCCGCTGACTTCGGATTGTGCGTTTCTGGGTGAAGCCGGCTTTGGCAAGCGCATCTGAGAGATGGCTTGCAGATGAAACTCCGGCGCAATTTCCTGCCAGGCAATAACGGGTACGTCCAGTTCCTGCTGATGCACCCATCGTTGAAGGGTCGCGCGAACATCCTGTGTGATTACCACAATGGGGTGAAGATCGGAATCTATAGCTTTCAGTTGCTGCTGAAACCAGGTGTTCAGTGCCTGAGAAAGAGGGGACGGCAGGCCGCTGCGCAGCGGCTGATCCTGTGTCCGGCGCTGGGTAGTCCGAAGCGCTTCTTCAAGCGACCGAGTCGCTACCCATGCGGGTAAAACCCGATCATCGCGGGCGTATAGATGGCAGATCTGTCGAGCCAGAGCAATGCGGATGCGATCTGCCAGCCGGGCACTATCCGTTTCCTGACCACCCCAGGTTACCATCGCCTCAAGGATGGTCCGCATGGCGCGAATGGGCACACCTTCCCCCACCAGCCGACGCAGTATTTCAGCCATCCTGTGTAGCGACACCACACGAATTGCTTCGCTGACCAGTTCGGCATAGTCCTGCTCCATTTCGGAGAGCAGCCCGCGCGTTTCCTGAATACCAAGAAACTCGCCAGCGTAGCGATTCAGTGTTCGCTCAAGGCAACGTTCCAGAACCTGGCTCATGAGAAGATAGCGTATGCCGGCTTCATCAAGCTTTTCAGCTGCGCTGTCGGGCAACCACTGCCATGTGCCGCGTCCAGCCAGCGCAGGTTGATCCCAGGCAGAAAGTTCGACTACCTCCAGCAGGGTGGCATCGTCGTCGAGCAGCAGTGATGACTCTGGAAGCTCGTTGCGCAATACGGGCACTTCGTCAATTTCGATGGCGAAATAGCGATTGCCAAGTCCTGGTTCCATGCGCATTCCAACGGCAGGAATCGAAATGCCAAGACGCCTTCCAACCCGCTCGCGAGTGTTTTGCAGTCCTTCACGCAAAATTTCCTGGGAAAGATTTTCGGCCAGAGAAGCTCCCAGAGACACCGTGACCCGATAATGTCGGATATCTCCTTCTTGTGCGGTCAGCGTGGTGTCCGATATGGAAGGGAGGTGGGGTGAAGCCTGTGATGTCTCGTCGATCGAGTCGTCCAGAGCCGGATCTGCGGAGTCAGCCTCTTCCTGACGACGTTGACGACGACGTAGCAGAAAGGCACCTGCGCCCATCAAGGCCGCAAGTGACAGGAAAACACCAGTGGCAAACCCCGGGATAAATGCAGCGCAGAAGAGCACTGTAGCGGTCAATCCGAGCGCCTTGCTGTTGCTGCCGAGCTGACCGACGATCTCACTGCCCAGATCGCTTGCATTATCCGAACTCACACGGGTAACAACAGTACCTGCACCAATCGAGATCAGTAATGCGGGGATCTGTGCAATCAGACCATCCCCGACGGTCAATAACGAATAGGTTTCTACGGCTTCCCCAAACGCCATGTTGTGCTCAAGCATGCCAATCATCAGTCCGCCAATCAGATTGACGAACAAGATGACCAGACCTGCGATGGCGTCACCCTTGACGAACTTCATCGCCCCATCCATGGCACCGTAAAGCTGGCTTTCACTTTCAAGGCGAGTACGGCGTCGACGTGCCTCCTGCGTATCGATATCTCCATTTCGCGCATCGTTGTCGATGCTCATCTGCTTTCCGGGCATCGCATCAAGTGTAAAACGCGCGGCAACCTCGGCAACGCGTTCAGAACCCTTGGTAATGACCAGAAACTGGGCGACGGTAATGATGAGAAACACCACCATGCCAATAACCACTTCTCCAGCAATCACAAAATTGCCGAACGCCTCGACGATCTGGCCGGCATCCGCTTCAAGCAGGATCAGACGTGTCGTGGTGATCGATAGCGCCAGCCGAAACAAGGTCGCAAGCAGGATGATCGGTGGGAGAGAGGAGAACTCAACCGGATGGGATATGTAGAAAGCAACCACAAGAATCAGCAGGCTGACGCCGATATTGATACCAATCAACATGTCGACCAGCGCTGTTGGCAGTGGAATGATCATCATGACAACGGCCAGAATCATGAACGCCGCGATCACCACATCACTTCTTTGAGAGGCTTTCTGGGCCAGACGATTAAGACGTGACAGGACATCATTCATGGTGCAAAAAACTCCGGGAGTGGCTCTCGTGTTGCCTGTCATGGGTGTCTTTTTGCGTAATGTATTCGCGGTAGGACTGTCTGGCCAGATCGCGATCATCACTGACCAGATGCGCGCGGCTTTTCAATAGCGATAGCGTCGGATCGGCTTCGCTGAGCGCTTCCAGATGTTCGATGATATTGAGCGCACGACGTGCATTGCCCTCGGCCAGAAAACCGTGGCATAGCGCACGTAAAATACCCGTATGCCTTGGTGCCATGCGGACAGCGATCAGCAGTAAAACCATGCCTCGCTGTGTCTGACCACTCTTTAGATAGAGGTGTCCCATCAAATGCATGAGATCAATGGCGTCGCGATCATCGTTCCGGTTCATGAATTCTCCTGGTCGTCATTTTCGCTACCGGGAAATGCACTGGAAAGATCATCAAGCCGGGCTTGCCAGGCTTCCCGCCAACCAATTTCTTCTTCAAGAATTGTTTTGGCTGTTGCCTGCGCATCATCATCTTCCAGTCTGGGCAGGACGTGATCCAGAACATGCCGGAGCAGGTCGATGCTGCGATCATTGGTAAAACTGCTGACATCGACTGGCGCAGGTGCTGCCAGGGTTTCAAGACGCTGGCTTAATGGCGGACGAAGCGTCTGGCGCGATCGTGCCTCGAGCACTGCATCGTCAAAGGCGCCATCGGTTCGAACGTCGAGATCATCTCCTCTTCGCTCTGGCGCTTGAGTGCCGAGGCCTCGAAGGCTGTCACCGCCCAATGGAATATCATGGTTAATCTTCATTGTGAGCGCGGCTCAATGTGTCAATGCATACCGGGTATCGCCGCGGCTCAGCAGTACACGATCATCATTGATTGACGAGATGATCCATCCCGAAGAAAGAGAAGCTCCCGGGTAAAGACGCTCACCTCTGTCATCGATCACATAGGGATTATCCCCCAGCCAGACCGCGCGCAACTGCAGGTCTGGGGCCTCGGCCTCTGGCTTGAGTTGCGCTTCATTGAGAAGCATCTGCTCGCTGCCATAACGACGATCGAACCAGTGCTGGATCTGCTGCCAGGTGCCTGCCTGGTCGGGCGTGTATTCACCTGAGACGCTCAGGTAGTTTTCTTGTTGACCGACATTGAGGTGTAGGCCGGCCTGACTCAGACGCGCTTTCAGCGCTTGCGAAGCATCCTGTCGAGAAACAGCACCTATCTGACGAGCGCTATCGATTGTCTGATTATCCAGTGTGACAGGTGCTGCAGATGGGCCAATGTTGGCATCTGCCTGATTGGCGCCAATGAATTCGTAAACGATCAATACCCCGATAGTGGTGCTTAGTGCCACGAAAGGCACCAGACGGCTGGCCGTTTTATGCCAGACAACCGGAAAACGAGGCAAACGAGGCATGAATGATCGGGTCGGCGGAGGCGTGATACGCATAGAGACGTCAGCAAAGTCGATACATGCCGGTAATTCACTACGAACGCCGGTGCCTTGAGCGATGATGCGGCCATTGACCGAAACGTCTCCACCTATAGCTTCCACAGCCATCTGGCGTCCATGAAAACGTAATACGACATGTACTGGTGCGATATCGGGATCACCAAGCCATACATCAGACGTATCGTCGGTGCCAATTCGACATGTACCGCTTTCCAGTTCGATGATTGCGCCGCGATGAAGGCCGGTGACGACTTCAAGCGTCATGGCATGATGTCGAATTGAGGGCGTTGAAGGCGCTGGCGGACTCATGCGTTGCTCCCCTGAATATTGTCGTTGACTGTGCCAAGGACCAACCCGATCCACCACTGGAACCATGGGATGTGTCAGACGCTGTAAATAGGGATCGCGCTTTAAAAAAGAGATCGCGGACGACAAACGTCCGCGATCAGAAGCCATTGCTTAGTTCTGCGGACGCTGTTTTGTCGCATCAAGCTCGGTCTTCTTTTCGGTTGTGACTTTCGTGATTTCGGCAGATTTTGCAATGGCTTCATTAAATACTTCTTTCAGCTGCGAAATCGCTGCATCGGAAGAAGTGTTAGAACTTGTCGGATCAATGGCGGGTGCATCAGACATGTCGTGCTCCTACAGAAGATATGTATGAGTAATTCATGATTGCTTTCAGCTGTAACAGCAAATGGCGTGAATCTGGAAGGCCGCGTGCTGTCGACAAATCGATACTAGGGGGCAGGTCATGACAAAGCGATGTCATCAAAGTAACGTTTATTGCGTTAATGTTTCATTTCGTTTGTTAAAAAACAAAAACCATCCAGATCTTCTGGGGATGTTCTATCGGTATTTTTTAATGTTAAATATTTACATGATATCAAAAGAGTATGGTCAAAAGAATTGCCTGTCATTGTTTAATAACGATCGACAGCGCCGGCCCAAGCCCGAATTGAAACTAGCAAATAGTGGCAGTTGTTAAAAATAGAAATGATACCATCATTAACAATTATATTTATAAATATTACGTAAGTTTAATAATTACTTCGAATTATGCAGTTGAATTGTTACGAACAACCGGTCCATGGTTGGGGTCATAATATTACCCAACCTTCGGCTGCCGGCTACGAGTTTTAAGTATTATCAATGTCTGAAGGTTGATTATAAAAAATAATGAATTTAATAGCTCTCACTTCTGACTTGAGATAGTTCTTTCTGATGATTGACAAAAGTTTTGCAATGGACTTGGGCTCTAGCGTGAAGCCTGTTTAAAGGAGTTGTCGATATTCTGATGCTTTTTGGGTTTGGCTTGAAAAATTGTCTTTTATGCCAGCCATGATCTTGAGCGCCTTTTGGAAAAGGTGCGTGAAATATATCCAGTTAAAGAAAAGGTTCTTTTGTTAATTCATTTTTGAAAATCGGTCGATTTCAGCGTTAGAAGGCATCAAAAAAACAAACCAGGAGGCTCCCCCCATGTCTGGAGGAATTACGCCAAAGCAGTCATCCCGCTTATCTGAAACTGCTGGTCCAGAGGTTCTCGAGCGTCATCCAGAGGGTTGGATATCGACGCTTGTCAGGTCCATCAATCTAAATCAGAAGTCTCTCAAATCCGATGACAGCGGTCCCGGCTCCGAAAAGCTTGCCGATTCCTCTACAAAAGCGCCGAAAAATCTCGATGACTACAAGCAGATTGTGACCACCGGCGATAGCCGAATTCGTTATGAAACAAAGGGTGGAAAGACTGTTGAGGTCGACCGCCACGCCACGCCGGCGCTGTTCGAGACGGTCAAGCAGGATGCCGCGCAGATGACCGCGCTCAATCAGAGCGGGGAGGATGGCTACGGGGTATTGCCGCTGGATGCCGAGCCTCCCGGCAAGCTAAGCGACTACCGCTTCATTGGCCCGCCCGACGAAGTGGCCAAGGGTATCATCCGCTATGAGATGCAGAACGGTGCCCGGGTCGTGGTTGCCGAGCGCGCCAACCCAGAGCTCTTCGCTGCCATCAAGAAGGATTATGAAAGCCTGATTGGCATCAATAAAAGCGAGGCGGATGGCTACGAACGTCTCCGCGGCGACGCCACTCCGCCGCCCTACTACAACACCGAAGTCGGCGCACCCGGAGAGATGGGTCCGGAAGTGATTCGCTACGAGCATGACAGCGAGAAGTTCGTCGTCGCGCGCAGCGACAATCCGGAACTCTACGACTACCTGAGCGAGCAGTACGCGACTCTGGGCGGTAACGCTGAGCATCAGTCCGCCATCGATGGTGCAGTGAACGATGGCGCCATCATCGCCGGCGCCGATACCGAAGCGCCTGAGTTAAACGACTTTAAAAACTTCAGTTGGCAGACCGATGCGCGGGACGACGTCATTCGCTTTACCACCCATGACGGTCGCGACGTCGTGGTCTCAAAAGCTTTGACGCCAGATCTGTTCAAAACGGTCTCCGAAGCTCATAAGACCTGGGACAGGATTCACGAGCTCGAGGGCGACGGTTACCAGCTGCGTTCCGCCGATGAGGATATACCCGTGCTGGGCAGCGGTGACAGCGTGAAAAACGCCACCGATGAGCACGGCGATGTCATCGAAGGACTCAAGCTGGTCGAGGTCGATGGAGAAAAATTCATTGTCTCCAAGGGAGTGACACCGGAGCATTTTGAGGCTGCTTCCAGCTTCCAGCAGACTTCGAGCGAGAGTGTCATCGACGATGTGTTTACCGATCACGACCTGCCTAGGTCGGAAGAGACCAACCTGATGGGCCAGGAGACCACCGTCGAGAACGACGATGGTGAGGCCAAAACGGTCACTGAACTCTACATGGAGAAGCTCGAAGAAAAAGCGGAAAATTCGGACAACGAGAACTTCAAGAAATATGCCCGACTGCTCGAACTCAAGACCCAACTGGATAACGGAAGCTTTCAATACCTTCCTTATATGACAGTCAATCATGGTGGCGACTGGACTTATTACGCCAGCGATACCCAAGGCATGGACCCGGCCGACCTGCGTGGTCTAATTCATGAGGAAAATCTCGGTATAGAGCTTGCGAAGCTACTCGGCGATGAGGAAATCGCCAAATTTACCGAGGAGGCGATGAGTGAAGCCCAGAGCAAGATCAAGGATCGTGATGGGCTGGCCGACAGGATCTACGACTCGCTGACCGGCGACAAGGGCACGGATTATCTCGATGCCGTCGAGGATCTGCGCGACAAGGGTTTCGGTGACGAAGCTGCCACCCGTCTGAACAATGATCTGAACACGCTGCAGGCGCTTGATCCAGAGCGTGCAGCCGAGGCTCGCGGCAGCATCACGGCAGCCAGTACCGCCAGGGGGGTAGAGGGAGAGCTCAGCGACATCGACGCCGAATACGAGAGTGGCGATATATCGCCGGAGAGCGAAGAAGCCGCGGAGCAGGTCGCCGCCGACATGGTGCCAACGATACTCACCAGCATTACCTACGGCACCTTTGGTATTCAAACGACCAATGGCGTCTGGAACGCGGTAAACGATGTGCTTTCTAGCGGCAAGACCGATCCAAAGGGCTCGGTACCGTCCAACCTGTCAGCAGATGAAAAGCTGCAGTTCACAAAAATCATGGCGATCGCCTCCGGCCTCAAGGAAATCATCAAAACGGCAGCGATGAGCGGAAGCAACATGGAGACGGCGCTGAAGGATTCGTCTCTCATGCGCGATGTCATGAAAAATGTGGGTGAACAACTTCGCAACATGACCACCAGTCGCGATGGCCAGCCGCCCATCGTCGAGTTGAGTGACAGCCAGCGCACCAGTATGCAGAGTTCGCTTAGAACCCAGTTTCAAAGTCTGATGGCTTCGAACACCATGTTTGCGATTGGCGGCATGGCGGCACTTTCCAATGCCATCTATCGCCGTTCAGGCGACGATTTTGGTGATACGGCCGAAGAGCGCATGACTGTTGCCCGCGGTATGCTGGTCTTTATCGGTACTACGCCTTTCGCACTCAAGGGCCTTGCCGATGCGGCAGGATCGAAACTGGATGATGGCAGCCGATTGGCGAAACTGTTTGGTACCACTGACATTACCCATGCGCTCGGGCTTGACAAGGAGATGGGTGACGTTGTGCACGAGCGCTTTCCCGACAAGTTCAATGGCGGTGCGGATTCTTCGAACAATACATCTCTGATGAACCCGGGATCAGAAGCAAGAGAGCGCTTAAACAGCGTAAATTCAAGTCTCATCGAGCTTGAAACACTTGCCAATGATCCCGGCGCAAGCCAGGGACAGCTTGAGCAGCGCATTGATGAGGTGATTCGAGATGCCAATGCGCAACTCGATGAAGTGTCATCCCTTGCTCAAGGGGAAGCTGGTATCGGCAGCGAGGAGCAGGCGCGTATTCAGGACGGCATCGATCGTCTTAAGAGTGATATCGACAGTCTTGAGGCAGCCAAAAGCAATACGTCATCAACGAACTCTCGAGAGACCTTCGTTACTGCACTTGAGGATATCTTTTATGATGCCCAAAGCCATTTAAGCGAATTTTCGACCAACGCCACTCCCAATGAGGTGCTGTATAGCCAGATCGACGATTTCGACCGCTCGGTAGGGGAATATCGTCAGATGCTGGACGCCGATGGCAAGGGCAAGGGCAGGATGCCTGAGAATGCCGGTAAGCTGTTCGATGCCATGATGGAAAAACATCAAAACATTCGAGAATCGATCACCAATGACCCCTCGCTAACGGATACCGACCGAACTCGGCAGCTCGAGCGACTGGATGATATGGCTGGCCGGCTTAACGACGTTCGCCCCCCAAGTGATGGATCACGCCCGACCGGTCTGAGCGACGCTCTGGACGATCTTGACAGCCATGCGGATGATCTTCATCAGCGCTTCGACCCCGCCAACGGTGAATCCTCGAAGGCTGCCCTGCAGTCCATGAATCAAACACTGGACGCCACAGCTGACGTCATGACCAACGGCGAGCGCACTCAAGGGGGCACGTCGCCTGACCGCCTTGGAGGCACCAGCGACGATGGCGATGTAGGCAGCAAGAAGAAGGCGCTCATCGGGCCGGCACTCAAGGGTTTGGCCTACATGACCGACTTCGCTGGCGGCATTCTCGATACCGTTGTCGCAGGTATTGGCCTCGATAAACTCATCAAAAACGGCGGCACCCCGATGGAGTTTGCTGCCAGCTCGACCGGTGTGGTTTCTGGGTCGTTCTTCACCATTGGCGGTGCCGCCGAGATTGGGGCGTCACTGCAAACGGCTTCCCGCGTGCTTACAGGGCTTGGCGCGGGACTGCGCGCGGCCGGTCCCATCGGCAATCTCATCGGACTAGGGGTTGGTATCGCTAGTCTGATCCTCAACGCCGTCATGGCTCAAAAGAAAGGCGCCGAGACTGAAGGCAAGATACGCGACCAGTTTGAGCAGTTCGCCGAGGATGGCGTGACGGAGGATGATTGGGGCGAGAAGTTCAACTATCTGATCAACTCCAGCTACGGCTTCAAGGACATGATGCACGCTGGCGATAACGACAAGGAGCCCGATCCCTTGTTCAAGGAGTGGTTCCCCGAGGACATGGCGGCTTGGGAAGCGCAGCCGGAGCAGTACGAGAAATTCACCCAGGAGATCCGTGAGAACGGCAACGTCGATGACTTCTTCTTCGATTTTGATAAGGACCAGATGCAGCTCAACATTCACGGTCAGGAATTCTATCAGGAGAACAAGGAGATTATCGATACGGTTTTGACCAATTGGGGCAAGGGGGACGGCGGCAGCAATTGGACAGGCTTGAAAGGTGGCGATGATATCGTCAGCAGGGACGACCTCGAAGACATCTCTGAAGGTAAATACGATTCCTCTCAGTCGGAAAAAGACGCTGCCGACTTCCTGCTTGAGAACGAAGAGTTTTTTGCCCTGCTGGATACCTTGCACAAGCAGGATGGGTCGGATGGCAAAATCAGCAGCGCCGACATCGATTCCTGGATGCAACTGATCGGCGAACGAGAGATTACCGACGATAACCCGGCCTTCGCTAAAGAAAAGAGCATCTGGGATAACCCCGCGAGCTTTAAACTGTAGAGAAGCCCAGGAGGGGGTTCTTCTGTTCACTTAGTTCGAGTCCGCCATGACTGCACGGCGGGCTCGAAGCTTCACGACAGCCGTTGTATCAAGCTTTGACTGAGCTACAAAAGAAAATAGGGCACGTTGCGCTTTACCAGGTAAACAGATTTTTTCTGAGGGCTCCGGTATAGAGACTACGTTTCTACCATGATGACTACCAGGCAGTTGCATACTCATTCCGTGCAATAAAAAGCTCTTCAATCTGATCCTGTGCCAGCTCTCACGCTAACCTATTCCTGTTCATTGCCTTTGAAACGATCATGACACACACAGCAGAGCTTGTTGCCGTCGGGGTCACGCAGGTAGGCACCATAAAAATAGTCGTGATACTGCGACCTCAGGGCAGGAGCTCCTTCGTCGGTAGCGCCCAATGCCATGCCAGTCGCGTAAAACTGATCGACGATGTCATGGCTGTGCGCCTTGAAGGCAATCATCGTGCCGTTACCGGCAGTGGCAACCTGTTGATCAAACGGGCTACAGACAAGAAACAGAATGTTCTCCTGCGGGGCGGCGTAGCATAGCCATTTATGATCCATCTCATCGTCTTCATGGCGATAAAGACCAATGCAGTCCAGTAGTGGATCATAAAACTCTCTGGCTTGTGCAAGGTCAGTACTTCCTACCATGACATGACTCAGCATGACTTTTAAGCTCCGGCATCTGCCGTTCTGACAGGTATGGCTTGGCATAGCCCGATGCAAGGCTATCGTGACGTACCATTATGATTGAACGAGCAGGCAATAACAGTGCTGGAAAAGCCGAATGGTCTGCAGGGGTACCAGCATGATCAAGACGGCGTCGAATAAGCCGTTCACGAAAGGAAGGTTTACGGCTTCAAAAAATCGCGGTTACCGTCCGGGGACAGTAACCGCGGTCAGCTTCCATGCCTGTGAAAGCAGTCCCTGCTTCAAGTGCTTCATGCACAATGTGGGTCCTTCCACCTGATCAGGTTATTCACCCAGGAGGGGACGTGCCATAGCATTGGTATAAAAAAGGGCACTCTCCGGCATTGGCCATAAAATGACCCCAATTATTGCTTTGGTTTATTAATTGCGCTTCTTGAACTGTTGCCCATAAATGATCTCAGGTGAACAGCGACATGAGATCACGCAGCAGTTGAAGGGTATTGCTGATAGCTTCTGCCATGAGAGGTGTCTCCATGAAGGTAGCCGGCCCCCGAAAGTGCTTGATCAGATCTGAATCATTACCGCCGGGTATCGCGGTCTATGGTCAGGCCTGGTCGAACTCCCTGAGTGGCACTTCGGGTGGCGGCCGGGAATTGTTCGCTGCCTATACATTATGGTGTGGTACTACGCCCTCAGCGAGCTGAATGATAGACAAAGTCATCACTGTCACGCTGGTAGCGGCTGGTGCCCAACACGCTGGCTTCGGCACGCTCTCCACTTCGCTGCACGGCCTGGCAGCGGATGTCGGTATGGCCGGTAAACGGCCTTAGCCCGGTATTGACGGCTGTTTTCAACAGGGCGTAGCAGACACCATTGTTGAACGGCTCAAGTTCCGCATCACTGTAGTGATGATCCCCCGAGTACGTTAGTTCCACATCAATATCACTGGCGGTCAGCGAGCGAATGTCATAGCCGACCAGTCTCTCATCCTTGAGCATGTTGTCGAGCGTTTCGGTAAATGGTGCGGTAGGCATGGCTTCAGTTTCTGCCATCGCAGCGCCACCTGAAAGACAGGTGCCTATTAGCAGAAATACCGATAAAAAATTGCGTTTCATGTCACCCTCATCGTGATGGTGTACTAATATTCTGGCGGATATAAAACCTGGCTGCTGTGCTGAAAACTAGAGGGCACAGGTTAAATTGGCGCACGGTTAAATTCTTGCCTAGGCTAAAAATTGCCTGTTTTCGAAAAGGAGCATTCGAAATGACGTTCAAGGGTATCGCTACTACTGCAGTACTTGCATCTGTTATCGGACTGGCGGGTTGTTCCGGCAACGATGTGAAAAATCAATCACCCTATGCGCAGGCTGATGGCCGTTATCAGGGCACACTGCCCTGTGCTGACTGTGCCGGAATCAAGACCAATCTTGAAATTCGCAATCAGAACGACACTGGTGCGAGCTTCACGCTGGACAGCACACGTCTAGGTCAGAGCCAGAAGCCACTGGAAACCAAGGGTCAGGTGCTGATCAAGGAAAATGTGGGTCCCAACAGCTACCCACTGGTGTATGAACTGAAAAACGGGCAGGGCAACACCATCTATAACCTGCTGCCAGTGGGCAACGGCGACATGCGTTTGCTGGATCGAAATTATTCACGTATCGATTCCAGCGACAATCTGACACTCAAGCGCATTAATTAATAGACGCCTGAGTTCAGATGACCCGGTCCATCGCGGCCGGGTTTCTTGTATTTCCTAACGTCTGATACAGGAGATTGACATGGGTGATCTGTCTGAAGAGATGAGAATGCCAACGCCGTGTCCGGAATGCGGCAGTCATAGTGTCCGCCTGTCAGAAGTGCGAAATCCTACGGACAAGGTGTTTTGCTCATCGTGCAATACGGTACGTGGCCAATACGCCGATCTGCAAAAAGAGCTTGAAGACAAGCCCAAAAGTGAAGCCGAGGAACTGCTTGAAGAAGTGGTCAACAAGAAGGGAAAAGCGCCCAGCTCGTCCTGATGGATAGACGGTGCCGACCGCGCACACTGCATTGAAAAAGGCCCGCTTCCATGGAAGCGGGCCTTTGCATTGCCGGTACCGATTGGTGGCTGGTGTCACGTCTTGATACCGCCCCAGTTTCGGCGATGACAGTCACATTGGCTGTCCTGACAGGGCTGGTTGTCCGGATGAGAGGTGGCGCAGGCCTCACAGCAATACACCTTGCCGTTGACCTCGGGTGCTGTATCAGGAACGACGCATTCACAGTAGGTGCAGTCACAGATGCGCTGTGTCATGAAAGTTCTCCTTGTTGATGAAACGCGGGCCTGCCCCAAGCATAGGCCATCAACGCATGAACGGTGTTCCGGATAGCGTTATCCCATCAGGGCATTGGCGATAAAGAGCCCTGCAAGCGCCGTGGCCCAGCCAAGCGTTGTCGGCACCGAGACCACCAGTAGCTGGTGCTTGGCATTTTTAACGCCCAGCATCCGATTGACCACCCAGAAATAACTGTCGTTGAAATAGCTGAAAAACAGTGCTCCAAGGCAGGCCGCCTGCGCCGCGAGTACCATGTTGACGTCCGGTATGGCCGCCAGAATGGGGGCTGAAATTGAGGCGCCCGTGATCATCGATACCGTACCGCTTCCCTGTGCAAAGCGCACCAGTGTCGCAATGATGAAAGGAATCAGAAACGCCGGCAGGGCCAGAGAGGCTACCTGTGCGCCGATGTAATCGCCGGCGCCGCTGGCCCGTAATACTGCTCCCAGAGCGCCGCCGGCGCCGGTGACCAGCAAAATGATACCGGCACTTTCCACGCCCTTCTCCAGATGAGTCAGTACCTCTTCGCGCGGCATTTTGGGGACCAGTCCATAGACCGCCACCAATACACCAATACCCACGGCGATGACCGGATTACCAAAGAAGGTAATCAGCTGGCCAATCAGGGAGTTTGCAACATCCACACTGTCACTCAGGCTTGCCAGCGCACCAAACAGCGTATTGAGAAAGATCAGACCGATCGGCAGTGCAATGGGCAGAATGGAGCGCATTAGTGAGGGCAGCTCGTGCTCGCCGAGCTGGGGCAGCTGGGTTGAAGCGTCATCAACAGGGCTCAGGCTCTGGCCGGTATCGCGCTCGATCATGGCTTCGATGCGGGGGCCCATGAAACGGGCGTACAGCACCATGACGATCAGTGCCGGTGCGGTAAACACGATCCCCCAGGCAATCATCAGACCAATATCGATTCCGAAGATTCCCGCAACGCCCAGCGGACCCGGGGTGGGGGGAACGGCGCTGTGGGTTACGATCAACCCTGAACCCAGCGCGATCCCGAGAGTCAGCAGCGAACGACCACTGCTGCGCGACAGTGCTCGCACCAGCGGGTTGAGAATGACATAGGCAGAATCACAAAAGATCGGGATCGAGACGATATAACCGGTCAGCGCCATGGCCCAGTCTTCTCGCTCCTTGCCCAGCAGGCGCAGGATGGTCCGGGCCAGTCGCTGGCCGGCACCGGAGACTTCCAGAATACGGCCCATCATCACACCAAACCCGATCACCAGACCGATGGTGGCAAGCGTTGCGCCGAAGCCGGTGGTTATGGCACCGATAACATCGTTGGCCGGCATGCCACCGATCAAACCGGCAAGCGAGGCCGCAGCGACCAGTGCCAATAGCGCGTGTACCCGAGTTTTCAGCACCAGAAAGATCATCACAAAGATGGCAATGCCCAGGCCAATGATGACCTGTGGTCCCGCAGTGGTGGCCTCTGTCATGACGGTAGATTCCCGGAAAAGAAGTGGATGGCCTTCCAGAGAAGGCCGTTTGGTCCAAAGTGATCGCGTTTACTGGCTGGCCATGTGGTGCTGATGGGCGCGAACGATGTCGTCAAAGTTCTCGTCGACATCAAAGCCCAGTGACAGGGCGTAGCGGTTATCAAAAAGCGGCGCCCAGCTATAAACGATGGCTTCGATCTGCGGGTCACGCTCGTAGCGAATGCGCGCGCTGGCGTCATTTCCTGCCACACGCTCAAGGCTTTCGATCATTTCGCGAACCTCAATCGACATGCCGGGGAGATTGATGGTGCGACAGACCTCCATTCGCTCGGTATCAAGTGACAGCGCATGGGCAAGGTTATTGATGATGGTTTCCGGCGAGCAGATCCAGATGGCAAATTCCGGGTCGATCGGACAAATCGCTTCTTCACCTCCCAGCGGCTCCCGGATGATGGAACTGGCAAAGGAGGAAGCAGCCCGGTTGGGGCGGCCGGGGCGTACCACGATAGTGGGCAGTCGACAGATCCGGCCGTCGATGAAACCGCGGCGGCTGTAGTCATTGACCAATAGCTCACTCATGGCCTTTTGAGTGCCGTAGGACGAGCGCGGCTGCGGGGCTGTCTGTTCGTTCAGCGGAGAGGGCATACCCGGGCCGAACACCGCCAGTGAACTGCTGAACAAAAATCGAATGTGATCACCGCGATGTCGGCAGGCTTCAAGCAGTGACCGTGTGGCATCGAAATTGACCTGCATCCCCTCATCGAATTCCGCTTCAGCGTGAGAGCTGACAATCGCTGCCAAATGGCACACGGCAATGGTGTCCTCGCGAAAGGCACGTTCGATCACCGATGGGTCACTGATATCACCCACTACTGAATCAATGCGCTCGTCATCGATCGGGCATGGCGCCAGATCAAGGCTGGTGACATGGCTGATGGGCTGTCCTGCAAGTGTTCCCTGAGCGAGCAGTTTCGCGGCCAGTCGTGCGCCCAGAAATCCTGCGCCGCCAGTAATGATGATGTGCATGGGCTGCTTCCTTGTCTGGTGTGTCGAATTGTTTTCTGGAAAATCCTGACCCTGGCTCGACAGGGCCGAGCGCACCGCGCGAGTGCGTCGAGCGATATCATTCAAAGGGGGTATTGAGTGTTGCCCCTTTTTTTGTAATGTTGTCTGACAACTATTGAGCGGAGCAATATGGTCATTGGTCGAACATCCGGCGCTCTGGCGTTATTTTTCGCAGGACCGCATCTGATACGGAGGCGTACACGACATGGTTGATTCGCCGTCTGACCGTCACCTGTCGGAGAGAGGGCCGGGCCTTGCCGAGCAGGTGGCGGGCGTACTGACTCGTGCCATCCATACCGGAAAGTTGAAAGCCGGACAGCGCCTGCCTACCGAAGCAGCGCTGGGGGAGCGTCATGAGGTCAGCCGCTCCGTGGTCCGCGAAGCCATTTCCATGCTGCGCAATGCCGGTCTTGTCGTTTCAAGGCGGGGCAGTGGCACTTTTGTGGCCGAGGCGCCGACAGTGTCGCTGGTGCAGGCACTGCCCGGGGGTTCGCTGGCCTCGGTACTGCATCTGCTGGAACTGCGTCGTGCGCTGGAAGGCGAAGCGGCCTTTCACGCCGCTACGCGCTGCTCGCGGGCGCAGCTTCGAAGACTGCGCAATGCGATGGTGGATATCGATGAGGCCGTGGAAGCCGGTGAGTCGGGCGTAGAGCAGGATCTCGCCTTTCATCGTGCCATCGCCGAGGCCTCGAACAATGAGTACTTCATCACCGTTCTGGATTTTTATAACCGGTTTTTGCATCAGGCCATCAGCCTGACCCGAAGCAACGAAGCACGGCGTGACACCTTTGTTGCCGAGGTCATCAGCGAGCATGACGCCATGATCGAGGCCATCGCCAGCGGCGATGGCGACGCCGCGCGTCAGGCGGCGTGGTGGCATATGGATCAGGCCCGCAGGCGCCTGAGTGATATCCCGCCGTCGTTGATCGAAGCATTCGAGCACGCGCGCGATGGCGGTCAGGATTAATTTCATCATGAACTGGTTTCAAGGGAGTCAAGGCATGGCACACAGGCTCAGAGCAGGGGTTATCGGACTGGGATCGATGGGAATGGGCATGGCGAGCTCGCTGATCCGCGGTGGGTTCGACACCCAGGGCTGCGATATCAATGCAGGTGCCCTTGAACGACTGGCCGCCGAGGGTGGCAGGCCGGTTGCCAACCCCGCCGAGATGGGGCGCCAGGTCGACATCGTCTTTCTGGTGGTGGTCAATGCCGCTCAGATGCGCGAGGTGTTGCTGGGAAGCCATGGGCTGGCCTCGACTCTGAGCTCTGGCAGTATCGTGGTGGGGTGTGCCACGGCGGCGCCGGACGATGTCATCGCGCTGGCGGCCGAGCTAAAGGAAAAGGGGATCGACTATCTCGATATCCCCATTTCGGGTGGCGCGGTCAAATCCGCAGCCGGTGAGCTGACGTTGATGGCTTCCGGTCCATCAGAAGTGTTTGAGCGTGCCCAGCCGACGCTGGATGCCATCGCAGCCACCATCTTTCGTCTGGGCGAGGCGCCGGGGCAGGGGTCACAGGTCAAGCTGGTCAATCAATTGCTGGCGGGCGTACATATCGCGGCAGCTGCCGAGGCCATGGCTTACGGCATCAAAAGCGGCTGTGACCCGCAAACGCTCTATGAAGTGATTACCAAAAGCGCGGGTAACTCCTGGATGTTTGAAAACCGCGTGCCGCATATTCTTGATGGCGATTATACGCCGCGCTCGGCCGTCGATATTTTCGTCAAGGATCTGGGGCTGGTGCACGACACCGCCCGCGCTGGGCGTTTCCCGCTACCGATGACCGCCCAGGCGCTGACCATGTTCAGCCAGGCCTCTTCCATGGGCTTTGGCCGTGAGGATGACGCGGGTGTAGTGCGTATTTTCCCGGGGATTGATCTGCCGACGCAGGCGGCCAACGACTGATTCTACCAACGCCAGTACGGAGTTTCCCCATGCCATTGCTGGGTTGTATTGCAGATGATTTTACCGGTGCCACTGATCTGGCCAGCCAGCTGGTCAGTATCGGGATGCGTACCGTACAGACCATCGGTATCCCCGATGAAGGGCTGGCCGAAGAACTGGCCGAGGTTGATGCTGTGGTGGTGGCGCTCAAAAGCCGCACCATCCCTGCCGAGGAGGCGATCTCACAGTCGCTGGCGGCGCTTGAATGGTTACAGGCGCGCGGCTGCGAGCAGTTTTATTTCAAGTACTGCTCCACCTTTGACTCTACCCCTGAAGGCAACATCGGCCCGGTTACCGAGGCACTGATGGCCGCGCTCGAAGTGTCCTTTACCGTCGCCTGCCCGGCGTTGCCGGCCAATCGCCGCACGGTCTATAACGGTTATCTGTTTGCCGGTGGTGTACCGCTCAATGAAAGCGGCATGCAGGATCACCCCCTCACGCCGATGACCGATGCCAATCTGGTGCGTGTGATGGGCAGCCAGACCCGACACCGGGTTGGGCTGGTGAATATTGACTGCGTGCGTCAGGGTAGCGATGCCGTGCGAAACCGCTTTGAGGCGCTCAAGGCAGACGATGTCAGGGTGGCGGTGCTTGATGCCATCGAACAGTGTGATCTGGAAACGCTGGGTGAGGCCTGCCGCGATCTGAGGCTGGTGACGGCCGGCTCCGGTCTGGCGCTTGGCCTGGGGGCGCGCTGGGGCGATCAGCTGACTGGTGGAGACGCCGCCGCGCTTCCCGCCACCCCCGGTTCCGAGGCCATTCTCAGCGGCAGCTGCTCACGGGCGACGCTGGCCCAGATCGAGCATGCAAAGGCGCACTATCCTCATTACCGCCTTGATGCACTAACCCTTGCCGAAAATTATCAGGATCAGGTGGCCGAAGCGCTCGCTCTGGCGCGAAAGCATCTCGATCGGTCCCCCGTGCTGATCTATGCCAGTGCCTCCCCTGACAATGTCAAAAAGGCGCAGGAGATGCTGGGCGTGCAGGCAGCCGGTGAACTCGTTGAGCGCGCGCTGGGGGAGATCGCAAAGGCACTGGTCAGCGAGCTGGGCGTTCGCCGCCTGCTGGTCGCCGGGGGCGAAAGCTCGGGCGCTGTGGTCAGTGCTCTTGAGGTGAAAGGCCTTCAGATTGGGCCGAGTATTGATCCGGGCGTGCCCTGGACGGTGACGCTGGGCACTGACGAACGGCTTTCGCTGGCGCTCAAATCCGGTAATTTTGGCGGTGAGGATTTCATGACCAGGGCCTGGGAGACAACGCCATGAGCCACATCAATACCCATAGTGAAGAAAACCGTCTGCGCGAGGAGATCAGCGAGATCGGGCGCGCCTTTCGCCAGCTCGGCATGGCGCCCGGGACTTCCGGCAACATCAGCGCCAAATGCGAGGGCGGCTGGCTGATGACGCCCACCAATGCGAGTCTTGGTGCGCTGGACCCGGCCGAGATCTCGATGCTCGACTGGGACGGCAATCTGCTCTCCGGCAAGCCGCCGACCAAGGAGTCCTTTCTCCATCGCGCCTTCTATGAGTCACGTGAGGAAGCCGGTGGCGTCATCCACCTGCATTCGACCTACGCCTCGGCGGTTTCCTGCCTGCGCGGGCTGGACGAGCGCTCGTGCCTTCCACCGATCACGCCCTATTTTGTGATGCGGGTCGGCCGTCTGCCCTTGCTGCCCTATTTCCAGCCCGGTGACCCGGCGATGGGCGCGGCGGTACGTGAATACGCCCCCGATTACAGCGCCGTGCTGCTTGCCAATCACGGCCCGGTCGTGGCTGGCAAAACGCTGGAGGCGGCGCGCAATGCCATTGAGGAGCTTGAAGAGACCGCGCGTCTGTTTTTGCTGCTCAAGGATCAGCAGATCAATACCCTTGATGAGTCGCAGATCGAGGGCCTGCGCCAGCAGTTCGGTGCCCGCTGGTAATCATGGTCTCTTCCCCGGTGACCGTGGGCACCGGGGCCTGTCGACTGCCCCTTTTTATCTGAAGGAATCCTCATGCCGCGTTTTGCTGCCAACCTGACCATGATGTTCAACGAAGTCTCCTTTATGCAGCGCTTTGAACAGGCCGCAGGGCAGGGCTTTGAAGCGGTCGAATATCTTTTTCCCTACGCCTTTGCGGCCGACGATATTGCCCGTGAGCTCAAGCGCCATAACCTGAAGCAGGTGCTGTTCAATCTGCCGGCGGGTGACTGGGAAGCGGGCGAGCGCGGTCTTGCCGCATTGCCCGGACGCGAGCGCGAGTTTCGTGACAGCGTCGAGACGGCTATCCAGTACGCGCGCACGCTGAACTGTCCGAGAGTACATGCCATGGCCGGCGTCGCCGGCGAAGGGGCAGACCTTGCGGCCATGCACGACACTTATCTGGACAACCTTCGCTTTGCCGCGCGCCGGATGCAGGAGGAGGGCATCATGCTGTTGCTCGAGCCGATCAATAGCCGCGATATGCCAGGCTATTTCATCAATCATCAGCATGAAGCGCATGAGGTGATCGAGACCCTCGGGGAGCCCAACATTCGGGTGCAGATGGATTTCTATCACACCCAGATCATGGACGGTGATATCTGGACCACCTTTGAGGAGTATCGCGAAGGGGTAGGCCATATCCAGATTGCCGGCGTGCCCGAGCGTCATGAGCCCGATACTGGCGAGGTCAATTACGCTTGGCTGTTCGAGCAGCTTGATCGAGTCGGTTTTGACGGCTGGCTGGGCTGTGAGTACAAGCCCCGTAGCGAAACCGCCGCCGGACTTGAATGGTTCAAGCCCTGGCAACGTTGAGTGACGATCTTATTCGTCGTGACCTGAATAGCGCGCTTCCAGATCGTCAAAAAGGGCCTTGTTCACCAACCGCTGCCGTTCGCTGAATGAGGCCACCAGCTGCGGGTCTTCATCGAGCCGGCCATTTTTGAGCAGTTGGGGCAGGGCCCTTTGCATGCCGCAAACGGCACTTTGTAACGCTGCATTGGCATAAAGCACGACGGCGTAGCCCAGTTGGTCAAGCGCATCACGGTCAAGGGTGGGGGTTTTACCACCGATCACGAGGTTGATCAGCAGGGGTACCTCAAAAAGGGCCGGCAGGCGTCGAATATCTTCCAGCGACTCGGTGGCTTCGATAAACAGGATATCTGCCCCTGCCTCGGTAAATTGATGTGCGCGCTCGATGGCGTGTTCAATGCCGTGGACCGCTGCGGCGTCAGTACGGGCGACAATCTGAAGGTGGTCATCCTGTCGGCTATCGACGGCTGCCTTGATCCTGCCGACCATCTCCTGTGTCGTCACGACCTGCTTGCCGTTGAAATGACCACACTTCTTGGGCATCACCTGATCCTCGAGCTGGATGGCATCTGCACCGCTGCGCTCGAGTGTGCGCACTGTATGGCGAACGTTCAGGGCGTTACCGAAGCCGGTATCGGCATCTACCATGATGGGAAGCTCAACGACCTCGCGCACTCGGGCGGTATGCTCGGCCACTTCATTGAGGCCGATAAATCCCATGTCAGGGAGGCCCAGTGACATGTTGCTGATACCCGCACCGGTGAGATAGAGCGCTTCAAATCCCGCATCTTCGACAATTCGAGCGCTCAGGGCGTTGAAAGCACCGGGCATCAACATGGCGTTGCGTGCCATGATTCGGCGGCGAAAGGCATCACGTCGCTGGGTATCTGCAATGGACATGTTCTTGTTTCCTGAAACAGGACGTTATTGTGGAGGGCACTCCTTCTGATACTGCCAGAGGCTGTCGAAAACCGATATCTCGCCATTGGATGGAGGCGGTTTGTCCAGCGAGCTCAGGTATTTGTCTCCTGCCTGAAGCCATCAGCGATAGCCTGCGGCCTGTAGCTCGAAAAACTCGGCGTAGCGGCCGCAAGCCGCCATCAATTCGTCATGACTGCCGCGCTCGATAACATGGCCATGCTCCATGACCACGATGACATCGGCACTGCGAACGGTTGAAAACCGGTGCGAGATCACAATGGCGGTCTTGTCGCGACTATAGAGACGAAAGCGCTCGAATACCGCTGCCTCGGCGGCGGCATCCATGGCGGCGGTGGGTTCATCGAGCACCAGAATATCGGCATTTTCACGCATCCATGCGCGGGAAAGGGCGATGCGCTGCCATTGGCCGCCGGAAAGCTCCTGACCATTTTTAAACCAGCGGCCGAGCTGAGTGTGATAGCCCTGTGGCAGCCGTTCGATAAAACCATCGGCCAGTCCGCGATGGGCGGCATCGCGCCAGCGCTGTTCGTCGTCGAAGGCATCAATGTTGCCTACTCCCAGGTTCTCTCCGACCGGAAACTGATAGCGCACGAAATCCTGAAAGATCACCCCGATCCGACGGCGCAGAGCTACGACATTCCAGTCACGCAGATCGCTGCCGTCGAGCAGGATACGCCCGCGGCTCGGCTGATACAGGCGGGTCAACAGCTTGATCAGGGTGGTCTTGCCGGAACCGTTTTCCCCCACCAGCGCCAAGCTCTCGCCGGGGCGCAGGTGCAGGGAAATGTCGTGCAGCGCGGTGGTGCCACCAGGGTAGTCGAAGTGGACGTGCTCAAAGCGCAGGCCGTCACCGGGTGTGGCGCCTTCGGTCAGCGTGCCGTACTCGGCATCGACAGGCAGTTCGAGAAATTCATAGAGATTGGACAGATAGAGATTGTCCTCATACATGCCGCTGATGGCACCAAGACCGGCTGACAGTGCGCTCTGGCTCTGTTTGAACACCATCAGATACATGGTCATCTGCCCCAGCGTCAGTGTCCCGATGATGGTTTCCAGCACCACCCAGCCATAGGCCGCGTAGAAGGTCAGGGTGCCCAGCAGCCCGAGTAGGAATCCCCACATGGTGCGCCGCAGGGTAAGGCGACGTTCTTCGTCGTAAAGGCGTTCAAAAATGGCGCGGTAGCGCTCGCGCAGCAACGGTTCAAGACCGAAAAGCTTGACCTCACGGATACTGTCTTCACGTGCGAGCAGCGTCTCCAGATAGCGTTGCTCGCGCATTTGCGGCGAGCGCCAGCGGAACAGGCGAAAGGCCTCACCGGAAAAGCGTGCCTCGGAGAAAAAGACCGGCAGGGCGCCGAAGGCGATAATGCCCAGTGCCCATGGGGAAAATTGCACCAGCAGCACGGCGAAGCTTGCCAGTGAGATCAGGTTTTGCAGCAGGGTGAACGTTCGATTGACCAGCGACAGGGGCCGGGTCGAGGCCTCACGACGGGCACGGGTGAGCTGATCATAAATTTCCGAGTCCTCGAACTGCGGCAGCGAGAGCTGGCCGGCCTTGTCGAGAATCATCATGTTGACCCTCTGACCCAGCCGGGCCCGCAACAGCGACTGCTGCGCCTCCAGCAGTCGCTGTGCCAGTGCTATTACTACGATAATGCCGCCTTCCAGTGTGACCAGCCACAAGACCGGAGAAAGTATCTCGAGCGTATCGGTGGCGATACTCTGATGTCTGGTGGCTGCAACCACGCCATCGACAATCAGCTGACCGACCCAGGCGGCGACGGCTGGCAGTACGCCGGCCACCAGTGTGGCCAGAGCCAGTCCGAGCATCATCAAACGTGAGGTCTGCCAGACCAGAAGCAAGGCTCGATGGGTGTAACGAAAGACATTGAAAAAATCGCCCGGCGCAGCGGCCAGGCGATGTTTGATGCGAAAAGGGGGCATGAGTCAAATGGCCATCAGAAGATCTGTCGTGAACGCCTTCGCGGGGTAGCGCCCTGGCGCGGGGCCCGGCGCATTCTGATATTGGCCTGCCATAAGTCGGGGAGCGAGGGGGCCAGTGGCCTTGCCGGCTGACGTTGGGCCCGCCCCTGCTGGGGCTTTGGTATCTCGCGCATGCCTTCTCGCAGGCACACACCAAGACTTGCAACCACGAGTACTCCTGCCATCAATAAACTGCCCACACTGCTGATGATGATCAATGCACCGGCTGCAACGCCCAGGGCAATCAGCATGACAGACAGGCAGATGTCGCGTGAGAAACCTCGCCAGAGCCCGTAGCCACCCAGGATGATTGCAAGAAAGGCTATCCATAGCAGACTGATCATAACGTCACGCTCACTCCTTGTCGGGCGCATCCTGCACCAGTATGTCCATCAGTGATTTTAGTGCATTTTGTGACAAAAACACGCCAAAGTCTGACAGACCCGAATCAATGGGTCGTCATGCTGTGGCGCACTGGTCCGAAGCGCCGTGATGGGCACTTTAAAGGCACCGGGTCAATAACGTCAGAAGAGGGCGACAGGTTAAGCCTCCTGATGATCAGAAGTATTAACAAAAGGGATTCCGGAGCTTTTAGATGACCGGCGGGGCGGCGAGAGAGGATGGCTGTCCTGCAGTGCGCATGCGCGAGAATAACCTGTGCGCAAGCGCCTTCGAGGGGCCGGAAGGCAGTGCTGACATGCTATCCTCATGACCATCGCGGTATCAAAGCCCCGTTAACGTGCGGGCATCCTTTCATGCCTGGACGCCGCTTTTTCAAAGACTCAGGAGTACAGGTCATGGCCATCGGGCATCGCAAGGGCTGGAGCATTACTGCCGGTATTGCCGTACTGGTGGTTGGCGGTATCTATTTTGCCGGCCCCTGGGCGCTGAAGAGCTGGGCAGTGGACTCGCTTGGCAAGGCCACCGGTCGGCCGGTCACGATCGAGCATCTGAGCTTTAATCCCTTCACGGCGACGGCTTCGTTACGGCAGCTCAATATCGGCGCCGGTGACTCGCCAGTCATTCATGTCGACGAGGGTGAGGCGACTCTGGCGTGGCGTACGCTTTGGGAGTCAGGTATTCATGTTGAGCGCATTGACCTTGAGGGACCTCGGCTGCATCTGGTGCAAACGCCGGAAGAGGGCCTCAACATCACGCAGCTGGGTGGCAGTGGTGACTCCGGCAAGAGCACTGCGCTGATCATTGACAGTATCAAGGCGCAACACGGTGAGATTGACTGGGTAAATCAAACTCAATCTCCCCCGGTGCAGCTGGCGGTAACCGATCTGGCGCTGACGCTTGAAGGCTATGACAGCCGCTCGTCATCTCCCATGCACGGTGAGGCAACAGGCACCTTGAACGGCGGGCAGCTCCATGCCGATGGCCGATTCGGTCTCAGTCCGTTGACCGGTGATCTGCAGGTAAGGGGGCAGGAGAT
Organism: Kushneria marisflavi; assembly: GCF_002157205.1. Taxonomy (NCBI): domain Bacteria; kingdom Pseudomonadati; phylum Pseudomonadota; class Gammaproteobacteria; order Oceanospirillales; family Halomonadaceae; genus Kushneria; species Kushneria marisflavi. Next base: position 543,457 of record NZ_CP021358.1, on the reverse strand, counting down.
CGGATTGAAGCTTATCAACCCCTGGCTGTCTCAGCTCAGTCGCGTGCAAATCGACCAGGGCACGCTGAACGCTCACGGAAAACTTGCCTTTGGTGAAGCAGAACAGGGAAAGGTGCAGTGGCAGGGTGATCTGGAGACAAACTCGGTTTCCGTGCTGGATGGTCGTCAACGCCTGTTTTTCAGTGTTGACAAGGCCCGGCTTGAAGGTATGGATCTTTTGACCGGTGATCATCTAAGCGCTGATCAACTGTCAATGTCAGGGTCAAAAATGATGGCCATTATTGATGAGGAGGGGGCGTTCAATCTGACCACTTCTCTGGGACTGCAGTCCGAAGGTGGCTCAAAACAGGAAAATCAGTCCCAGCATGGGGCCTCGGCAAAAGAAAACGAGTCCTCCGAGGGCGAGTCTCGGAATGAGCCACAGCAAGAGGGTGGTATGGCGCTTGCGCTCGGCCACATGGAAGTTTCCAATGGCGCGTTCGATTTCGAGGATCGCAACATGTCACCCAGGGTGACCCTGAGCGTCAGCTCACTTGAGGGCACCATGCAGGATTTTGATACCCGCCGCGACAAATCGGCAAGCTATTCCTTCAAGGGGTTCGAGAGTCAGCAGACACCGGTCACCATCGAAGGAAAATTCAATGCATCAGCGCCCTCTGGGGTCATGCATCTGATGGTCGATCGTCTGCCGCTTGAACGTTTCGCCCCCTATATTCAGCGCTTTGGAGGTTACAGGATCGAACAGGGGACTGCCGATCTTGATCTACGCTATCAGCTTCGCAACGGGCAACTGGATGCCAACAACCACGTAGTGCTTCGCCAGCTGGACCTGGGAGAGGAGGTGTCCAACGGAGATACTTCTTTGCCGCTGAAAACGCTGATCGGTGTTCTGCAGGGAGGCGATGGCGTTATCAATCTCGATATTCCCATTGATGCCTCGGTGGAAGGAAGTGGCGTCGATGTGAGCAAGGTGGTCTGGCAGGTCATTGGTGAAGCAATGGAGAATATGGTGACATCGCCCATCGATACGCTCGATGCCATGATCAATGGGGGGGACGATGATACGAAAGACAAGGACTCCGGGGGCTACGAAGAGGGGCCCCTGTCGCGGGTGGTCACCAAACCCAGCGACGACTGAGCGTGAAACAAGGATATGAAGGCGGAATGAAAACGGATAATGGGCAACTGGCTCGGTGGGCACAGGGCGTACGCCCCGGGGCGGCAGGTCTTTTGCTGGCGGCGTTGATCAGTGGCTGCGCCAGCTATGAAGGTATTGAGCCCAAAGGCGAGCTGGTGTCGCTCAATCAGCTATCGGCCCTTCAGGCCGTCAGGGATGTCACCATTTCTTCGGCCAACTGGCCCGAGCGTCAGTGGTGGAATGCGCTGGGAGATCCGCATCTGGAGGCTTTGATCCAGGAGGCGCTGGCGGATTCACCAGATATGGATGTGGCTCAGGCCCGGCTGCGTTCGGCCAATGCAGCGGTTGATCAGGCAGGTGCCAAACGTCTGCCAACCGTGGATGGTTCTGCGAAAATATCACGCTCGCGCGTCTCGGAAGTCGATGATCCCAGCGGGCAGGGCAATATCTACAGTACCACTCGCGGGTTGTCATCAAAGTTCAGCTATGACGTGGATCTGTGGGGGGGGCGTCGTGCGGCATGGTCAGCGGCACTGGGCGAGGCCAGAGCCACCGAGATCGATCTGCATGAGGCTGCCCTGACGCTATCGGTTAATGTGGCCAGGGCCTATGTTCAGCTGGCGGGAGATTACGCCCTGCTGGGCATCGCCCAACAGGAGCTCGAGCGTGCCCAGACCATTGATCAGACCAACCAGCAGCTTCAGCAGGCGGGGCTAAGCGATCAGTCGGCACGCCTGCAGTCCCGCTCCAGCGTGTCCACGGCGAAGCAGACACTGGAGTCGGCCGAGCAGGCCGTACGCAGTGATCGGATTTCTCTGGGCGTGTTGTTGGGCAAGGGGCCGGATCGCGGCTTTGATATCGAGCGCCCCCTGCCATTGTCACCAGCGCTGTTGTCGCTGCCTTCGGTAGTGCCGGCCGAGCTGGTCGGTCGCCGTCCGGATGTGGTGGCCGCGCGCTGGCGGGTCGAGGCCCAGACCCAGCAGATCAAGGCAGACAAGGCGCAGTTCTATCCCAATCTCAACTTGAGTGCGATGGCCGGCTTCAGCTCGCGGCTGGGCAGCTATTTCTTCTCTGAGCCGGCCAAGAGCTGGAATGTTTCTCCGGCATTGTCGCTGCCGATTTTTGAAGGCGGCCGGCTGAGGGCCAATCTGGACAGCACCGAAGCGGATTACGACCTGGCCGTGGCCCAGTACAACCAGACCGTGATTTCGGCACTGGGCACCGTGGCCGATACCATTACCTCAGTGCAGTCACTGGATCGCCAGCGGCAGTCGCTTGAAAAGGCGCGCGACGACGCTCAACAGGCCTTCGATCTGGCACTCGAGCGCTTTCAGGCAGGCATCACCAACTATCTGCAGGTGTTGAGTACCCAACAGCAGCTGCTCAGTGCCCAGCAATCGCTGGTCAGTCTGAACAGTCAGCTGGTAGATACCTCGATTCAGCTGGTACAGGCGCTGGGTGGCGGTTTTCACGATGGCCTCAACGTGCCACATATCTCTGGCGGCTATCCCCATGCGCCCAACCCCCGGACCACGGGTAGTTCCTCTGATCAAGCGGGCTCCTGAGCAGACATCGTCAATAAAGAAACGCCCCGTCAAGGGGCGTTTTTCGTGGCAGAAGTCGCGTCAGCAGACAAGAAGTATCAGGACTCGTCGTCCTTGTCACTCTTGTCGTCATGGCGAACCTGAGCCACGGCACGGCTGTTGTCAGCATTCTCGAGCTTGGCCAGAAGTTCTTTCGAATCGGTCTTGAAACTGGCCAGTTCCTTGCCGCTCAGTGAGCGGCCGCCCGGCAGCTTGACGCGCATGGCATTGACCTGAGAACCATTGGCGATGATCTCATAGTGAAGATGCGCGCCGGTGCTGCGACCCGTATTGCCGGATTTGGCAATCTCCTGGCCCATCTTCACGCGCTGTCCCGGCTTGACCTCCGGCTTTGAGAGGTGGAGGTAGCGGGTCTGGTAACCGTTGTCATGGGTGATCACGATATATTTACCGGCCAGCGGATGGCTGACCACTTTCGTGACACGGCCATCGGCGGGGGCGCGCACTACGCTTCCCACCGGCATCGCAAAATCAGTGCCCTTGTGGGGCGAGATGCGACCGGTGATCGGATGGTGACGCTTGAGATTAAAGGGCGAACTGATGCGATAGTGGCCCTTGAAGGGATAGCGGTTAAAGGCCGGGTCGAGCCCCTTGCCGTCGGGCGTATAGTAATCGCCGTCATGGCGCACGATGGTAAGGTCATCGCGGCCTACATACCGGGCGGCCAGAATGCGGGAGTCAAAGGGTTTTCCATCAATCACGTCCGACTCGACCAGCACCTGGAACCTGTCGCCGTCGCGGGCAGAACGGAAGTTGAGCTTTTTGCCCAGTACCGAAATCAGCTCCGCCACTTCTCCACCGGATAGGCCGGTCGCCCGTGCCGAGGAGCCAAAGCTGCCACTGACCGTGCCGGCGAAAAGCCGCTGTGTGGCTTCGCCGGTGCGTTTGATGTCGTTGACACTAAAGCTTTCATCGGTGCTTTCGCGCTCAAAGAGATAACCCTTGCGCGTATTCTGCATGACACGAAGTGCCAGCAGATGCCCGTCCTTGTCGACCTTGTAGTCCAGCTCGTTACCCACGCGCAGATTGGTCAGCGCCTTTTTATCAGGGGCGTCATTAATGAGCTTGAGAACTTCGCTATAGCCCAGTCCCAGGCTGTGCTCGGCAAGCTCTGCAAAGGTATCCCCACTTTGAACCTTGTAGGTCTGCCATTCGGGCGTGTAGGGCTCCCGGGTTTCGATCTGGCTGCCCAGAGAGAACTGGCCGCCTAGGCTGTCATCGTCGGCATAGTCGCCGGTATCGTCATCGTTGAAATTGTCAACATAGGACGTATGCCCGCCGAGACCGTTGCCCATGCCCGTTACATGATCGGCACGGGCGATGGCCAGCTCGGCATTTACCTGTGCAGGATCATTGCCCAGAGTGGCGCCGGCATTCATGGCCGAAAGGTTGGATGCCACAGCCAGGGCCTGGCGGACGTTGAGAGGGCTGGTGTCGCTCGCTGTCGTTGCAGTAGGCGCCGCCAGTGTCAGTGCACCGGCGATCTCGAGATGCGTTGGCTGACCAAAGACTCGAGCCTGTTCCTGTGTGCTGGCGAGGGCGAGGCTGATGGGCCGTGTGGCCTGCTGGAATTCTGCGACCGTGGCGTCTGTCGCAGCCGAGGTGTTCGTATGTTGATAAAGCTGGTGCGCACCCAACACGCCAACCATGGCGGTAACCGGTAACAATAAAAGCCTGTGCGTGCGGGGTAGCGAACTAAAAATTCGCAACATGATTATGGGCGCCGTATACAGATAGATAAAAGGGATAAAGGCCGGGTTACCTTACCTCAAGGTCAGAGATATGCCTAGTGTGAATCCCGTTAATTGGGCACCTTTATTACATATTAAAGCGGCTTGTACATAGAGATGATTAATGTTTGTTGGTTGTGAAACCATTGTACAAGAATCACTTTTTTGTCATGGCGGTATGACATACTCGGTCAGTCGGGCTTTTTCCGCTGCCGCCGCATGGCTGTCGCTCTGGCAAGGCTCCATGTTCCTTGCATCGGCCCTGACAGGAGTATTGATTGCGGGTCCTTTTATATGGATAAATAAACAGTATCTGATGTGGCTTGCAAATCCGAACAGTGTTTTATTTTAATCCTTGACTTCGAAATGCTCTTTTCCTTTTAAATAAATAGGGTTTTAGAACGCGTTATCATTTTTAAATAATGATGCCGTTAAAAAAGGTCGATGAAGGATTTAACGGGTATGCATTGGATTTTAAATGTATCTTTTTGTCATGCTGTAAATGACGTTTATGCTGGTTTTTTGTTGTAAAAATTAACGTTCTCTTATATTTTCTTTGCGGCTTGCGTTGTGCTGATCGGAGCATTTAGTTGCATGATTGGAAAGAAATTTTCCGTGCAGAAGTGAGCGCGCTGATAGCTGAAAATCCAGCGATGCCGTCATTTGTTGACAGGATGTAACATGTCTCGAGTAACTCTGGTTCAGTGGAAAATGCTGGCAGCAGTGGTGGATCATGGTGGCTTCGTTCGAGCTGCAGAAGCGATCCATAAAAGCCCCTCCAGTATTAATCATGCTGTTCACAAGCTTGAAACCCAGTTGGGTGTACAGCTGCTGGATACCAGCGGCCGACAGCTGCGTTTGACTGAGTCGGGAGAGATGTTGTTGCGCCGGGCGCGCCAGCTACTGGAAAGTGCCGAGACCCTCGAAGCAGTCGCCGACAGCCTCTCGGGTGGGCTGGAGGCCGAGATTTCCATCGGGATTGACCAGATTCTCGGTCCTGAAGCTCTTTGCTACGCTCTGGATCGCTTCTCTGCCCAGTATCCACATACGCGCATCCAGCTGCATGAGTCAGTGCTCAACGGTGGTATAGAGATGCTGCTGGATAATCGGGTGGACCTTCTGATCTGTGGTCTACCGGTACCGGGGTATCTGGGGGAACTGATGGGGGCCATTCGTTTCATTGCGGTGGCACATCCGGATCATGTACTTCATCAATTGAATCGGCCGCTGGATCTGCGCGATCTTCGACAGCATCGCCAGATCGTGATCCGTGATTCCGCGCAGCGTGAACAAAACGACAGCGGTTGGCTCAAGGCCGAGCAGCGCTGGACGGTATCGCATGTTGCCACTTGTCTGGACATTCTGGCTCGAGGGCTGGGGTTTGCCTGGGTGTCGCAGTCGCGTGTTCAGCCATTGCTGGACAGCGGTCGGCTCAAGGCATTGCCGCTGCAGGCCGGTGGCATTCGCGAAGTGCCGCTCTCTCTATACATCAATGATGTGGAAGGGACGGGGCCTGCGGTTCAGGCCATGGCCGAGGCGCTGCGTCATGAGTTTCGATCCTGATGTGATAATTGCCACAGCGCTGGATGTGGTCGGAGGCTGTGCCAACCATGGTTGTAGCGACTATTCTCACTGCCCGAACATGAATTTCCCGGAGATGGATTGATCCGGGCAAGGAGACTGGCATGGGCTTATTGGTTGAAGGGCAGTGGGTAGACCGCTGGTATGACACGAAGGGCAATGACGGCGAGTTTGTTCGCGAGTCTGCAAAGCTGCGCGACTGGGTGACGCCTGATGGCGACCCCGGTCCCGATGGGCAGAAAGGCATCAGTGCCGGCAGTAATCGCTTTCATCTTTATGTTTCGCTGGCCTGTCCCTGGGCACATCGCGCGCTGATCATGCGCCGGCTCAAGGGGCTTTCCGATATCATGGGCGTTTCGACCACCAGCCCCTACATGCTGGACGAAGGCTGGACGTATGAGCTTGATGAAGGGTCTAGCGGTGATCCGATCAATGGCGTACGCCGCCACTATCAGCTTTATACCCTGACGGATCCGGATTACACCGGGCGTGTGACCGTGCCTGTTCTATGGGACAAGAAAACCTCGCGCATCGTGAATAACGAATCCGCCGATCTGATGCGCATCTTCAATACCGCGTTCGACGAGCTGACCGACAATACGCTTGATCTTTATCCCGCGCCGCTGCGTGAGGAAATCGATCGCATCAACGATGAGGTGTATGACCGGATCAACAACGGCGTTTACAAGACAGGGTTTGCCACCGATCAGAAGGTGTATGAAAAGCATGTCACGGCACTGTTTGAAACGCTTGACCGGCTTGAGTCGCTGCTGAGCGAGCGCCGCTACCTGGCCGGTGAATATCTGACCGAGGCCGACATCCGCCTGTTTACGACGCTCGTTCGCTTTGACAGCGTCTACTACAGCCACTTCAAGTGCAATCTGCGTCGAATCGAGGATTACCCGTCGATGTCGAACTATCTCCGCGAGCTTTATCAATGGCCCGAGGTGGCAGAGACCGTCAACATGACGCACATCAAGCGTCACTACTATGGCAGTCATCCGGGCATCAACCCCAATGGGATCGTGCCGCTGGGGCCCGAGCTTGATTTTGATCGACCACATGACCGGGAACGTCTGTCGGGCAAGGGGATCTGGCAGCACAGTCGTTAATAGCGCGTCGTGAATGACGATGGCCGGCAGGGGTTGGCCATGTCATGGTCCCGGTCATTCGCGACGTCTTCGACTTTCGGCGTGCACTTGCAGCCACGCTGTGATAGATTATGTCCACCTCGCTTGTGAAGACCCTGCCATCTCTGCTGATTCGCCCCCATTGAGACTGCCGTTGCGTAGGGGACGATTCTCCAAGGCGCCAAAGCGCCCACGCATCGATGGAGCATTGGGCACCATACGACGGCAGTGACTGCCATGACCTGTCGGTCGCCGCGTATGACGTGTTGCCCAGATGCAATAACGGTCGCCACATGCCACGGATATCGTCGTTTGCTCGCCTATTATGCAAGCAAACCGGGACGATACGAGTGCGACCGGTCCGGGAACCATCCGATATGTCTATCGCTTGATAGGTCTATCGCTTGATGAGTGTCTCCCGACCAGACATTTTCCCCCGCCGGCCTGATGCCGGCTTATAAGGTGTGACATGACTTCTACTTCCGTTGCCTCGCCGACTTTCGGTGACATGGCGCTGCTGCCTGCTGTTCTCGAATCTCTTGTATCTCTGGGTTATGAAACCCCGTCACCCATTCAGGCGCAGACCATTCCATCGCTTCTGGAAGGCGCTGACCTTTTGGGTCAGGCGCAAACCGGTACCGGCAAAACGGCAGCCTTTGCCTTGCCGCTGCTCTCCAGGCTGGATCTTGATCGTCGTGAGCCGCAGGTACTGGTACTGGCCCCGACACGCGAACTCGCCCAGCAGGTTGCCGTGGCCTTCAGCCGCTACGGTCAGAACATCAAGGGCCTTGAGGTCGTGACACTCTGCGGTGGTCAGGACTACCGCGAACAGATGCGCGGCCTGAAAAGCGGCGGCCAGATCGTCGTGGGCACGCCGGGTCGTGTCATCGACCACCTGGATCGTGGTTCTCTGAGCCTGACCGGCCTGAATGCGCTGGTTCTTGATGAAGCCGACGAAATGCTTCGCATGGGCTTCATTGATGACGTCAAGCGCGTTCTCAAGGACACCCCGACCGATGCGCAGCGCGTGTTCTTCTCCGCCACGCTGCCGCCGGAAATTTCACGTATCGTCAGCCGCTATCTGGTTGACCCGATCACGGTTCAGATCGAAGCGCGTGCCGCCACGACCACCATTCAGCAGCGCGTCTGCCGCGTGGAAGGCCCGGCCAAGATTGAAGCGCTGGCACGTATTATCGAGGTCGAGCCGGTTGATGCAGCCATTGTCTTCGTGCGTACCCGTGCGTCCTGCACCACGCTGGTCGATCAGCTGGTCGCTCGTGGTATCGCTGCGGCGCCGCTGTCCGGCGACCTGGATCAGAGCCTGCGTGAGCGCACGGTTCAGCGCCTGAAAAAGGGCAAGGTCGACGTGCTGGTTGCCACCGATGTGGCCGCACGTGGCCTCGACGTGCCGCGTATCACGCATGTCATCAACTTTGACATGCCCCACGATACCGAAGCCTATATTCACCGTATCGGTCGTACCGGCCGTGCCGGTCGCGAAGGCACGGCAATTGCCTTTGCCGGTAATCGTGAAGTCCGCAAGATTCGCTGGCTCGAGCAGGCCACCGGCCAGAAAATCGATATCATGGAGCTTCCCGACGAGAAGACCATGCGTGCGCATCGCGACGAGAAGTTCAAGGCCCGTGCCGAGGCCATGCTTGAGCGCGGTCATGAGCATCAGCGTGCGATGGTGGAATCGCTGCTGGAAGAGGGCATCGATCCGATCGATCTGGCCTGCGTCTTTGCAAGCCTTGCCCGTGCCGGCGAACCGCCGATTCGTTCACTGCCGAAATCCAATCCGCGCAGCGAGCGTCCCGAACGTGGCGAACGCTCCGAGCGTGGCGGTGAGCGTCGTCCGCCGCGTCGCCGCGAAGGTGGCCCGAGCGAAGGCATGACCCGTTATCGTCTGGCCGTCGGCCATCGCGATAACATCAAGCCGGGACAGCTGGTGGGTGCTCTGGCCAATGAAGGCGGTATCGAAGGCGCCCGTATTGGTCGCATCGACATTCGCCAGACCCACAGCCTGGTTGAACTGCCCACCAGTCTGCCCGAGACCGTACTGGCCAAGATGGCACGTGCTCGTGTCGGCGGTCGTCAGCTGGAAATCAGCAAGGATGCCGGACGCCCCGAGGGTGGTCAGAGCGAAGGTCGCAGCGAGCGCCCGCGTCGTGATGATCGTCGTCAGCAGGCCTCCTGAGGCTATCCTGTCGGTGCGCTGACTAACGCACCGGTAAATGCTACTTCAAGGGCCCCCTGCCTATCGGCAGGGGGCCTTTTTTATTGATGGGCATCACCATCTGATCATGGGGTCGCTGGCGGGGAAGGGGCGGCATTGTCTACGCTCAGGCAAACCGCCAGGAGGTACCATGACATCACAGCGACAGCCGTTACATGAGTGGACCATCGACCCGGAAAGGGCCGTCGCGCTACAGAAATCGCTGGCGCCTCGTATCGAGTGTCAGGACCGGATCAGTAACGTTGAGCACATTGCCGGGGTGGATATCGGTTTTGAGGATAGAGGCGAGACCACGCGCGCGGTGATAGTGGTCATGCGCTGGCCGTCGCTTGAAATTGTCGAGCGCGTCCTGCATCGCACGCCAACACGTATGCCTTACATTCCGGGGCTATTGAGCTTTAGAGAGCTGCCAGCGGCGCTGGAGGCCTTTGAGCAGCTCACAGTCACACCTGATCTGTTGATGGTGGATGGCATGGGCATCGCGCATCCGCGCCGGCTGGGTATTGCTGCCCACCTGGGGCTCTGGCTCGATATACCTGCCATTGGCGTAGGGAAAAGTCGTCTATGTGGTCAGCATGACGAGGTGCCCGAAGCGCGTGGCAGCTGGGTTCCCCTGACACATCGCAATGAGACCATCGGCGGCGTGCTGCGTACCCGTGAAAGGGTCAAGCCGCTCTACATTTCGACTGGCCACCGGCTCTCGCTTGAAAGCTCGATCGAGTGGGTCATGCAGTGTCTGACTCGCTACAAGCTTCCCGAGCCCACTCGACAGGCCGATCGTCTTGCCTCTCGCCGAACTGCCGAAACGCGACGACCCGAGGGAGACGCTGCGCCAGGGCAGGAGTCACTATCGCTTGAGTAATATACCGTTATCCTGTTTCTGGGGCTCAATATTAAACCTGGCGAGATTGGCTCAGCCATTTTAGCAGTGCGTCATGAAAACGCTCCGGAGCCTGTACCTGTGGTGAATGACCCAGATCCTCGAAGCGCACATAGGTAGCGTCTGGGATCTGGTCGGCAATCGCTGGACCCAATTCATCGTAGTGGCCCAGCGTTTTTTGAATATTCTCTGGTGCGAGCGCCTTGCCAACGGCCGTATTATCCTTGTCTCCGATCATTAAAAGCGTTGGGACCTCAATATCCTTGAACTCGTAGACAACGGGTTGATTAAAGACCATGTCATAGGTCAGTGCCTGGCTCCAGGCATTGATATCACGGCCATCGCCGCGGTACATGCCGGCCTGCATCTCGACCCAGCGATCATATTCCGGTTTCCACTGACCGGCGTAGTAGGTCTCCTTTTGATAGGCGCGCATCTTTTCGGCGCTGGCCTTTTTGCCGCTTTCATACCAGTTGTCGATCGACTGCCAGGGAACCCCCTTCGCTTTCCAGTCTTCCAGACCGATGGGGTCGACCAGCACCAGCTGATACGTGGCCTTGGGGTACATCAGTGCATAACGGGTCGCCAGCATGCCGCCCATCGAGTGGCCCATGATGGTGGCGCGCTCGATTTCAAGATGTGACAGCAGAGCATTCGTGTTGGCGGCCAGCTGATGCAGGCTGTACTGATAGTGTTCCGGCTTGCTGGATTTGCAAAAACCGATCTGATCCGGGGCAATCACGCGATAGCCCTTCCGGGTCAGGGCCTCGATGGTGCTCTCCCAGGTGGCGGCGCAGAAGTTCTTGCCGTGCATTAATACCACGGTGTCACCGTTGGCCTCTCCTTGCGGGGTGACATCCATGTACATCATCTCAAGCGATTGTTGCTGACTGTTCAGCTTAAAGCGATGCAACGGCCAGGGGTAATCGAAGCCTTCCAGTCGAGGGCCGTAAACGGGCGCGTCAGCAGTGACATTATCTTTTGCCATGACAGGCAGGGTCAGGGAGACCAGAAGTGGGGCCAGTAAAAGAGGGCGCATGACATATTCCTTGCCAGCATCGTCGAACGATGTCGTTGTGGGCTCAAAGGCCACCACACCTCAGGCGGCGCTTTCCAGTCTGGCAAAAAATGGCGGTCCGCCAAGCGCGCAGCGCGTGTTTTAAGCTCCTCTCAAGACACTCCGGACGCACGATCAGGCACGACCTCGGCTCAGGCGATCTGTCATGCTGCCGCGCTGCAGACCGTCGAGCAGAACCTCTCACTCCGGCATGGCGGATACGCGGTGCTGTCGAAGTGTTCGTTTGTTTGCCATGATAGAGCCCCTGAACCCACTATGCCCATTGCAATGAAAGGACCCCTGGCCATGCAGAAAAAAGGTATTGGCGATTTCTTTTTTACCATCGTTTTATGGATATTGATCGGTGGTCTGGCCCAGTGGCTGATGCAGCACCAGCTCGGTGGCGGGGAGGGCAATGCGGCAATGACCGGCATTTCCACCGGTAGCAGCACGGCCGAAGGCGTTGGATTTTCCTCCTACTGGAGCGCGCTGGGCCTGGTATCGCTCTTTTTCGCCGTCATTGCCTTCATGGCGCGTGATCTGATGCGTGACAACCCGGTCACCCGGTCGCTGAAGGTTATCGGCACCCGCCTTCTGAGCACGACCTTCGACATCGGCCTTTTTGCACTGGGCGGCACGCTCTTTTTGATGCTGAGTCCGAGTGCGGTCAATACAGTGCCTCAGTGGCAGGCCCTGTTTATTGGCATCAGTCTGCCATTTTTCATCGTTATCCTGGTGGTGCTGGGGGTGATCTGGTGTTTACTGCGCTTCTCGCGTCTGTCGCTGGTCAGCATTCCGGCGCTGGAGTTCAAGCCGCTGGTACGGGTCGCGCTCTACGTGGGACTGCTGGCCGTTTTCGTGCTGGCCGCCTGGCTGGCACTATAAACATCGCCAAACGAGTGATGAGGGGCCTCTACGGAGGCCCTTTTTTAATGGCTTAAAAACGAGTGGCCTGACTTTACAAGGGTTTCTGAAGCGTTGTCAGGACGTTTTTTTCGAGCATCAACTTAATGTGATATCGCTTTGTCCGTTACCGCGGGGCGCGATCCTGATCTGAACCGGTATGCGTTCATGCATATCCTGAACGTGAGAAATGACGCCGACGCGCCGCCCCAGCGATTGCAACGCATCGAGGGCGTCCATGGCCTGCGACAGCGACTGGGGGTCAAGGCTGCCAAACCCCTCGTCGATGAAGAGGGTCTCGATCTGCAGCTCCGAGGACGCCATGGAAGCCAGGGCCAGGGCCAGGGCCAGCGAGACCAGAAAGGTTTCTCCGCCTGAGAGCGAATGCACCGAGCGTCGCTCATCGCCCATGTCCGTATCGATGACCAGAAGCCCCAGTTCGCTGCCGCCTCGTGCCAGCCGATAGCGTCGCGCCAGACCCTGAAGGTGGATATTGGCGTGTTCAATAAGCCGCTCCAGATTCCAGCCCTGGGCAATGCGACGAAACTTCTTGCCATCGGCGGCCCCGATCAAGCCGGAAATGCGTCCCCAGCGCGTGACGTCACGCCGATGCTGCTCAAGCTTTTGTTCAATTTCACGGGCCTGCGCACGGCAGTGGTCATCGTGGCGCAGCGCATGCGCGGCCTCATCACGCAAGCGCTGTGCCTGAGGAAGGTCCGCGTCAAGGCTTGCCTGTTGGCGGGCAAGCTCGGTGAGGCGTTCTTCTCGCCATGTTGTCAGGCAGTGCGATGCGCCCCGTGCGGTAAGGGTCGAATCGGGTGAAACGGCATGCTCACTGTAGTGTTCACGATGGCGCTCAAGCACGGCCAAGCGCTCCTGACCAAGAAGTTGTGCCTCGCTGATGCGCTGGTCCGTGGCCGCCATCCTGCTTGCCAGCTGCTGCAGATGCTCGGGTGGCAGGGCCAGAAGCTCTGCCAGGGTGGCTTCATCGATATCAGGATTCGCTTCACGCCACTGTGTCATCTCTAGGGACAGCGTCTCGCGACTGCGGGTCTGGTCTTCATGCTGCTGCTGAAGCTGTGAAATGTCCTGTTGAAGCGTTCGGCACTGCTCATCACAGCCCGCCAGCTGCTTTTGAGCCGTGGCCAGCTTCTCTTCACAGGTCTCGATGTCATGATCGAGCGCCTCACGCCAGCGATTAACGTCCGGGTAGTCGCCCAGCTGCGTCCTGAGCGTTCGGGAAAGCGTTTCGCGCTCGTCGATCAGCGGGGCATGGGCAGCTTCAAGGCTCTCGATCTGTTCGCGCGCGTGGGCCACAGTGGTTTCAAGGCGTGCTGTTTCGATTTCAAGGTCATGAAGCTGTTCCTTGAGCGGCGTTCTGGTCTCCTGGTCACGATCAAAATACGCCAGATGCTCGCCATCCTCACGCTGCGCGGTAGTCACGCCTGCCAAGCGCTGCTCGAACCATGGCGGGCGGTCCTCCAGGGGAGTCGCCAGCAGCGTGTCGCTCTCGGGGCAGGCCTCAAGATGCTGGCGGGCTTCGAGTCGCTGGGTCTCGAGGGTGGCAAGCGCTTCTTGGCGCTGGATGATCTGGCTATTAAGCTCGCCGTAGCGACCTCTCAGCTCGGCACAGTGCTGATCCAGATCGTCGCGTGTCTGGCGAGCCTCATCAAGCTGGCGCTGCTCCTCGCGCTCGGTGGCCACCAGCATGTCATGCGCCGGCTGCGACGGTGGCTGGCGTGCATAAGGATGATCCTGACTGCCACATACCGGACAGGGCGCGTCGGCTTCCAGGCCTTCACGCAGGGTGTCAACGCTGTCGCTGCGGGCAGCGCGCAGGCGGGCAATGCTGTTTTCGAGCTGATCGAGAATCGCTTTTTGCCGATCAAGGTCGGTTCGGGTTCGGGTGCCGTCCTTGCGTAGCGTTTCAAGCGTCTGACGATCTTTGGTCTGATGCGTGCTCAATGTCTGAAAACGCTGATCCAGCTGCTGCCAGTGGTCGTGGGCGTGTTGAAGGCTTTCCAGCGCCTGGCGCTGCTGGCGATATTGATCCAGTCGATTCTGGATCGCCTCGCGCCACTGAGCGAAGGAGGTGGCGCCATCGGTCAGCGTTTGAAGTCGAGCATCAAGCGCCTCGAGCGAGGTTCGTTGTCTGTGTGCCTTCTGGCGGCAGTGAGCGAGCGCCTTTTCCTGGTCCGACAGGGTTTGATGATGCGTCTTGAGTTGCTGCTCGGTATGCAACGCGCGCTGATGCAGGTCGCGATGGCGCTGCTCATCCAGTGAGCACTGCGCCAGTAGCGGCTGCTGATCCCGGTAATGCTGACGTCGTGATTCCAGCTGCGCCTTGTGCCTGTCGCGCTGGTCGACGATCTCGTCGCGCTGGCGTTTGGCCGTCGTAAGACGTGTTTGTGCCGCATCGCGGCGATCTTCCAGCGCCTTGAGCGACGCGGTCAGCGCGTCGTGCTGTACAAAGAGGTGTCGCGCAGGGGCCAGTGCCTCGAGTCGGGACAGCTGCTGTCTCTGATCGGCCTGTGTCTGTCGAATGCTCAGGGCGTCTTCATAAGCTTGACAGGCGCTTTGCCAGTGCGTTTCAAGCTGTTGATCGGTGGCCAGCCAGCTCTGCTCGCGTTCAAGCGCCTGCTGCTGTGTTTGAAGCGTCTGAAGTTGCGTCAGGGTTTCGGCGGCGCGCTGCTCGAGCGCCTGGCGCTGCTCGGGTTCGACGGGCATCTGATGGCCGAGCTGAGCTTCCAGTGCGGCCACCTCACGTTCACAGTCGCGGGTCTTTTGAAAGGCGGCGATGGAGAGGCGCGAATAGATGTCGGTGTCGGTCAGCTTTTCCAGCAGCTCGCTGCGTTGATTGTCATCGGCTTTCAAAAAGGCACTGAATTCGCTTTGCGCCAACAGCACCGCGCGGGTGAACTGCTCGAAACTCAGCCCCAGATACTGGGGCAGCAGACGGTCGAATTCGCGCTTTTGCGAGGTAATGACCCGTTGGTCCGGCAGGGAGATGAGGCTCTGTTCAACGCCCTGAAGCTTGCCATCTGCCTTGTGACGGGCACGCCGCACGCGCCAGCAGGCCCGGTAGTGAGCGCCATCACAGCCGCGAAAATCGACTTCGGCGTAGCCGCTGCTTTCGCCTCGGCGCAGCAGAGTGCGCGCATCGGCGGTGGTCAGGGTCTCCTCGCCGACATCAGGAGAAACAGAGTCCCGACCCGGCGCGGTCCGAAGGCGAGGGGTGCTGCCGTAAAGGGCCAGACACAGCGCATCCAGCAGCGTGCTTTTGCCCGCACCGGTCGGACCGGTAATGGCGAATAGCCCTGCACTGTCGAGCGGGCTGGCGGTGAAGTCGATGATATGTGGGCCGCTGAGCGAGGCAATATTGTGAAGGCGAAGGGCCAGAATTCTCATGGGGTCTCCTCGGGCGTCTCATCATCGAGCAGCGTTTGCATCAGGGACTGCACATCGTGGATGACCTCATCGGGCGGTGCATCGCCATACTCTCTCGCCCAGACACGGCCGAACAGATCCACGGGACCCAGATCATCAAGGGATTCGCATACCTGATCCGGCGACGGTGGCTGCGACGTGCGGGTGGTGATGCTGATCAGACGTACGGCCTTGCCCTTGAGCGCGTGCTCGATGAGTGGGCGCAGATCCACTCGAGGCGCATCCAGCATCACACGCACGTCAAGCCAGGGCCATGTGTCGCGCGGCAGATCAGTTTGTGTGTCATCGACAAAATCGCTGCTTGCCAGAGTCTCTAGCACCTCTTCAAGCGGCAGTGGCCCGACCCGGTGCATGGCGACACTGCGAGGGATGAGCAGCGAGGTGATTTCCGCAACCTGTTCGCCTTCGAGGGTGACTTCGAGCACCTGATGCGGGTAGTGGGTTTCGGAGAAATCCATCGCCAATGGTGAGCCGCTATAGCGAATATGGTCACTGCCGACCCGCTGAGGTTTATGCAGGTGTCCAAGCGCCACATAAGCAATGTCGGGCGGGAACAGCGATGCAGAAAGCGATTCTTCACCGCCGATCACAATGGGGCGCTCGCTGTGTTCGGAGACGCTGGCACCATGAAGATGGGCGTGGCTCATGGCGATCAGCGCCTGCCCCGGCTCGCGCTTTTGCAGGCCGGCCTCAAACAGTGCGTCATGAACGCGCACCATGCCCTGAACATAGTGGTCACCGGGCGTTTCGGAGACGTCTTCATCGTCAGGCCTGGTGCCATCATGTGTTCTTCCGGTCACTTCAGCCGGTCGCAGAAAGGGCAGGGCCATGCACCAGGCGCGAGTGACCCCCTGCCTGTCCGTCAGGGGAACGATCAGGCGATCCACATCGGGCCGGCCGCTGTCATGCCAGAGAATGCGACCCAGCGCATGGGTATTCAATCGCTGCAGCAGTGGCGCAGGCAGTTCGATGCGTGTGCTGCTGTCATGATTGCCGGCAATCATGACAATGGTCAGCTGTGGCTGGCGTTCGTGCGCACTGACCAGAAAGTCATACAGCAGTGACTGGGCCGCCATGGAAGGATTGATGACATCAAAAATATCGCCTGCGATCAGCAGGGCATCGGGCTGTCGCTCATCGAGTGTTTCCAGCAGCCAGTTCAGAAAGTCGTGATGCTCGTTGTGGCGCGACTGGCCGTGGAAGCGCTGGCCGAGATGCCAGTCCGCGGTGTGAATCAGTTTCATCAGGCGCTACCGTCTCGGGAAAAATGGCCTAGGGTATCGGTATCATACGCGGATGATCGAGCCGTTCAGGACATGATCGAGGCGCACAAAATGTAATGTCAGGGTAAGCGTGAGTGTGCTCGTGAAAATGATGTGTTGTTCAGGATCATCTCAAGCTCGACATAATAGGAACGCTCGATCAATACGAGTATATTTCTGATCCATTGCAGGTCCCGGTCATGTCGGTGCTGGCGTTGCCCGTGCAGGAAGAAAAAAAGCAGTAAGCGGTGACACGGCGTCACCATGTTTTACGCAAGGGTGAGGAACCCTCCAGACCTGCGATGGTCGATTCTGGTTAATTACGGGTCATCAAACCCTGGAGTGGTTGACCCTGTATTAACTCAACAACTGGATTGCGACTCAGGCAGGGTCGTATCGTCTCAAAAGGAAAGTCTTGTCCATGGATCGAAGAACTCTACTCAAGGCATCTGCGGCGCTGTCTGCGCTGGGCATGTCGACCAAATCCCTGTTGGCTCGCGCCAGTGGCAACAACAATCGCGGACCGGGTGAAGGGGTCGAGGTGGCGCTGGATGACAAGGGCACCGATTTCGATTTCGACTGGCTCAAGTCGCATGCTCGTGACATGGCCAAATCCGAGTACAAGGACACCACCGAGAAGCTGCCCGAGACGCTGACACTCGACAATCTTGACCCGCTGGAATATCAGGCCATCCAGTACGACCAGAACCATGCCCTGTGGTCCGATCGTGGTGATGCGGCCGTTCAGGCCCAGTTCTTCCACGTCGGCATGCAGTTCAATCAGCCGGTGCGCATGTACAGCGTGGTTGATAAAAAGGCCTATGAGATTCATTTCCGACCCGAGCTCTTCACCTATGAAGGTACGGGCATCGATGTTGATCAGCTCAAGGGCCATGATCTGGGCTTTGCGGGCTGGCGTGTCTCGCGCAATCCGGATTTTTCGGCGCTGGCCAACGTGGTCTCTTTTCTGGGCGCCAGCTATTTTCGGGCCATTGACAAGAACAACCAGTTCGGCCTGTCGGCCCGTGGACTGGCCATCGATACGGCCATGCCGCCGGAAGAGGGACAGGAAGAATTCCCGGTATTTACCCACTTCTGGTTTGATGAGCCGCCGGCCAACCGCGCCCGGTTTACCGTGTATGCCCTGCTGGATTCTCCCAGCGCGACCGGCGCCTACAAGTTCGATATCGACTGCCAGTCCGAGCGAGTAGTGATGGGGGTCGATGCCAACGTCTATCCGCGCAAGAGCATCGAGCGTCTTGGTATTTCTCCCATGACCAGCATGTTCCTGACCGGGACAAGTCAGCGGATGCGTCGCGATACCATTGTGCCTCAGGTACATGATTCCGACCGGCTCTCGATCTGGAGCGGAGATGGCGAGTGGATATGCCGCCCGCTCTATAATCCCGATGTCCTGCAGTACAACACGTTCGAGGACGAAAACCCGCGTGGGTTCGGACTGGTGCAGGATGATCACGATTTCGAACACTATCGCGACGTGGTCAACTATTATCATGCCCGCCCGAGTCTGTGGTGCGAGCCGACCAGTGAATGGGGCAAGGGCTCGATCACGCTGATCGAGCTTCAGACCATGGGGGAAACGGTCGATAACATCGCCGCGTTCTGGCAGCCCGCAGAACCCGTAGAGGCCGGTCAGGAGTTGAGTTACAGCTATAACCTGTACTGGAGCCCGCATCCCCCCGTGAAACCTTCCGTTGGTCAGGTGGACAAGACCTGGAGCGGTATTGGCGCGGTACGTGATGGCTGGATTCCGGGCGAATATTCGCCGGAAACCTGGGCGCGCCGGTTTGCGGTGGACTTTCGCGGTGCGCCCATCAAGGATATGCCGCATGACGCCAACATGGAGGCCGTTGTGTCCGCTTCCAGCGGCGAAACGCAGGTTGTGTCGGTCACAAAGCTGGGTGGGCCGCTTCAAATGTGGCGTGCACAGTTTGACTGGTATCCCAAAAGCGAGAAGACCGACCCGGTGACACTGCGCGTTTATCTACGCCAAGGTGACCAGACACTCAGCGAGACCTGGCTTTATCAGTTCGTACCGCCGGCACCCGGCGATCGTAATTGGGATCGCCACGGCTGAGCCGAAAAATATTGACGTACTAAAACGGGCCCTGCGGGGTCCGTTTTTCTGTATGACGTCTTCAAGGGTAACGCCTGCCGATGGCGAGGCGTACACTAAAAGAACTGACCGCTGACTGATAAGTGCCGGAATTTTCAATGACCGAGCTATTACCGCGTCCCTTCGTCTTCCTTCGCCATGGCGAAACCTTCTACAACCGTGCCAGCCTCATTGCCGGTAGCCCGGATGTGCCCCTGACGCCGCGGGGCGAGTCGCAGGCGCGTGAGGTCGGCACGATGCTTGGACAGGCATCATGGTCTCATGTGGCCGTCAGTACCATGTTTCGAGCCCGCAAGACTGCTCGGCTGGCGCTGCCGGATAATGAACTGCATGTTTATGCCGGGCTTCGAGAACGTCACTGGGGCGAGCTGGAAAAGACGCCCATTCAGGATCCCATGCCTTATTTCGAGGCGTTGGAGAAGGGCGAGTCCTGGGAATGCTTTCAACGCCGGGTGCTGGAAGTCCTCAATGAACTACTGACACGCTTTGAGTGCCCGCTGGTCGTGGCGCACTCCGGTGTTTTTCGGGTGATCTGCAATGTGACTCAGGGCCACCCCTACGGTGCCCGCATCGGCAATGTGGCGCCCGTGCTGTGTCAGCCGCCTTTGCCGGGCCATGAGCACTGGCAGCTCACCCCCTGGCAGCGGTAGTGAAGCAGGCCGCTGGTATCTATCCTTCATAACGTCTGTATCACGGACCATCACGCACATCAGGGAAGGAGTTATTTAAATGACGACAGTCGGTTATGGCGATGGCCATGTTGAGGTAGGCGGTCACTTTCCCGCGCAGGGGGACAAGGCCCCATCATTTTCCCTGACAGGACGGGAAATGAACGATGTCTCTCTCGAGGATTTCGCCGGGCAGCGCAAGGTACTTTCGATCGTGCCCAGTATTGATACCGGCACCTGCGCCACCTCCACGCGCAAGTTCAATGAGCAAGCCTCCCGGCTCGAGAATACGGTCGTGCTGGTCATTTCGGCGGATCTGCCTTTTGCAGCCGGTCGCTTTTGCGGCGCGGAAGGACTGGATAATGTACTGATGCTCTCCACGTTTCGTCATCACGCCGAATTTGTGCAGGCCTACGGGGTGGATATTCAAAGCGGCCGACCGCGCGGGCTTTGCGCGCGTGCCGTGATCGTACTAGATGAAAATGATCGGGTACTGCACAGCGAGCTGGTTGATCAGATCAAGAATGAACCCGACTATGACGCTGCACTATCGGTGTTGTAGGAATACTCATTCTCGAAGAAGTTGCCAGTGTGAAAGGATCGACTATCCTTTGGGAAGTGTCAGGCACTGGCCCGACACAGGGATTTTTTGAATATTATCTGTACCAGGGAGGCATGTAATGGCCATTCAGAAGAAAGGTTCTGCCGAATGGAAAGGAAGCCTGAAGCGGGGCAAGGGTGTCGTTTCCACCGAAAGTGGTGCGCTCAAGGAAAACCCCTACGGTTTCAATACCCGCTTTGAAGGTCAGCCGGGAACCAACCCGGAAGAACTGATCGGGGCAGCGCATGCCAGCTGTTACTCCATGGCACTGTCCATGATTCTGGGACAGTCCGATCTTGAGCCTGAAAGCATCCAGACAGAGGCGATAGTAACGCTGGAGCAGGACGACAGTGGTTTCTACGTCAGCAAGGTGGCGCTGAAAACGGTGGCCCGTATTCCGGGGGCTGACCAGCAGACTTTCGAAAAGGCCGCCAACGATGCGAAGGAAGGGTGCCCGATCTCGCGTCTGCTTAACGCCGACATCACCCTTGATGCAAGGCTTGAAGGCTGATCTTTCAAATAAAGATTCAGGCAGTCATAAAAAGGGCCCTGCCAAAAGCAGGGCCCTTTTGCGTAGATAGTCTTTTACCTGGATAGTGTGCTTAAGGCGTCTCGGGCTCTTTCAGTACGCCCGGGAAGATATCGTAGAAGGTATCAGAGGCGATGCCGATGAGCACAACATCGTTGCCGATACGGCGCCAGGCGTAACCTTCATAGCGGGGCAGTGCCTGCTTGACCGCGTCGGGGAGCTGCTCGCTTTCGACATTTTCCGGAATTCGATCCCCTATTTGTAGTGGTGGCGCTACCACCTCAAAGGTCTGACGCTTGAAGTCTTCTCGATGTGCCATCAGCGTTCGAATGACCAGGCGGCGGTCGACTTTCGGGCCGCTCTGGGGTTCACGCATGACACTTGCCCCCGGTGAGGACTGATACCCCTGCTGAGGCTGAGTGGCGGCCTGTGCCGGGCTCTGAAGCATCACCAGCACAAGTCCCAGACTCAGGGGTATGGTCAAAAACGCTGGGCACATACGCATTCCAGTTTCCTTCCAGCTAAATAATGAATCCGGATAACCTTCGGGCAACGAAATACCCGGTAGCGTTATCCTCATGAAAGTGATTGAGCGCTGCTTTTTATTGTGACATACGCAAGGGGCCGCTCCCTTGAAAGCGGCCCCGTCAGATGAACGAGACGGTAGATATGGTGCAAAAGGCATTCAATGCACCAGCCAGTCCTGTTCCGGACGAATGATACTGGGCGCTGGCGCGGCCCCATACTTTTCATAGTATGCCTGCCGTTGGCGCCACTCCGCACGTTGAAGCCGATGTTTAAGCTGAACAAATCCTTCATGACGATCATATTCGCTGTCATCGATCAGCATGGCAGAGGCCTGCTCCGGTGATGAAGCAAGCTCTGCGTAGCCCCTTTGCGACGAATCCAGAGATGTCGAGCTGCGTTTGAAAAATCTCATAAGGCTCCCTCTCTTGCACTGTAACAGCAGTGTTTCTTTTTTAATCTGTACAGTATCGACACTGGCCTGATCCTTGGCTGTGCCGTTACGTTAAGTGACAGTATAGATGGTTAAATCAGCAAAATTCACGCTTTTGCATCCATCCATTGGACAGGCCTTGCGGAAGGGCTGGCAGCTGCCAGCCGCTCCCGTTTGTCCTGCTGTCATGAAGATCCCGGCTCGGCTGTGACAGGGAAGCCTCAGGGAGGGCTGGGTCATTCCGCCATGATCGGTCCCAGCGATTGCATCAGGCGCTCGCCACGCTCGAGCTGTTCGAGCGAAATGAATTCATCAGCTCGATGTGCCTGCTCGATGCTGCCGGGACCACAGATGACGGCCTGTAGACCGGCCCGTTGAAACTGCCCGGCTTCGGTGGCATAGGCGACGGCCTGACCGGGTTCACGAACGCCCAGCTTTTCCAGCAGCGCGAGCGCCTCTTCGTTGTTGCGATTTTCAAGCCCCGGCACGGTATCGGTCAGTGTGGTGGTCTCGATGGCAAAATCGGCATTGACGCCCTTGAGAGTGGTCTCAAGCTCATCGCTGTATTCGCGAAAGCGCTGGTAGACAGCTTCGAAGCCTTCCTCGGGCAGATGTCGAATTTCCCAGTCGAACTCGCAGTGCTGCGCCATGATGTTGATAGCGTTGCCGCCCTTGATGGTGCCCACATGCAGACTTGAATGGGGCACGTTGAAGGCATCATCCAGTGACCCTTCCTCGGCCAGCTCGCTCATGATGTCCTCGATGCGGCTGACAAGACGCGCTGCAATGTGAATGGCCGAAATGCCTTGGTTGACCTGGCTTGAATGGGACGGTACGCCATGAATGATCGTTCTAAGCGTGGTGATCCCCTTTTGCAGGATCACCGGGGCCATCAGGGTCGGCTCACCGATAATAACGGCGGATGGGGCAGGATGGTGTTTGACCAGATGCTCGATCATTCGGGGCGCGCCCAGACAGCCAATCTCCTCATCATAGGAAAACGCCAGCCAGATGGGACGCTTGAGCTCGCGTCGGGACCAGTCCGGCACACCTGACAGGGCACAGGCCAGAAAGCCCTTCATGTCACAGCTGCCCCGGCCGTAAAGACGACCGTCACGCTCGGTCAGGGTGAAGGGATCACTTTGCCACTGCTGGCCCTCGACGGGGACAACATCGGTATGACCGGACAGCACGACGCCACCGGCCACATCGGGCCCGATTCGGGCCAGTAGATTAAAGCGCTCACCGTCATCGCTGGCGATCCGCTCGTGACTGATGCCATAGGCATCCAGATACTGTTCGACCCACTCGATCAGGGCCAGATTGGACTGGCGAGACAGCAGATCAAAATCAACAAGGGTGGCGAGAATGTCCCGGGCAGTGGCAGGCAGTGAGGCAGGGGATGTCGTCATGGCGTTCTCGGGCTCCGGACAGAAAGGGGAACGACCTGCCGGCATTAAAAGGGCAGATCCTGACTGAAAGTGTAACGCAGCCTCCATGAGATGAAAGATCGCCTCCTGTCGGGAACTTCTGTCGACTTTTGTGCGTGACTTTTCTGATATGATCGGATCCGGCTCGGTCGGCACCCATTTCGCGTGATCCGCGAATGTCGGCAGACCATGTCGCGTGATCCGCGATCAGATTGACTTTGTATGTGCCACGTCAACTGCTTTTTCGATAGCGACTTTCCCCATGAACAATGCCAATTCAAACGGACCATCGACGTCCGTGACGCGTCCATTGGGCGCCCGCGATATCAAGACACTGGGGCTTTCCGCACTGGGCGGTGCGCTTGAGTTCTACGATTTCGTTATCTTCGTTTTCTTTGCAAGCGTGGTCGGCCAGCTCTTCTTTCCGCCTGACATGCCCGAGTGGCTGCGTCTGGTACAGACCTTTGGCATCTTTGCCGCCGGCTACATTGCCCGACCCATCGGTGGCGTCATCATGGCGCACTTCGGTGATCGGCTGGGTCGCAAGAAGATGTTCATGCTCTCCATCATGCTCATGGCCCTGCCGACGCTGATCATGGGGCTTCTGCCCACCTATGCCACCATCGGCTATCTGGCACCGATTCTGCTGCTGGCCATGCGCATGCTGCAGGGGGCCGCCATCGGCGGCGAAGCGCCCGGCGCCTGGGTATTCGTGACCGAGCATGTGCCGGCCCGTCACACCGCCTTTGCCACCAGCACCCTGTCTGCGGGGCTGGTCGCCGGAATTCTGCTGGGGTCTTTCATGGCGACTGGTCTGAATTACGTCATGAGCGACGAGACCCTGCATAGCTGGGGCTGGCGTGTACCGTTTCTGGTCGGTGGGGTACTGGGCTTTGTGACGCTTTATCTGCGTCGCTACCTGCACGAGACGCCGGTATTTACCGAAATGCAGGAGAACAAGGCGCTGTCCGAAGAGCTGCCCATGCGCACCCTGTTGCGTGACTATCGCCCGGGTGTGGCCATTTCGATGATCGCGACCTGGCTTTTGACCGCCGCTGTGGTGGTCACGATCCTGATGACACCGACGCTGTTGCAAAGCTTTGCCGGCATTGACCGCGGTCTGACCCTTCAGGCGAACTGTGTGGCGATCGTCTGTCTGATCATTGGCTGTCTCAGTGCCGGGGCGCTGGCCGACAGGATCGGGGATGGCATCGTGCTGATGCTTTCCTGCGCGGGTCTGGGCATCACCTATTTCTATTTTTTCTGGCTGATGCATCACGACGTGACGCTGCTGTTCCCGCTCTACGCGCTGGTAGGCTTTTTCGGCGGGCTGACCGGGATCGTACCGGCCATTGCCGTCAAGTCGTTTCCGGCCGCCATTCGCTTCACGGGACTTTCGTTTTCCTACAACGTGGCTTATGCCATCGCCGGTGGTCTGACGCCAATGATCGTGACCACCTCGATCGAAAAACTGCCAATGTCGCCTGCCTGGTATGTGGCCGGCGTCATGAGTGTCGGTGTGGTCATGGGGCTTTTTCTGGCCAGGCGCCACTATCACTACCGTGCTCAGGCCGCACACTAAGCCGACCTTTCCTGTCCGGCGCTTATCAGCCAGGCTCATTCGAGCCTGGCTTTTTTATGGCCGTTCAAAAGCCCCGCAACGCCGGGCCATGCGTTCATGGACAATCTTTCAGGGAGAAGCAGATGGAGATTACGCTCAAGGGCAAGACGGCACTGGTCACCGGCGCCAATCGCGGTATCGGTGCGCACATGGCCGAGTCGCTCGCCCGTGCCGGTGCCAATGTGGCCTTTCACACGCGCAAGCCTCGTGACGAGGTCAACGAGACCGCTGAACGCCTGACCCGCGAATGTGGCGTCAAAACCGGCGTGGTGGTGGCGGATTTAAGTGATCCGCAGGCCGTGGATGGCATGTTCGAGCAGTTTGACGATCAGTTCGACCATATCGACATCCTGATCAACAATGCCGGGTTCGAGAACGCCCATGCGCTGGAAGACATGCCGCGCGAGGACTGGCAGGCCTTGATGAACGTCAATCTCAATGCGCCGTTTTACTGCTCGCAGCACGCTGCGCGACGCATGAAAAAGGCCGGACAGGGCGGCGTTATCATCAATATTCAGTCCATCCACGATGAGGTGGTCAGAAAGGGCGTGGCGCATTACAGCGTCGCCAAGGCCGGTCTCAAGACCCTGACCCGGGCGGCAGCCGTGGAGTGGGGCGAATACGGCATTCGCGTGGTCGGGCTATCACCCGGTGCCATCAGTACCGATATCAATCAGGAAGACAACGAGCGCCTGGGAATTGACAACATGAACAGCTGGATTCCGCTGGGCTTTATCGGAGAAACGAAGGATGTCGCCGGGGTCACGGTCTTTTTGTGCTCGGAGCAGGCGCGCTATATCACCGGCACCACGCTCTATGTTGATGGCGCCTTCATGCATAACGTCATGCGCTATGACATGCGCCCGGACCATGATCTCGGGGTCTGACACCGCCGCGACTCGCTGTCGAGCATTAACCCGCGCCAGATCGTGCGGGCTTCTCCCAGCGTGAACGCTTCGCAGCTCCCGGCGGTGCAGGTAGGATAGATGGCCCCACCGTCTGCTGTGTCTCCGGGAGCGCAATGTTTACTGTTTTGCACGCCAACCATCTCGAGGATCTGCGTGATCTCGCCACGGCGCTTTCGGAGCGCGACCCGCTGGGGCCTCTTGAAGATGAGACCTTTCTGGTGCAGTCCAACGGCATGGCGCAGTGGCTGCAGCTCTGTCTGGCACAGCACCATGGCGTCGCGGCCTCGCTGGATTTCCCGCTGCCCTCGAGCTTTGTCTGGCGCGCCTACCGTGCCGTGCTGGGCGATGACATTCCCA
Source organism: Kushneria marisflavi (assembly GCF_002157205.1). Lineage (NCBI taxonomy): Bacteria > Pseudomonadati > Pseudomonadota > Gammaproteobacteria > Oceanospirillales > Halomonadaceae > Kushneria > Kushneria marisflavi. The sequence continues at coordinate 517,280 of NZ_CP021358.1, read as the reverse complement.
AACGCTCGCCGTTTGACAAGGGGCCGATGACCTGGCGACTGATGCGCCTGTTGCCTCGTCTTTTGCGTCAAAGCGAGTTTGCACCGCTGGCCCACTATCTCGATGACGAAATCTCCCTCGATGATCAAATCGAAGGCGTGGCGCCCTGTGGTGAACGCAAGAGCTATCAGCTCGCCTCCCGGCTGGCGGATCTCTTTGACCAGTATCTGGTCTATCGGCCCGACTGGATGGCGGCCTGGGCGCAGGGGGAGACGGCGCCTTTTGATATCGCGCCGGTAGATCACTGGCAGCCCGTGCTCTGGCGGGCGCTGCTGGAAGATGCCTCCGATCAGGCGCAGCGTCATCACCGCGCGGCGCTGCATGATCAGTTTCTGGTGCAGGCCCGCGCGCTGACCTCTGTCCCGAAAGCGCTGCCGCGCCGGCTGTTCGTGTTTGGCATTTCGGCGCTGCCGTTTCAGCTGCTTGAAGCCCTGCATGCCCTGTCGGGGGTAATGGATATCGTACTGATGGTGGCCAACCCGTGTCGCTTCTACTGGGGCGATATCGTGGCCGATCGTGACGCACTGCGAGCGCAGCTGCGACGTGACAGCCATCGTCAGCGCCATCAGGCCGCACCCTCGCTTGAGGGGCTGGACAGCGAGACGCTGCACCTCAGTGCCAATCCGCTGCTGGCCGGCTGGGGCGCACAGGGCCGCGACTTCATCGAGGCGCTTTACGATTTCGAGGCCGACAACGCCTTTGACATGGAGCACGATATCTTTCGTGATCCGCCGACCGAGGCATATCCGAGTCTTTTGCATCAGCTTCAACAGGAAGTGCTGGACCTGGTGCATCCGGCGCGTCGCGCCGAAGAGGAGGGCGACAAGCGCCTCGTTCAGCCTGAAGATCGCTCGCTTGCCTTTACACGTGCCCATTCACCCCTGCGGGAAGTCGAGATTCTGCACGATCAGATGCTTGATGCCTTCGACCGGGATTCAAGCCTGCGTCCGCGAGACATGGTCGTGCTGGTGCCGGACATCGAACGCTACGCGCCGCTGATTGATGCGGTGTTCGGGCAGATTCCGCGCGATGACGCTCGCTATATTCCCTATACCGTCTCCGACCGGATTGCTTCTGGCGCGAGCCCGCTGATGAGCGCGGCACTGTCGCTGCTGGAGCTGCCCGAGCGGCGTCTTGGTGTCAGCGAGGTGCTCGACTGGCTGGAGGTGCCGGCCTTTCGACGGCGCTTCAACATCGAGGAAGAAGAGCTCGAAAGACTGTCGCAGTGGCTGGCCGGCAGCGGTGTGCGCTGGGGGCTCGACGGTGAGCATCGCGATACGCTGGATCTGCCGGGGCTTTCGGAAAATACCTGGCAGTTCGGTCTGGATCGCATGCTGCTGGGCTTTGCCATCGGCGAAGGCAGCTTCGACGGCATCCAGGCTTATGACGAGATCGGCGGGCTTGAAGCCGATCTGGCCGGGCGCCTGGCCGAGCTGATGACGCGCCTCAGATACTGGTATCAGCATCTTGAGACGCCCGTGAGCATCGATGATTGGATTGCGCGTCTGGAGGAGATGCTCGAGGCGCTTTTTGCACCGGTTGAGCAGAATGATTTCGATATTCTTGAGCGTCTTTCCAGAGCGGCCCGCACCCTGGCCGAGGAAGGCGAGTGCGCCGAGTTTGGAGAGGTGCTGTCGCTGGCGGTCTTCCGCGAGGCGCTGACCGATCGGCTCGACGAGGGCGGCCTGGCCCAGCGTTTTCTGGCCGGGCGGGTCAACTTTGCAACGCTGATGCCGATGCGCGCCATTCCGTTTCGCCATACCTGGCTTTTAGGGATGAATGACGGTGACTATCCGCGCGTGCGTTTGCCGCAGGACTTTGACCTGATGGCCACTCGCCATCGCAGCGGCGACCGTTCACGCCGCGACGATGATCGCTATCTGATGCTGGAGGCGATGCTGGCCACGCGTGAAGCGCTGACCCTCTCCTGGGTTGGCCGCGACCAGCGCGACAACAGTGAGCGCGCCCCTTCGATTCTGGTCAGTGAGCTGCTCGACACCCTGTCGATGGGTTGGCGCGTTGAGTCAGAAGATACCGAGACGGCGCTGTTTGAGCGTTTGATTACGACCCATCCGCTTCAGCCCTTTGCACGGGCCTACTTCGCTCTGGAGCGAGGAGCAGCTCCCTTTGATCGGCTGTTCACCTATGAGCGCGGCTGGGAAAGCGTGCATCACCCCACCGCCATTGCGGCCATCGAGCCGCTGGGTGCATCGCCGCCGCCGGAAGAGGCCGCCAGCCTTGATGATCTTGAGCGGTTGTTGAGGCGGCCCTGGTCAATCTGTACGGCCGGGCGGCTGGGCATTCATTTTCATCCCGTTGCCGTTCCGGAGGAAGACGCCGAACCCTTCGCGCTGGACGGGCTTGAGCGCTTCAGCTTCAAAAGGCATCTGCTGGAAGGCGCCTGCCGCGAGCGAGACCTGAGCGAGATGCTGGAGGAAGCGCGACGCAAGGGCATGCTGCCGGCGCTGGGATTTGGAGAGCGGTTGGCAGAAGCGCTGATCAAGCCTCTCGGGCAACAGCTGGATCAGTGGCATGAGCTGACAAACGGTTTGTTACCGGTCGAGGCGATGCGGGTCGAAGTATTGAATGATGCCGGCACGACCGTATTGTCGGATCGACTTGATGGCCTGTGGCGAGATGACACCGGCGGGCTTCATCGCTGTGTGCTGGCGCCGGCTCACTTTGGACATTTTCGCCGCGACCGTAGCGGACGCCTGACGCACTACGGCAAGCCGCACAGGATGATCCGCGCCTGGCTTGAGCACATGGCGCTCACCGCCATGGGCGAGCAGGTCGTGACCACGGTGCTGTTTGAAGACCGCGTACTGGTATTTGAAGCGGTCTCGCTTGATCACGCGCGAGATACGCTCCGGTCGCTGTGTCAGCAGTGGCGAAAGGCCGGTGATGCGCCGTTGCCCACAGCGCTGGAGCCGGCCATGGAGTATTTCGCCGGCTGGCCTCGAAACATCGATGAGAGCTGCGAGAGTGAGTACCGCGAAGCGGGGCTTACCCGGGCGCAGACCTGTTATGAAGAGGCCCGTTTCAACGGCCCGGCGCCCCTGCGTGAACGCGAACCCATGATGGGGGAGCTGTGGTCACGCTTTGACGATCTATGTGAGGCCGGGTTCGAGGCGGCCACCCGGGCGCTGTACGCACCCTTCATGAGTGCAATGGCCGCGCTGGTGGATGGCAGCCCCATCAAGGAGCCGGAAGCTTAAAGCCCCAGCTGATTGAGCCCCGGATGATCCTGTGGGCGCGGGCCGGGTGCCGGCCAGCGGAAACGACGTTCATCGGCTTCGATGGGTATCTCGTTGATGCTGGCTTCGCGGCGCACCATCAGGCCGTATTCGTTGAATTCCCACATCTCGTTGCCATAGGCCCGATACCACTGATCGGAGCGGTCGCGCCATTCGTACTGAAAGCGCACGCCAATGGTGTGATCGGTAAAGGCCCAGAGCTCCTTGCAGAGTCGGTAGTCGAGCTCGCGCTGCCACTTGCGATGCAAAAAGGCGGTAATGGCCTCACGCCCCTGAAAGAATTCGGTGCGATTGCGCCAGCGTGAATCCTCACTATAGGCGCCGGCGACCCGTTCTGGCTGGCGGGTATTCCAGGCGTCTTCTGCGGCACGCACCTTGGCGCGGGCGCTGTCCATGTCAAAGGGGGGAAGCGGGGGACGGCTTTCCATGCGCGGACTCCATCACATGATGAAACAGGGACGCTCAGGCTAGCATGTTCATGAAGGTGTTTTCATGAGGCCGGTGCATGACGCGGCGGGGTGATCATGAGGCTGCTATCCTTGTTGTCATTCTTTCCCTTTTCTCCTCTCGGAGTGCTCGAATGCGTCATCTTGATCTGCAGGTGATCCAGCAGGCTCGCGAATGGGCTTATACCCATTCCACGATCTGGCTGTGTACCGTTCTGGGAACCTATGGCTCTTCGCCTCGTGCGCCCGGCTCGATGCTGGTGGCCACACAGGATGGTCATCATGTCGGCTCGCTGTCCGGCGGCTGTGTCGAGGAGGCGTTTATCGAAAGCCTTCAGGACGGCGCCTTTTCAAGTCCGGCCACCATTGTGCGCTATGGCGAAAGCCAGGAAGAGAGTCAGCGTCTTCAATTGCCCTGTGGCGGCGTGCTGGAAGTGCTTATCGAGCGGCTGGACGTCACCGATGAGTTGAAGGTGCACCTGGAAGTGCTTGAGGCGACGCTTCTGGGGCGCAAGCGCCTGGTTCGACGCGTGAATCCGGAAAACGGTCGCTATCGTGTCGTACTTGACGAATCCCCCAACGGCCCCGCCGTGACGCGTGATGACCAGGGGATGGTACAGATCCGCGTCGGTCCGGCCCTGCGTCTGATTCTGGCCGGCATTTCACCGGTGGCCGGTTTCTGTGCCCAGTTCGCTCGTGCGCTGGGGTATGAGGTGATTGTCTGCGATCCGCGCGACGAGGTGCGACGCGAGTTCATCGCTGCCGGCCACGGTGAGGGCATTGAAGTACAGGCGGCCCTGCCGGCACTGTTCATTGCCTCGGGCGCCTGTCACGAGGCCACTGCCGTGGTGGCGTTGACCCATGACCCGCGCATCGATGACCCGGCCATGGTAGAGGCGGTCAGAACGCCTGCGTTTTACATCGGTGTGATGGGCTCAAAAAGAACCTCACAAAAGCGTGCCGAGCGACTCAGGCGCTCCGGTGGCCTTAATGACGAAGAGATTGCCCGGATTCATATGCCGATCGGCATGGATCTTGGCAGCAAGGCACCGGCCGAGATTGCCCTGTCTGTTGTGGCCGATGTCATGCGGATTTATAACGGCAAGGCAGGAGAAACGCATCTCGCCGCTACCCCCGTGGCGACTGCGGTCTGATGGCAGAACCCAGGCACGATCAACGGCGCAAGACTCCACAGGTGATAGGGCTGGTGCTGGCGGCAGGACAGAGTCGTCGGTTCGGCAGTGACAAGCGTCTGGCTTCGTTTAATGGGCAGACGCTGCTGGCGGCCACGGCGGCCAGGCTGGCCCCCCATGTGACCGCCATGGCCGTCATGTTGCGTCATGGCGAGCCCATTGAACCTTTTGGTTTGCCGTTCGAGGCGCACATCATGCATGCACCTTCATCACCCATCGGCATGGGAACAAGCCTTGCCACGGCGGTATCCGGCCTGCTCGCCTCGACCGAGCCACGTCACCTGCAATGTGAGGCGCTGGCGCTCATGCTGGGGGATATGCCCGAGGTGCGTGACGAGACCCTTTCGGCTCTGATGGTCCATGCGAGTGGCGATATCATCGTGCGTCCGAGCCATCAGGGCCGCGCGGGCCATCCTGTGGTCTTTGGACGGTCATTCTGGCCGGCGCTGGCAGAACTTGACGGGGATGAGGGCGCCCGGTCACTGCTCAAGCGTCATGCCCTGCAGGTCGTGACGCTGGACACCAGCGATCCGGGAATCCTTACCGATATCGATACGCCCAAAGACCTGTCTTCACTTCAATGATTTGAGATCTCATGGCTCGAGTTGCGCTTTTTGCCGACGTACAAAACATCTATTACACCGCCCGCGAAACCTTTGGCTGTCAGGTCAACTACGCTGCGCTCTGGCGACATGCCGTCGGCGAGGACACCGTCGTGGCCGCTTATGCCTATGCCATCGAGCGACATGATCCGCGCCAGCAGCAGTTTCAGCATGCGCTGCGCGATATTGGCTTTGAGGTGCGCCTCAAGCCGTTCATTCAGCGCCGTGATGGCAGTGCCAAGGGCGACTGGGATGTCGGGATCACGCTGGATGTTTTTGAAACGTCGAGCGAGGTCGACCGGGTGGTATTGATTTCGGGCGATGGCGATTTTTCCGAATTGCTTGACCGTATACAGCAGCGCTTTGGCGTCAAAACCGATGTTTATGGTGTTCAGGCACTGACCGCCAATGCCCTTCGGCAGGCGGCCGACCGATTTGTACCCATTGAAGGCGCGCTTTTGCAGAACACCCGACGCTGAGTCGGGGGCTGCCAATGGTTACTGCACGCTGTAGCGGTGGCCGACCAGACAGGCGGCCAGTGCACGGCGATAGGTGCCCGCCTGAAGCCGGGAAGGTGGCTCAAGTGTAGTCGTGGGGTTAAAGCCGCTCTGATCGATGGCCCAGCGATGACACTGGCCGTGGTCGTGCTGCTGCAGGCGTAGCGTTTGATCCTGCATCGGGTAGGCCACGACATCAAACAGGTCCATTCCGGACATCTGAACTTCGCGCGGGGTAGGCGTTGGGGTATAGCGTCCATCACTTTCGGAGGCCACAAACCAGCTGCCTCGCGACACCTGATAGCGCTGCTCACCGATCCAGATCGGGCGAGCATCGTCGGGCAGTCCGGCGCGTCCGGAGGTCGTCGGTGCGGCATTTGCTGATGCCGCGCCCAGTATCAACAGAGGCAGCAGCGCGTGAGTCAGACCGCAGGACAGGGGAAGAGACTTGACCATGAAAGGGCTCCATGACAGGTGTGGGCACCGCAGCGGGCGCCCTTTGATGTCATGCCAGGATATACGACAGGAGCAGGCAGCACCATGACCCGCCATCTATCAGCCTCAAACGTTCGCCATCTGACGCTGGCCATGCAGGGGTTTGGCGCCGACCGCGATGGCCCCGAGCCTGACAGTCGTGCACTTTCAAGCCTGGTTCGAAGGCTCGGGCTCTTGCAGATCGACAGCGTCAACGTGCTGTGTCGGGCGCATTATATGCCGCTGTATTCACGGCTGGGCCCTTATGATCGGCAATGGCTGGAGCGCTTTAATCAGGGGCCGCCTTCCAAAAGGCGACTGTTTGAATACTGGGGCCATGAAGCCTCGCTGATTCCCGTGGAAGATTACCCGCTCTATCGCTTTCGCATGCAGCGCGCCCGTGAAGGCGGGGGTGGCCTTTACAAACGCCTGGCGCGTTTCTCGAAAGAGCATCCTGATTTTGTAGACCAGGCGCTCGCTGAGATCCGCCATCGCGGTGCGCTGGCAGCGTCTGACCTGACCGGCGGCGGGCGAGGGCAGGGTAGCTGGTGGGGCTGGAGTCATGGCAAGTCAGCCCTTGAGTATCTTTTCTGGAGTGGCCAGGTACTGGTGGCCCATCGGCGTGGCAATTTTGAACGGGTATATGACCTGCCCGAGCGTGTGGTCGGGTATGATGCCGTCGAGGCACCTGAGTTGTCACCCCAACAGGCTCAGCAGGCGCTGGTCGCACGGGCGGCTCGGGCCATGGGCGTGGCCAGCGTGCGGGATATGCAGCGTTATTTTCGCCTGGATGGTCGTGAGGCCCGCGCGTGCATCGAGGCGCTGGTCGACAGCGGTGAGCTGGAGCCTGTCGAGGTGGAGGGCTGGTCAATGCCGGCCTGGCAGCATGTCAGGGCGCGAACCAGTCGCCGGGCAAGCCATGCGACCGCGCTCCTTTCACCCTTTGATCCTCTGATGTGGGACCGCGAGCGCGCCGCTCGTGTGTTCGACTTTCATTATCGCATCGAAATTTATACGCCATCGCACCTGCGCCAGTACGGCTATTACGTGCTGCCTTTCATGCTGGCCGGGCAAATGGCCGCTCGTGTCGATCTCAAGGCCGAACGCGCCGCTGGTGTGCTGCAGGTGATCAGGGCCCACCCCGAACCGAATATCTCAACGGAAATACTGGCGCCGGCACTGTTTGAGGAGCTTGTCCGACTGGCCCGTTTTCTGGGGCTTGGGCGTGTGCAGATAATGGGCAGTGGCCCACTTGATCGAGCGCTTGAAGCTGTGGCCCGCGAGACATGAAAGGACCGAGAAGGACTGTTACTGGCGCCTCGTCAGGCGTATGGTAAATGTCATACAACCTCATACCTTGACCAACAACGACAAGACCATGTCCTCTGATTCGATGGCGGGAGCAACGCCCGCCGGTACCAACCTTCGTATTGTCGCCATCGTCAGCTCTACCTTTGTCAGCATGCTGTGTATCGGGATGACGCTGACGGTGCTGCCGCCATGGATGAATGGCCCGCTGGGCTTTGATGCCGTCACGGTAGGCGCGGTCATCAGCCTTCAGTTTGTGGCGACGCTCCTGTCCCGACCCTTCTCAAGTCAGATGGCCGACCGGCTTGGCGCCAAGCGTGTGGTGCTGCTGGGCATGAGCGGCTGCGCGCTCAACGGTGTCCTGATTCTGATGGCGACGCTGAGTATTCAATGGCCGCTTGCAAGCCTGGTATTGTTGGTTCTGAGTCGCCTGGTGCTGGGTGTCTCTCAGGGGATGATCGGCACGGGCTCGCTGAGCTGGGGTATCGGGCTGGTGGGGCCTGCGTTGATGAGCAAGGTGATCTCCTGGAATGGCATCGCAGGATTTGGCGCGCTGGCCATAGGCGCGCCGCTGGGCGCCGTGCTTGCGCAGGGGCTTGGCGTGATGAGCATGGGGCTTTTCATCGTGTTGATCGGTGGGCTGGCACTGGCGCTGGCCTGGCGGCGACCGGCCTCTCCGATTGTCAGCGGCAAGCGCGTGCCCTTTGCGCATGTCTTCCGCGTGGTCGCCCCCTATGGCGGTGCGCTGGCCCTGAGCTCGGTCGGCTATGGTGTGATCGCGACCTTTATAACGCTGTATTACGCCGACCAGCAGTGGGATCACGCGGCCTGGGGGCTGAGCGCCTTTGGCGCTGCCTTTATCACGGCGCGGGTGCTGTTTGCCGGTACCGTTAATCGCTTCGGCGGCTATCGTGTGACGCTGGTGTGCTTTATGGTCGAGCTGGCAGGGCTTCTGGCCCTGTGGCAGGCCACTCATCCGGGCGTTGCCCTGCTGGGCGCGATACTGGCAGGTCTTGGGGTCTCACTGATTTATCCGGCACTGGGCGTCGTGGCGGTGGCCAAGATTGCCGCCACCAGTCGCAGTGCCGCACTGGGCGCCTATTCGGTCTTTCTGGATGCTGCGGTGGGCCTGACCGGGCCGCTGGCGGGCTTTATCGCCAGCCGTGCCGGCTATTCAAATATCTTTCTGGCTGCAGCGCTTTGCAGTCTGGCCGGCTGGGCGCTTTGTGTCGGGCTCTACACCGTCTCGATCAGACGCCGCGCGCGAGCCCGACGCCAGGCTCTGTCAGAAGACAGGGCGACATCATCTTCACTGGAGTCACAGCCTCAGAGTTGAGCGAGGCGAGCACGTTCCAGATCCTCTCTGGTATGAAGAGAAAGCTGGTGCTCGAGATCGAAATACTCCCCCCACTGCTCATCAAAGTGGCTGGGCTCAAAGCGCTCAAAGCCACTACCCGGGGTAAAGGTCATCTCACCAAAATAGACCTGTCCCTGAAGGCTGTAGAGATCCACCCGCACGTAAGCGAATCCCTGTGAAAGGTTTTTGGCGCACTCGATCAGGGCTTCCAGGTTGTCAGGCCTTGTCGGGAGGCGCGACGCCGAACTGTTGGCGTATTTGACCTTGAGCGGCAGCCGCTGCCAGTCGGTCGTGAAATAATCACGGCAATGGCCGTTGAAGCGGTCGCTATCAACCTGAATGATGCAATGTGATTGTTCGGCGCTGTTGAAGCAGTGGAACTTGTAATCGGCCGGAATGTTGCCGCCGTCATCAAGCATGAGCTGTTCAACCACCAGCTGCGGTGCAATGTTGCGGTACTGGGTCTCGCGTGAGCCCATATAAAAGTTGCGACTGAGCCAGCCATCGGTCTGACGCTTTAGCTCGTCAAAGGAAAGAGCGCTCTTGTCGGTGACGATGCGATTCATGGCGCTGCCATGGTTGCCCTTGATGACGAACTGCTCGGGCAGGGCCTCGAACATGTCACGCGTCAGCACCGGATTTGACGCCAGCAGCGGGATCAAATGCTGCTGTCCCAGTCTTTGCGCCACGAAGTCACGCACTGCCAGCTTGTCAGCCAGATCACGAAAGATGGGACGATCAGCATCGAGCTTGAGGCACGTCAGCTTTTCGCTCCATGTACGTGGAGCCTTGAGCGATGGTGTGCGACCAAAACGTTTTTCAAACTGTCGCAGGGCTTCGCGCCGGTCCGAGCGCTTGAGGCGGCGAAAGGCTTCAGAGCATCGTTGACGCGTGCGCAGTAATGGTAGCGGCAGGGGGAGCGTATTGTCGGCCACGAACATCTTCCATGAATGCTGACTAAAATGTGGCAGGACGATAGCAGGATCAATCGCATTGTTAATTAAGTAATTGTTAAGGGCTATTCATTGTCCCCCGTGACAGCTACCTTTCGGGGTTGTTTTGACGTATTGCATGTTTTGACGCCGGGCAGGGGCTCTGAAACCCTGACCCGTTCTAAAGCGGAGACGGCCATGAGTGATAATACCCCGCAGCAGCCTCACGACATTGATGAGGAAACGATTGAGCTTGCCACCCGGATATTCAACACGGCGCGCACCGGCGATGCCGAGAAGTTTCGGGAGTGGCTGGGTCAGGGACTGCCGCCCAATATGCGCAATCACAAGGGGGACAGCCTTTTGATGCTGGCGAGCTATCACGGCCATCATGACACCGTGAAGGTGTTGCTCGAGCATGGCGCCGACCCCGAACTGCGCAACGACAATGGCCAGAACCCGCTGGCTGGCGCGGCCTTCAAGGGAAATCTGGAGATGGTCCGACTGCTGCTGGACGGTGGCGCCGAGATCGATGGCTGTTCGCCGGATGGCAAGACCGCCCTCATGTTTGCGGCCATGTTCGATCACGTCGAGATCACACGGTTTTTGCTGGAAAAGGGAGCTGACCCCATGCGACGCGAAAGCCGTGGCATGACGGCCGGCCAACTGGCACTGGGAATGGGTGCCGAACACACCCCGGCGCTTTTGGGAGAAACCCGCGCGGATTAAGTCCCGAAGCCGGCGCCGTCTATAAAGTGTCCCGCCATACGCGTACAATCGCCCGCCAAACGTCATCATTCACGCCCGAGCCGGCCTGCCGGCTCGGGCGCCTTTTCGGAAATTCCCCTTGCTCTCTACTGCCAATATCACCATGCAGTTTGGCCCGAAGCCGCTGTTTGAAAACGTCTCGGTCAAGTTCGGCAACGGCCATCGCTATGGCCTGATCGGCGCCAACGGCTGTGGTAAATCCACTTTCATGAAAATCCTGGGGGGCGATCTGGAGCCTTCCGGCGGCCAGGTCATGAAGGATGCGACCACACGGCTTGGCAAGCTGCGTCAGGATCAGTTTGCCTTCGAGAATGAGCGAGTCATCGATACCGTGATCATGGGTCATGAAGAGCTCTGGCACGTCGCAGCCGAGCGGGAGCGTATTTACTCCCAGGCCGAGATGTCCGAGGAAGATGGCATGAAGGTTGCCGATCTCGAAGTGCGCTATGCCGAACTCGACGGCTATACCGCTGAAGCCCGCGCCGGTGAGCTGTTGCAGGGACTGGGCATCGGGGATGATCAACATCAGGATCTGATGAGCACGGTTGCCCCCGGCTGGAAGCTGCGTGTGCTGCTGGCGCAGGCCCTCTTTGCCGACCCGGATGTGCTGCTGCTCGATGAGCCGACCAACCACCTGGACATCAACACCATTCGCTGGCTGGAAGACATCCTCAAGGCGCGGCGGGCGACGATGATCATCATCTCGCACGACCGCCACTTCCTGAATAGTGTCTGCACACACATGGCGGATCTGGATTACGGCGAACTGCGTCTGTTTCCGGGTAACTACGATGAGTACATGATTGCCGCCACCCAGGCGCGCGAACGTCTGCATTCCGATAACGCCAAGAAAAAGGCCGAGATTGCCGAGCTTCAGCAGTTCGTCAGTCGCTTCTCGGCCAACGCCTCCAAGGCCAAGCAGGCCACCTCTCGTCAGCGCAAGATCGACAAGATTCAGCTCGAGGAGGTCAAGCCGTCATCGCGTGTCAGCCCCTTCATTCGCTTTGAGCAGAACAAAAAGATTCATCGTCAGGCGCTGACGGTCGAAAACATCAGCAAGGCCTGGGATGACAATGTTCTGTTCAAGCGGTTCGGCCTGCAGGTCGAAGCCGGCGAGCGTGTGGCCATCATCGGCCCCAACGGCATCGGCAAGACCACGCTGCTCAACTGTCTGACCGGCAATATGGCCGTGGACAGCGGTGAAGTGAAATGGACCGATGCCGCAGAAGTCGGGTATTTCGCGCAGGACCACGCTGCGGATTTTGAAAGTGGCGACACGCTTTTTGACTGGATGGGACAGTGGACCACCCAGGGTGAGCAGCAGGTACGCTCGGCGCTGGGCCGCATGCTGTTCTCCAATGACGATATCGGCAAATCGGTACGGGTCATTTCCGGTGGCGAGCAGGGCCGCATGCTCTTTGGCAAGCTGGCGCTGCAAAAGCCCAACGTGCTGGTGATGGACGAGCCGACCAACCACCTGGACATGGAATCGATCGAGGCGCTCAACCTGGCGCTGGAGAACTATCCCGGCACGCTGATCTTTGTCAGCCACGACCGTGAGTTCGTAAGCTCCCTGGCCACGCGCATCATCGAGATGAAGGATGACGGTATCGTCGACTTCAGCGGCAGTTATGAAGACTATCTGCGCAGTCAGGGCATCTACGGCTGATGCTGACGTTGTCGTTCGAAAAGCCCCGCCATTGGCGGGGCTTGTTTTTCTGCTGCAGGGTGTTTTCGTGCGGAGCATCATGCCGGTGATCATGAGTGGCAGTGGGCGGCACCTGGTTCAGTGATTGCCCAGACATTCGCGTTTTCTTCAGTCATCTGGCCCATTGGCATAACCTTTTGTGCAGCGATGGCGGTTTTTTTTATCACCTTTGATTGCATTCGATGATCAAGGGTTACGCGATCTGCATTGTGAATGAACAAAAATAACAGGGATTCATAACCCTGGTTAGCGCATCGTTTAGAGGAGAAGGCGGTAAGCGATTTTCGGGCCCGGCCACCGTAATAGCGCGTAAATTTCCATTGCCTTGTAGAGGCACCTTGTCGGCTGGATGCCCGTCATGTCGGGAACTATCGGGTATCGTATGCAGCCCAATCATTATCATGCCAACCAGGAGGGCACCTTATGAGCAAGCACGGCAATGGGCGGTTCGAGAAATTCAAAAGTGATATCAAGGCGAAGGTTGCGGTGGCCACCAACAGCGATCGTCTTTATGAGGACGCCGAAAAGCAGCGGCTGATGGTACGCCTAATGGAAACAAAAGGTCTGACGCAGGATGAGGCAGAAAGGGAAGCCGCTCTCCAGCTTCGCAATGAATAACCGGCGTTGAAAAATGCCATGGCAGGAGCGGGTCATGACTCGCTGTTGATCGAGGCCGGTGCCTACCCTGACTCGGACCCTTGCTCGGAAGTCGCCGTAATCAGCGCTCCCACCAGTGATTTAATCCGGCCCAGGTAGCTGCCGCTTGAAGGCGGTGTGGGGTCCGAGGTCAACACGATTGTCATCTCGCGCTCCGGTACCACGAACAGCACCTGCCCGCCGTAACCCCAGCCGTAATAGACCGTCTCATGTTCAATCTTGCTGGAAAACCAGCCGTAGCCGTACTCATCGCCGTTATAGAATGAACGTGTCCGTGGCTGCCATGACGTCCTGATCCAGGCTTCTGGTACCACCTGTCGTCCGCTATAATGCCCGCCGGTACGATACATTTCGCCCAGCGCCATCAGCGCCTGTGGTGTCAGGCCCATTTCATTACCGCCGAAGTAGATGCCCTGAGGGTCGCGGGTCCACGGTGGAATATTGATGTCCAGCGGAGCACCCAGCCAGTCCCGCATCAGCGCCAGCGTCGAGCGCCCGGTAGTGTGGGTCAGGGCGGCCGACAGCAGGTGCGTATTGCCGGTGGAATAGAGCATCCGGCCACCCGGTTCCGAGACGAAAGGTCGCGAAAGCGCGTTACGAACCCAGTTTTTACTGGCGACCCATGCGCCATAGTGCTGCCCGGAGGTGCGCTCGAGCCCTGCCTGCATCGACAGCAACTGGCCGACGGTAATATTGCGTATTCGCGAGTCGGCATCCGTCGGGATCTGGTCGCGGGCCAGCAGTTCGATGACCGGCTGATCGACGCTTTTGATGACGCCCTGCTCGATGGCAATACCCACCAGTGCTGACATCACTGTCTTGGACAGTGATTTGATGTTGGCCGTCTGATTGGGGCGGTGTCCACGATAGCCTTGCTCGATCACGATTTCACCGTGAATGGCCACCATAAGGGTATGGGTGCGCGGCAGGGCACCGGCCTGATCTGTCAGTCGTGACAGCGTTGAAGGAGCTGGCGTGATGGTAGAGGCCGAGGCGGGTATCGATATTAGCCAGAACAGGGCGATTATGACCAGTGCATGGCTTGGAGGTCGGCGCTTTGGCATGGGGGCCACTCCATCGGGGGGACAAGCCGGATGACTCAAGTGTGGTGCATATTCAGGATGACCGCCTGCAGGCACTGGCGTTGTTAAGGCCCAGCTGAGCCTGGTCTGAGCCCCTTGATAAATCATTCGCCTGGGCCAGGGGGGAAAGCGCATGCTGTAGAGGCTACTGATATCCCTTCACCCGCCTTTGGAGGATTTGATGACGCGCCCCAATGTATTGATTCTCATGGCTGATCAGGTCAACGGTACCTTGTTTGAGGATGGGCCGGCCGACTTTCTGCACATGCCCCACCTCAAGGCGCTGGCAAGCCGCAGCGTGCGGTTCAAGAACGCCTATACCCCCAGTTATCTCTGCGCGCCGGGGCGAGCGGCCTTTATGTCCGGGCAGTTGCCATCTCGTACCGGTGTCTACGATAACGCCGCTGAATTCCCGTCGAGTGTACCGACCTGGGCGCACCATCTCAGACGCGCCGGCTATCAAACCTGCCTGTCGGGCAAGATGCATTTTGTAGGGCCCGATCAATTGCACGGGTTCGAAAGCCGCCTGACAACCGATGTCTATCCGCCCGATTTTGGCTGGACGCCGGATTACCGACGTCCCGGTGAGCGCATCGACTGGTGGTATCACAACCTGGGCTCTGTTACCGGCGCGGGTGTGGCCGAAATCTCCAATCAGATGGAGTATGACGACGAGGTCGCCTTCCACGCCGAGCAGAAGCTCTTCGATCTCTCCCGTGGCCATGATGATCGCCCCTGGGCGATGTGTGTGAGCTTCACCCATCCTCACGACCCCTATGTGGCAAGACGCAGATTCTGGGATCTCTACAACGACTGCGAGCATCTTGAGCCCGGACTGAGTGAGGTGCCCTATGCCGAGCAGGACCCGCATTCCCAGCGGCTTTATGAGGCCAACGACTATACGAAGTTCGATATCCAGCCGGAGAATGTGCGTCGCGCGCGTCAGGGGTATTTCGCCAATCTGTCCTATGTCGATGACAAGGTTGGCGGGATTCTGGATGTATTGAAGCGCACCCGCATGCTGGACAACACCATCATCATGTTTGTCTCGGATCACGGCGACATGCTGGGTGAGCGCGGTCTGTGGTTCAAGATGAGCCCGTTTGAAGGCTCCTCACGCGTGCCGCTGATGATCAGTGCGCCGGGCTTTGAGCCGGGCGTCGTGGAAACACCCGTGTCGGCCATTGATATTAATCCTACCGTGGCCGATCTGGTCGGTGTAGATCTCAGCGCCATCGCTGCCTGGACCGATGGAGAGTCGCTGGTACCGCTGATGAAGGGGGGGACGCGTGACACGCCGGTCTATATGGAATACGCCGCCGAGGGCACGATTGCGCCGCTGGTGACCATTCGCGAAGGGCAGTGGAAATTCAACCACTGTGAGGTTGACCCGCCGCAATTGTTCAATCTGGTAGACGACCCGGATGAGCAGCATAACCTTGCCGAAGACCCCGAGCACACTGGTGTTCTTGAGGCGTTTACGCAAAAGATGCGCAAGCGCTGGGACATGGCACGCTTTGATGCCGATGTGCGAGAAAGCCAGGCGCGGCGTTTGATCGTCTATGAAGCGCTGCGTAACGGTCACTACTTCCCGTGGGATCATCAGCCCCTGCAGGTAGCGTCCGAGCGTTATATGCGCAACCACATGGACCTCAACGTGCTGGAAGAAGCGCAGCGCTTTCCACGCGGAGAGTAGAGCGCAGACACCCCTGTCGGTTCTGTCCTGACGAACCGGCGCCATGAAAGTGTCGAATGGGGTATCAGGAGCTTTCATGGCAGCCTTTGGCCATACGCGTACCCTCACGGTCTGGAACACCGTAGAGGGGACGCAACATGGCATCATTCTGGACCGGGCTGGGGCTGGGCCTTTCATTGATCATGGCGATCGGGGCTCAGAACGCCTTCGTTCTGCGACAGGGCCTGCGTGGCGAGCATCTTTTGATGGTGTGTCTGTGCTGCGCGCTCAGCGATGCGCTACTGCTGGCGTTTGGCGTCTATGGTGCTGCTACCCTGATCGAGCAATTTCCAGCTCTTGACGCCGTCCTGCGCCTGGCGGGCGCACTTTTTTTACTGATGTATGGTGCCAGGGGCATGGCCGGGGCGGTGTGCGGTGGTCAGGCGCTGGTGCCGGTTGAGCAGCAAAGGGCCCTGTGGCCCCGGACGCTTGCCGTGTGTCTGGCACTGACCTGGCTCAACCCTCATGTCTATCTCGATACGGTGGTGCTGGCGGGGGCCGTATCGGCCCAGCAGCCGTCAAAGGGGGCCTTTCTGGCCGGTGCCATCACGGCTTCCTTTATCTTCTTTTTTGGATTGGGACATGGAGCAGGCCGCCTTCGGGCCGTGCTGTCCCGCCCTCGTGCCTGGCAAATACTGGATGGCAGCATGGCGATGGTCATGTGGGGGGTGGCCCTGTCGCTGCTATGGCCCATGGTCAGGCCGTGAGGACGCGGCTATCGTATGTTCAAGACCATACTGATGCTGTCCGACCATGGTTGAATATCATTCATGTCATGGGTGAACAACCCTCGCTGGTGTTCATGACGACGCCACGGCATATTGCGTGACGAAAAGGCTGTTCTGCAGCATTTGTTGATTAAGGAATGATCATGTCTTTACCCATGCCTCCCTATCGTGCTGACACGGTGGGCAGCCTGCTGCGCAGCGACACTCTCAAGCATGCCCGTGAACAGCATGCCGCCGGCACCATCGATCAAAGCGCGCTCAAGGCTGTTGAAGACAAGGAAATTACACGTCTGGTCAAGCAACAGGAGTCTCTGGGGCTGAAGGCCGTCACCGATGGTGAGCTGCGTCGCGCCTGGTGGCACTTTGATTTTCTTGAACATCTCACCGGCGTTGAAGGGTTCGAGTCCGAGCAGGGCATTCAGTTTCAGGGTCGCCAGACCCCCTCCCATGGCGTGCGCGTGGTGGATCGTGTCCGGTTCAATCCGCAGCATCCGATGCTTGAGCACTTTCGCTATCTCAACGAGCAGACCACCAGCTCGATTGCCAAGATGACGATCCCGAGCCCCAGCGTGCTCCATTTTCGTGGCGCCGGTCAGGTCGATCGCAGTGTCTATCCCGAATGGGGAAGCTACTTCAATGATCTGGCCGACACCTGGCGTGAGGCCATCGCTGCCTTTTACGAGGCGGGCTGTCGCTATCTGCAGCTTGATGACACGGTCTGGGCCTATCTGTGCTCCGACAGTGAAATCGAAGCGGCACGCGAACGCGGTATGGAATCGCCCGAGGCCCTGCAGCACGTCTATGCCGACGTCCTCAATCGGGCGCTTGAAGGCCGGCCAGCCGACATGCACATCAGCCTTCACGTCTGTCGTGGCAACTTCCGTTCAACCTGGATCAGCGAAGGCGGCTATGAGCCGGTCGCCAAAACGCTGCTGGGCAGCGTCAATGTCGATGCCTTCTTCCTGGAGTACGACACTGACCGGGCCGGTGACTTTCGACCGCTGCGCTTTTTGCCTCGTGGCACTCAGCAGGTCGTACTGGGTCTGGTCACGACCAAGACCGGCGAGCTTGAATCCGCCGAACAGATTCAGGCTCGCCTGAAGGAGGCGAGTGAATATGTGCCGATGGATCAGATCTGTCTGAGTCCGCAGTGCGGGTTCGCCTCGACGCACGAAGGCAACAATCTCACCGAGGAGCAGCAGTGGCAGAAGCTGGATCTGATCGTTAACCTCGCCGAGGAGTTCTGGGGCTACTGAGACAGCCCTTGAACCGCCTATCAACGTCTGACTGATGTCCGGGTCAGGCGTTTTTTTATGCGCTTTTGAATGCGAGAGCTGCACTCGCGGAGGTGTCCCGCTATCGTTGTCGCATGTTCTCCTGCAAAAGGCATCTCCCTTGGCACGACCAACCGGCACGCACAGTGCCTCACGCTATCAGGCGTCATTGCTGGAAGGCCCGGTTCTGGGCTCCCTGTTAAAACTGTCCATCCCGATCGTACTGGCCAACATCCTGCAGTCGGGCTATCAGCTCATCGATGCCTTTTGGGTCGGCCGGCTGGGCGGGCACGCCGTGGCCGCCGTCTCGGTCAGTTTTCCGGTGACCTTTTTGCTGATTGCGCTGGGCTCGGGGTTCAGCATGGCCGGCTCCACCCTGGTGGCGCAGCACATGGGGGCCGGTAACCATCATCGAGTCAATCAGGTGGCGGGACAGACCATTTTACTGGTGGTCGTGACCTCCCTGAGTCTCTCCCTGATCGGCATCTTGCTGGCGCCGGGACTGCTGGGGCTTTTGGGAGTCGAAGAGGCCGTGTACGACGCGGCGCTGGTCTTTTTGCGCATTTCGATGGCGGCGATGGTCTTTACCTTCGGATTTTCCATGTTCCAGGCGCTGATGCGTGGGGTCGGCGAGGTGCGTCTGCCGCTGTATATCGTGACCGGCACGGTACTTTTGAATGTGGTGCTGGACCCACTGTTCATCTTCGGTTTCAACCTTGGCGTGGGCGGTGCGGCGCTGGCGACTCTTGTTACCCAGGCGCTGGCGCTGGGAACCGGGTTATGGCTGCTGGTGCGCGGGCGGCATGGCATCGTGCTCAAGGGCCATGATCTGCGCCCTGATCCGGTCTTCATTCGCCGTGCGCTGTCGCTGGGGCTGCCGGCGTCGGTCGAGCTTTCTGCCCGGGCGCTGGGCATGAACGTGATGGTTTTTCTGGTGACGGGCTTTGGCACCGTTACCATCGCCGCCTATGGTGTGGGCACCAATATCATGGCCTTTGTGATCATTCCGGCGCTGGGGCTTTCCATGTCCACGGCAGCGCTGGTAGGACAGAACATCGGTGCCGGACAGATCGAGCGCGCCGGGCGGATTGCACGCCTGTCTGCCCTGATCGCGCTGGTGTCCCTGAGCGTCATCGGTCTTGTGGTCTTTACGTTCGCCCGCCAACTGGTGGCCTTTTTCGTGCCGGGAGATGAGGCCATTATCGAGGCAGGCAGCCATTTTCTGCACATCACATCGCTGACGTTCGGATTTATCGGTGCCCAGATGGCGCTGACCGGTGTCTTTCGGGCGGCAGGACATACCGTGGTGGCAATGCTGCTGGCGCTGGTATCGCAGTGGGTATTGCAGTTCCCGCTGGCCTTTATTCTGTCGCGCGATACCGTCATGGGCGTGGATGGCATCTGGTGGGCCTTTCCGGTCACCAATATGGTCACGGCATTGATCGCGCTGATTCTTTTCATGCGAGGCGACTGGCAGAAAGGGCGCCTGGCCGAACGGGAAGACCCGCTGAGTGCACAGGTCTCCGACGAGATCATCAGCAAGGGCCCCGGTCCGAGCGCCTGAACGCGCCCACGCGGACGGTTCGATCAATCGACAATTAATAAAGAGGAGAGCGGCACATGGCAGACAATCACCGGTTTGATGCAGCGATGGCGCAGCTGGATGCGCTGCACGCCGAAGACCCACGGATGGAGACGGTCGATGGCGAACAAGTGCCCTATGAGCTTTTATACGCTCAGCGCATGAGTGAATGGCTGGAGCGGCTCAGGGGTGACGCCAGCGAGACGCTGCAGCTGGCGGTGCGTGCCCAGCACCTGAAGCGCTGGGAAGTGCCGCGCGACAGCTATCCGATGGACCGGCCCGGCTATCACGCCTGGCGTACCGGTCTCAAGACGCGTCAGGCTGACATGGCGGCCGAGGTGTTGCGTCAGGCAGGCTATGACGAGGCGGATTGCGCCCGGGTGGCCGCGCTGATACGCAAGGAAGATCTGAAAAATGATGAGGAGACGTGTGCGCTTGAGGATGCGGCGTGTCTGGTCTTTTTGCAGGACTATTATGCCCCCTTTGCCGCCGAACACGACGATGACAAGGTTCTGGGAATCCTGCGCAAGACCCTGCGCAAGATGTCTGCCGAAGGGCATCGTCTGGCTGGAGAAATTGTGCTGGAAGGTCGTGCCAGAGCACTGGTTGAAAAGGCCGTTGCCATGGAGATGCGCTGACCCGTAGGCGCATGTGGTGCTGAAGTGGCAGGATCAGGATGACACTAAAAACCCCGCCGAATGGCGGGGTTTTTTGAGCGCACAAGCATCAGAATTCGGCCCACTCTTCGACTTCGTGGCGTTGCACGGTCGGTCGCTTGAGCTCGGTACGCGGCGGTGCTGACGGCGCCTTGATGGCCGGTCGTACGGGCGAGGGCGCTGTCGCACTGACGGATCTGGTGCTTGCAGCCGAGGCACTGGCAGTGGCGCCGGCCTCGACCCTGAAAAATGATATCTCCTGCTGAAGTTCGGCGGCGCGGTCGCGCAGGGCACGGCTGGCCATGCTTGATTCTTCAACCAGTGCGGCGTTTTGCTGGGTCACGGCGTCCATCTGGGAGACGGCCACATTGACCTGGTCGATGCCGGTCGCCTGTTCGCGGCTGGCCACGGCGATCTCGCTGACCAGATCGGTGACGCGTTTTACGCTTGAGACAATCTCGGTCAATGTCTGGCCCGAGCGATTGACCAGGTCAGCGCCGGTATCCACACGTTTGACGCTTTCCTCTACCAGCTGCTTGATTTCGCGGGCCGCGTTGGCGCTGCGTCCGGCGAGGTTGCGCACTTCGTTGGCCACTACCGCAAATCCGCGGCCCTGTTCGCCGGCACGGGCGGCTTCGACTGAGGCATTGAGCGCCAGCAGGTTGGTCTGGAAGGCGATCTCATCGATCAGGGAGACGATGGTGGAGATCTTCTGGCTCGAAGCGCTGATCTCGCCCATGGCGGAGACAGCGTTTTGTACCACGTCACCGCCGGTTCGGGCCTGCTGGCTGACTTCACGTACCAGACGGTCGGCCTGAGCAGCGTTATCGGCGTTGTGGCGTACCGTGGTCGTAATCTCCTCCATTGAAGCGGCCGTTTCCTCAAGGCTTGTGGCCTGTTCCTGAGTACGTTGATTCAGATTCTCGTTGCCATGGGAAATACTTTGTGCGGCATCATTGACCGCTACGGCATTGTGGCTTACCGAGCGAATCACGCCGGCCATCTTGTGCTGCATGGCGGTCAGCGCCCTTAGCATGTCGCCAAACTCATCCCGGCAGGTAATGTTGGTCTCGACGGCCAGATTGCCCTGCGCCAGCTCATTGGCGAAATGATGTGCCTTGCCGAGCGGCGTCATGATGCCGCGTACCAGCCAGATCGACAGGGCCAGTGACAGCGCAATGGCCAGTGCAATCACGCCAAACATGATGTTCCTGAAGGCCTGATAGGCCGTGCCGCTTTGCTGATAGTGAAGGCCGGCGTCGGCAACTTCACGTTCGAGCAGATCTTCAATACCCGGAATGACGACCTTGTAATCCTGCCGGATGGCGGCGTCATTAAAGGCCTCTGCGGCAACGAAGTCGCCGGTCGCCATGATGTCCATCATGCGCTGCAGATTGGACTGCAGCGTGGTGATGGACTGCTGCAGCTGTGTGGCCTGCTGGCGCTCCTCGGCATTTGTGATAACGCCAAGATAGGTGGACATGGCCGCGTTGGTAATGGCGTCATTCTGAGCCATTTCTGATTTTGTGGTCAGGGCCGTTGCGGTGTTGTGGTCACGCTGCTCGGCGACCATCTTGACGCGGTTGCTCAGTAGGGTCGCGCGTATGGCGCCCAGCTTTTCGATGGCCGTCACGTTGTATTTGTAGGTGGCTTCCAGCGCCTGCTGCGATTTGTGTGCGCTATAGATGCCCAGTGCCCCCACCACCAACAGCAACATGATGCAGATGGCCAGGCTGCCCGAGAGCCGGAGTCGGACGCTCTTTTTAGGGTTCATCATTTGATGCTTTCCTCGAATGGTTGATCCGATCGCTTCCGTTGCGAGTCGATCGCGCACCCGGCGCAGATTCTGACGTGACGGAGTAGGTTGAAATAGTTCCGAGTGTTCACGGCGGGTATATCGACCGCTTTGGCATTTACTCGAGCATCATGGGAACTATCAGCACAATTAACTTGTGCTAAATAAGGCTCGTTTATGATATCGAGCAGTCGCCCTGATGAAGGTTTGTCAGTCGTAAAGTTTCCTGCTCTGGTGCCGATGGTAGTGGGTATTCGATGGGTCATTGATAAGCGAGAGCCTGGCCGGGCGATGTCATGACATCGCGTAAATGTCAGGGCTGATACAAGCGGGGAAAACCGGGATGATGCCTTCCCTGAAGGGGTGTGTGACGGTGCTGCTCTTGCTGCTGTCGTTGTCGGCAAGGGCGGATGGGTCACTTTTGATCACGCAGGCAGGCAGCGATATGCCGCTTGCTCAGGCCGTGGTTGAAATCATGCTTCCCGATCGTGAAACGGCTACCGGGAAAGAGGACGGCTATCAAATCGTTCAGCGCGGCGCGCAATTTGACCCGCTGGTCACCGTGATTCCGGTCGGGGCCAGCGTCACCTTTCCCAATCAGGATACGACCCGTCATCAGGTCTTTTCCTTCTCACCGCCCAAAGTGTTCAGTCTCGACCTCTATCTTCGTGAAACGCCGCCGCCGGTGTCGTTTGAGCGCCCCGGTGTTGAGGTGCTGGGGTGCAATATTCACGATTCGATGCAGGCCTTCATTGTCATCAGCGAGGCGCCATTTTTTACCATGACGGACAAGAGTGGCCGCATCGAGCTGAACGCGCTGCCACCCGGGCGTTACTCGATGCGGATATGGCATCCGCGTCTTGACGATACGCACCAGCAGTGGTGGCAGGGCGAGGTTGATACCCGCATTGATAATCATGTGGCGCTGACATTGGCAGCAACGCCGACGCCTTCATCCGAACCCTCTCTTTTGCAGCAGCGCTTTCAGCGCGGGCTCGAGCACCGGGAGTATCCGTAATGTCCTTTCGGCGGCGTCTTCTGCTGGTCATGCTGGCCGTGCTGGTAGTGGCTCAGCTGGGTACGGCCCTGGCGACGCTCGACACCATTCGTCGTGATGTCCTCAACAAGGGCAGTCGCGAAATTGATGTGGCCCTTGATGTCACCCGGCAGCTTTTGGCCGAGCGAGGCCGTCATCTGCGCGATAATGTGGCCGTGCTGGCCTCCGATTTTGGCTTCCGGGCCGCCGTGGCCACCCAGGATACCAATACCCTGAACAGTGTGTTGCTCAACCATGGGGAGCGAGCCGGTGCCGATATGGTGCTGCTGACCGACCCCGATGGTCGAATTCTGGCCAGCAGCCATCAGGAGATTGGCACCAGAATGCCTTTTGAGTCGCTATGGAAGGAAGCCAGCAATCATGACAGTGCCGTGGGTGTGGTGCTGCAGGATGGCGTGCCCTATCAGATGGTCCTGATGCCGGTTCGTGCGCCAGGGCTGATCGGCTGGGTGGGTATGGGGTTCATGCTCGATGATCAACTGGCGCGCGAAATTGGTGACCTGACGCGCCTGTCGGTCAGCTTCATGGTGGATGAAACAGGCCATGAAAAGACGCCACCGGCTTTTGTGGTGGGGGCGCTTCAGTCGGCGCCCGCGTCGGTTCTTGATACCTTTCGAAATGCCCTGATGCAGGGTCGCTTCATCGATCACAGCGACATGGAGGAGATGACCGATACGCTGGCGCGAGCCACGCTGCTTCAAAGTGACGGTTCTGGCAGAACCTGGGTCATCATTCAGCATGGCCGAGGCAATCTGCTGGCCGTATACGATGCCTTGAGCTGGCAATTGCTGTGGATCTTCGCCGTCATGCTGATACTGACCGCTACTGTGGCGGCACTGATTGCTCGCAGCATGACCCGACCTCTACTGCAGCTGGTGGCCTCGGCGCGCCGCATCGGACGTGGCGAGCGTCTTGCCGCGCTGGATCATGGCCGCCACCGCGAGATTGGGCTGCTGGCCGATACCCTGATGGGCATGCAAGCCGACATCGATCAGCGTGAACAATGTCTACTCCACCATGCGCGTCATGACCGACTGACCGGGCTGTCCAATCGCGACAGCGCCCAGCAGGATATCGCCCGGGCCATTGAGCGCAATATGCCCTTTACGCTGGTGCGCCTTTCCATTGTGGGCTTTCGCCAGATCAACGATACCTTTGGCTATACCGTGGGTGATGAGGTGCTGCGCATGCTGGCAAGGCGTCTGGAAGGACTGGACCTACCGCATCAGCAAACCTATCGCCTGGGCGGTGACGAGTTCCTGTTGCTGTTGCCGGAAGAAGGCATCACGAGTCAGTACATCATGACCCTTCACGAGCATCTGGCTCGGCCCTTTGAACATGAGCGCTCACCGATTGCGCTGACCACCGTTGCCGGTGAGGTCAGCTATCCGGAACATGGCGAGCGCGCCGGATTATTGCTGCGCTGCGCCGAAATCGCCATGGATCGTGCCCGGCATGAGCACAGTCGGCATGTGCGCTATGAGAAGGGGCAGGACGAACAGCATCAGCGTCGACTGGCGCTGGCTCGCGATCTTGGGGCTGCCGTCGAGCAGGATCAGCTCACCATGGTCTATCAGCCCAAGATTATGGCAGGCAGCGGCGCTGTCATGGGGTTTGAAGCCCTGATGCGCTGGCACCATCCTGACTTCGGCTTCGTTCCGCCGGATGAGTTCATCGCACTGGCTGAGCAGTCGGGGCGAATGGCGCTACTGACCCACTGGATGCTGCGCACTGTCTGTCGCCAGATCGATCTTTGGGCACAGCAGGGTGAGGTCGTCAGTGTGGCGGTCAATCTTTCGGCACATGATGTCATGGACGTCACACTGCCCGAGCGCATCCATCTATTGCTGCAGGACTATCAGCTTGGTCCCGAACGGCTGCGACTCGAGGTCACCGAGAGCGCGCTGATCCGGGACCCGGCGCTGGCGCAGGGCAACCTGATCGCACTGCGCAATGCCGGTCTGCATATCGCCGTCGATGACTATGGCACCGGCTACTCATCGCTTTCTCAGCTCAAACGTCTTCCGGTGCAGGAGCTCAAGATCGACAAGTCCTTTGTCATGAAGCTCGATCATGATTCGGAGGATCGCATTATCGTGCGCTCCACCATCGAGCTGGCGCACAGTCTTGGGCTGAGCGTCGTGGCAGAGGGCGTCGAAACCGAGGCGTCAAAACGGCTGTTGGTAACCATGGGTTGTGATGTGCTGCAGGGCTATCTGATTTCTCGCCCTCTGCCTGCGGATCAGGTCATTGACTGGATCGGTCAGTACCGCGAGGGCGATCCCACGGCCCGGAGGGCGCAGGGATGAAGGGATATCAAACGCTACTGGTATTGACCGGGTGGCTGCTGATAGATGGGCAGGCCCTGGCAGGCAGTCGCCTGGCGGGCACGGGCGGGGTAATGCAGATCGAGGGTGCCAGCGGGGGTGGCCTTTCTCCATGGGGCATGCTGACCGGCACGGTCAGCGAGGGCGAGGTGGCGGTGACACTTGGCGCCACGCGCGCAGATGTGGATGACTACCATCTCGTGGTCAGCGGTGTCGCTGCCAATCTTTATGATCGCATCGAGCTGTCCTATGCCCATCAGCGACTGGCACTGGATACCCTGGGCGGTAACCAGGTTCAGGAAATCTACGGGGCCAAGCTGCGACTTTTCGGTGACGTGCTCTATCGTCCCTGGGGTGTCTGGAGTCTGGGTGTTCAGCACAAGGCGCTGATCGAGGGACAGGCCCTGGCTCGTGCCGTCGGTGCCCGGGACACACAGGGCAACGATATTTATCTGGCCGGCAGCAAGCTCTTTTTCGATGCGTTTGCCGGGCGCAACCTGCTGGTCAACACCACGCTGCGCTCGACAAAAGCCAATCAGGGCGGCCTGCTGGGATTTGGGGGCGATCGCGGTAATCATCGCGAACTGATGATTGAAACCTCGGTTGGGCTTTTCTTGACGCCAGACTGGATCGTGGGCGCCGAGTACCGTCAGAAGCCTGATAACCTGGGATTTGCCGGAGAGGATGACTGGCGCGATGTCTATGTCGCGTGGTTGATCAGCAAACATCTGTCGCTGACCGGAGCATTGCTGGATCTGGGCGACATTGCAGGCCTTGAGCGGCAGCGGGGCGGCTATCTATCCCTTCAGCTGTCGCTGTAATCATTGCGGAGAGTCAGCATGCGTACATGGTGTGGTGTCGCATCCATCGCGGCATTGATCATCGGTCTTTCAGGCTGCGCCGGGCAGCCTGAAAGACCGCCGTCACTCTATGAGCGGCTGGGCGGTCAGGCCGGCGTTCATCAACTCGTCACGGACCTTTTAATCAATGTGGCCGATGATCCGCGCATCGTGGGCTATTTCGCTCACACCAATATCGATTATCTGGCCGGCTCGCTTGAGCAGTATATCTGTGACATCAGCGATGGCCCCTGCACCTATGAGGGGCCTTCCATGGCACGGGCGCATCAGCACATGGGCCTGACCGATGCCAGCTTCAATGCGCTGGTCGATAACCTGCAAAGGGCGCTGATGGCCCAGGATATCGATATGGGAGCTCGTAATGCGCTGCTGGGGCGACTGGCGCCACAATATAGTGAGGTCATGCGCGATCAGTAGGGCATGCCTGACGCCCTGTCAGAATTGACGATGACAACCCGCGCCATTCGCCTGACAATACGCTCACATTTCTTGAAAGAACCGGTCATGAGAGCGACACAGAAAACCACGCTGATACTCCTGCCCGGTTGGGTGCTGGGGCCGCGCCCACTGATGCCGCTGGCCCGTGACATCGAGCGCCATGATGATGCCATTTCCGTACAGTGTGTTGCCTACCCTCGCCTGAAAAGCCGGCGTCTTGACGTATGGCTCGAGGCACTGGACGCACAGCTGCCTGACGATGTCTGGCTGGGGGGCTGGTCCATGGGCGGTATGCTGGCGGCGGCTCTGGCCGAGCGGCGCGGCGGGCGTACTCCAGGGGTGATCACGATGGGGGCCGGTGCGCGAGTGACACCGCCCATTCATGCGGGAGGGAATCTGCCGTCACCGGAGTCCTGGCCTGGCTGGTTTGATCAGGGTCGACACGATGCCTGGCACCTGGGCAAACGCCTGTTGAAGACCCTGCCTCGTGCCGGTGCGCGTCAGTCGGTCACGGCGCTGGCGCTGCTGGGGGCGATGGACCTGCGTCAAACACTGCCGCGGCTGACCATGCCGCAACTGCATCTTTACGGTGAGCAGGATTTTTTGATTCCGGCATCGGCTCGTCAGGTGGTCGCAGGACATCTTTCTCCTGCCGGGCACATGCAGCTGATACCCGAGGCCGGGCACGGTTTTGTGATCGACCAGGCGGATCAAACGGCACGAGCTATCGTGGCCTTCATGCAGGGGGCTTCCCGAGGGAGTAACAAATTAGAAGAGCCGTTGTGAACCCGGGCATCAGCGTAAAACCGTTCGTGAGCATTCAGCCCTTCATGGGTTAAAAGCTCACCGAGTCTCAAGGCAACATGACAACGCGTGATGGAAGGTCATCCATCACGCGTTCAAAAGCGAGGAGGGGCGGCGGTTAATGTCTGAAAATCAGTGCGCGCGCATCAGCGCTGCTGTCGCGGTGGAGTGCGGCCATTTTTGGTTGTGGTGTTCCTGCCCTGCTGGAAGCGGTTCCAGACCTGCTGGGCGGTCTGTTTGGCCTTGCGGCGGTTTTCCGGCTTGCGCAGCCAGTTGGCAATGAATGCTCCAATCGCGCGTTTCATGATGATCCCTCCGTGGGTGTCGGGATGTTTCCCATCCAGTCAGTATATGCGACCAGAGCCTGCAGGATTCAATATCAAGCCTGAACCACGCCTGAAGTCGCCCTCCAACGCGTCGCGTTAGCGTTCTCCGGGCTTCCTGGTGTCTTCAGGGCTCACGATAACTGTGTGCAGGCGGACACCTCGACACCGCTGTGCTGATCTGCTGCGCCATGGGCTGGCGCAGCAGGTCGGGCACTTCACAGGCTCAATGTGATGATCTCGGGATGATCGGCAGGCTTGCCCAGGCTCAGCTCGGCACGCTTTTCAGACAGGTTCATGACGATCGTGAAAAGGGTTTCCATGCGCTCGCCTTCGGGGGTGTCCGGATTTTCACGTCGATTGATTGCATCCGGCGCGCCCTGTTCATCGCTTAAATGGGCGCGTAGCGACTCAAATGAGGGTTCGCTGTCAGCAACCAGTGCCCGCAGGCGCTCGAGCCGGGTGAAGGAGTCCTCGCGTGGGAAGTCTTCAAGCCCCGGCGGCAGATGTCTGGCGATTAAATGATTGGTATGGCAGAGCCTGCCGTGGCGCGGGGTCATGGCGCTGTCGCCCATGGGAGAGACTTCGACGCCTGCCGCCTGGCCGCTACCATCGGCAATGAGAAAGTGCGCCGGGGAGGCCACGCCAACCTCGTCGATCATGTCCAGTGCATGCTCGACCCCATCACTTTCGAGTACTCGTCGCAGCATGATATGGATCGGCAGCTTCGGCTTGCAGATCTGTGAGCGCAGGGCATTGAGACATACGCCCACACCGTGCTCGTTAAAGCCGATCTTGCCGATGATGCCGGCCTCGGTGACCATCGTGATGGCCGGTTTATCCGGTGCGCGCAGGGTCATGCAGATCAGGGCATCACGCTGCGAGGCCTTCCAGTCCCAGTTCTGGGCCAGCCACTGGGCACCGCTTGTCGAGTCGCGCTGGGACAGTGCCGAGCAGCCGTCGGGCTGGATGGGGCCGCCGGCATGAGTGAGGGCGATTTCGCTGCGCGCATTGAGCACCAGCACATCCAGCGGGTCGATGTCAGCGCCCTGGGCAATGCCGGCCATTTCTTCCAGCAGTTCGGGGCAGACGTGTTCAATGGCCGCCTTGAAGCGCTCGGCTTCATAGCGCGCCGTATCCCAGTCCAGTCCGGCCATGTCCTGGAACATTCGACGATAGGTGGCAAGGCTTACGGCGATCTCCGAGGCCGCCTGTCGCCCATGTGCCTCACCGATTTCGAAATGGGTGCCTCGAACATCGATATGTTTGACCACGTCGCGCTCCTGTTGTTATCGGACCTGTTTCACCTCCAGCATGACCCTCGAAAGTCGATCCGTCGAGTATCGGCCGCACAGTCCTGCGCACCTGCGTGTGACTGCCGGTCATCAGCACAGGGTTTAACGCATGGCTTGCGACCATGGCACCCGGGGCGCGGCGATGGTGTAATGCGGTCATGACCACATCGCTTGATATCCCGACGCTGCCGCTCAACGGTCGCCGCCTGATCGAGGCCGGCGCCGGCACCGGCAAGACCTTTACCCTGGCCGCGCTCTATGTGCGGCTGGTGCTGGGCCATGGTGGTGACGCCGCTTATCCGCGTCCTCTGATGCCGCCGGAAATTCTGGTGGTCACCTTTACCGAGGCCGCCACCGAAGAGCTGCGCGATCGTATTCGCGCACGACTGCGTCAGGCCCGCGAGGTGCTTTTGGGCCGTGCCGACAGCGACGTCGTGCTGGACCGCCTGCTGGCAGACATTGCCCCGTTGGATCGCGAACGGGCCGCCTCGCGGCTCGATGCGGCAGCGCGCGTGATGGATGACGCGGCCATCTTCACCATCCATGGCTTTTGCCAGCGCATGCTCAAGCGCCACGCCTTTGACAGCGGAGCGCTGTTTGCCAGTGAGCTGGTGCCGGACAGCAGTGCTCTGTTCAAGTCTCTGGTGGAAGATTACTGGCGCCGTCAGTTTTATCGACAGTCCACGGCGCGTCAGCGGTTGCTGGCGCAATGGTGGGAGACCCCCGATCAGCTGCGTCAGGAGATCAGCCTGTTACTCCATGGTGGGCGCCCCCGGGCGCTGATGCTGGGGGAGACGCTGATTCATGCCCCCGCAACCCTGGAGGGCGCGCTGGATCGGCTGGATCAGGGGCTGGCCCAGCGCGATGCCCAACTGACGCGACTACGTGCGCTGTGGCAGGCCGAAAGTGATGATATTACGGCGCTGCTGCGAGAGGCCATCGAGGGTGGGGCGCTCAAGGCCAACATGTTCAAACCGTTGGATCTGGCGGCGCGTCTTGAGACCTTGCGGCAATGGATGACGGGCGAGCAGGAGACGCCGGACGAGACGCTTCGGGATTCGAAAGGGCGGCTGTGGTGTTCGCGCGAGCGCCTGGAGGATGGCGTCAAAAAAAATCACGCCCCACCAGCGCATGCCTTTTTCGAGGCGCTCTCGCAGTTTGAGCGGCTGGTAGAAGACCAGCGCGACCAGCAGGCTACTGTGCGCGCACAGGTACTGGCCCATGCTCGGGATGCGCTGGCGCAGTCGCTGAGTCAGGAAAAGCGCCGGCGCGGCATGTGGGATTTTGATGATCTGCTCAATAGCCTTGATGATGCGCTGGCGGGACCGGCCGGCCCGCGACTGGCCGAGCGCATTCGACGCAACCTGCCGGTGGCGATGATCGATGAGTTTCAGGATACCGACCCGGTCCAGTACCGCATCTTTTCCACCATCTATGCACGGCCGCAGCAGACGACGGAACTGGCGCTGGGGGAAGATGAGTCGTTCGGGGCAGATTCATCGATGATGGACGCCTCCGAGGTGCCGGCTGCGCTTTTGATGATCGGCGACCCACGCCAGGCCATTTACGGATTTCGCGGCGCCGATATCGAGACCTATCTGCAGGCGCGTCGCCATGTGAATCAACGCTATACGCTGGATCGCAACTTTCGCTCGACGCAGGCCATGGTCAGCGCCGTCAATCAGCTCTTTGCAACCGAGGCACCTTTCCAGCTCGAAGAGATTCCCTATGAGCCGGTCACGGCCCAGGGACGCAATGAAGTCTTTATCGAGGCCGGCCAGCCGGTCGATGCCCTGACCTTCTGGCACATGGACGACCAGACGTCGGTCAAGCGCGATGACTATCTCGAGACCATGGCGACGGCCACCTGTGCCGACATTACCCGGCTGCTGTGGGGGGCTCGACGTGGCGAGACCGGTTTTCGCAGCCATGATGGGACCTTCAGGCCGCTCAAGCCTGCCGATATCGCCATTCTGGTGCGTACCGGCAGTGAGGCCATGCGGGTACGTCAAAAGCTTCTGGAGGGCGGCGTTCGCTCGGTTTATCTGAGCCAGAAAACGTCGGTGTTCGAGTCTCGCGAAGCGTTTCATTTACTGCAGCTGCTGGAGGCCTGTGCTCACCCGCGTGATGACCGTTCCCTGCGCGCGGCGCTGGCCACACGACTCATGAGCGATTCGTTGTCGGAGGTGGCGCGACTGGAGGCCGACGAGCTGGCCTGGGAGGCGATGGTAGAGCGCTTTGATGGCTACCATCGCCTCTGGCAGCGTCAGGGCGTGCTGCCGATGCTGCGTGTGATCATGCGCGATTTCGACGTGCCGGCACGGCTTCTGGCGCAGTCCGACGGTGAGCGGGCGCTAACCGATGTGCTGCATCTGGGCGAGCTGGCACAAACGGCCAGTGCGCAGCTCGATGGGGAGCAGGCACTGCTGCGCTGGTGGCATCAGTCGCTGGCCGGCCGCTTTGATAGTGGCATGGACCCGCAGTCCCTGATTCTGCGGCTTGAAAGTGACGATACCCTGGTGCGGGTTATCACCATCCACAAGTCCAAGGGACTTGAATATCCGCTCGTTTATCTGCCCTTCATTGCCGATTACCGTGAAGTGGACAGCAAAAGTAAAACGTTGATGTTAAGCGATGACACCCATGGTGCCTCGCTGGTCATGCAGGTCAACGATGAGCAGCGCGCCAGGGCTGATCGCGCGCGTCGGCAGGAGGATCTGCGGCTTTTGTATGTGGCGCTGACGCGGGCGCGCTATCTGTGCCGCCTAGGGATCGGGCCGATTTACAAGGGGGCCGCGCGCAAGGACACCCCGAGTGGTGCCACGACGCTGGCCGGAGCCGCGCTCGGCGCGCTGCTGTGTCAGCACGGTCACCATGCGTCACTGGACACGGACAGCCTGAAGGCAGTGCTGGGCTCACTGGAAAGCCCGGGCAGTATCGCTCTGATCGCACCACCAACGCTGACGGGGAAGTCAGCCCTGGCGCCGCAGGCGTCATCGCAGGCAGGTCGGGCACGTCGATTTGAAGGGCGCATTGATCGGGACTGGTGGGTGGCGTCCTATACCGCTCTGGTGGAGGGCGCTCGCCAGCCGGGCGATCTGACCGGTCAGGCGCGTGAAGCGATGCTGGAGGATCAGATACCCATGCTTGATCTGGAAGTGCTGACGGAAACCAGCCCCATTCCCTTGCCACCGGTACGGCGTCTGCTCGATTTTCCACGTGGTCCGCGGGCGGGCACCTTTCTGCACGCGCTGCTGGAAAACATTGAACCCGACCGTCTGGGCGAGCTTGCCACCCCGGGATCGAGCTATTGGGAAGCGCTTCATCGACTGATTCGTCAGCGCGTGCAGCGTGGCAACCTGGACCCGCACTGGATAGAGGTCCTGCACGACTGGTGCTGTGCAGTGCTGACAGCGCCGCTGCATCCGTCCCTGCCAGGGTTGTCGCTTGAACGGCTCGATGGCTGGCGCACCGAGCTTGAGTTCTGGCTGCCGGCCCGCGGCATCAGTAGCCGGCGGCTGGATGCGCTGATTTGCCAACACGAACCGCTGCCGGGCATCCGCGCGGAACTCGCCCCCAGAACGCTGGCCGGAATGCTCAAGGGCTATATCGATCTGGTGATCGAACACGATGGATGCTTTTACGTGCTCGACTGGAAGTCCAACCATCTGGGGGACACGCTTGAGGCCTATGATCAGGCCGCCATGGTGGCTTCGGTAGTATCGCATCGCTATGACGTGCAGTACGTCATCTACACCCTCGCGCTGCATCGCCATCTCAGGAGCCGGTTGCCGGATTACGACTATGATCGCCACCTTGGTGGGGTGCTCTATCTCTTCTTGCGCGGCATGACGGCGGAAGGTGGTCGAGGCGTGTTGTATCGAAAGCCGGCCCGTGAACTGATCGAGCAGCTTGATCACCTGCTGGCTCAGGGCGAGCGCACGCATTCTGAAACACAAGCCGTCGATTCAGGAGCACTGTCATGACGCGCCGACGCCAGGGCCCTGATAGCGGGCAATTCTCACTTTTTGATGAGCCATCGGACATACCTGAGCCATCAGCCGTGACCAGGGCCCCGACCAAGCGGGATAAGACTGACTCATCAGAGGTTCCGCACGTGCCACTCCGGTCGCCTTCAAAAAGCGCGATCGATGCGCCCTTTATTCTCGGGCAGCTTGAGCGCTGGGTTGAGGTAGGGTGGCTGCGTCCACTGGATGCCCATCTGGCCCGATTTGTGCTCAGTCGTGAACCACAGGGTGATCCGCTGGTCATGCTGAGTGCCGCACTGGTCAGCCATCAGCTCGGTCGTGGGCATATCTGCCTGGATCTCGAGCATGCGCTGCGCGAGCCCGATGCGGTGCTCTCCCTGCCGCCCCATGACGAGCAGGCATCAGGTGAGGCCGCAGAGATCGTGACACCCGCTACGCTGCTGGCCGATATGGGCATTTTGCATGTGGCGTCATGGTGCGCACGCCTGCAGGCGTCCAGCGTGCTGGGTCAGGGCGTGAGTGATGAGAGTGCTCGGCCGCTGGTACTGGAAGGTCGAAGGCTTTATCTGCGCCGTTTCTGGCAGCATGAGGGCAGTGTTGTGGCGCGGCTTCAGCGATTGATGGCCGGCGCCGGCACCGTCAGTGACGAGATGATGGCGCGTCTGGACGTTCTCTTCGAAGGTGCTAATGAGCCCTCGGCGCCTGACTGGCAGAAGGTGGCTTGCGCCATGGCCCTGCGCAATCGCCTGACCGTGATTTCCGGGGGACCCGGCACCGGCAAGACGACCACGGTGACACGGCTTCTGGCGCTGCTGCAGGAGAGTGCGTTGAGCGAGCAGGGACGGCCATTGATCGTACATCTGGCCGCGCCGACCGGCAAGGCGGCGGCGCGCCTGTCACAGTCACTGGCAGGTGCGGTCGCGGCGCTGGACGTTTCTGATGCGGTACGAGCTTCCCTGCCCAGAGAAGCCACCACCCTGCATCGCCTGCTGGGGGTGCAGCGTGACAGTCGTCACTTCCGACACGATAGTGATCATCCGCTGGCGCTTGATGTGCTGGTCGTTGATGAGGCCTCGATGGTGGATCTGGAGCTGATGTCGTCACTGCTGGCGGCGTTGCCTGCGCACGCGCGGCTGATCCTGCTGGGAGATCGTGATCAGCTGGCCTCGGTCGAGGCTGGTGCCGTACTTGGGGATCTTTGTGATGGCGCCGAGCAGGGACAATGCAGCGATTCAGCGCGCCGGCTGATGGAGCGAGCGGCGGGCCAGGCCCTGCCGGTATCCGTCACATCACCCAGCGTGCTGGCCGATCATGTGGTCGTGCTCAAAAAAAGCTACCGCTTTCATGAGCACTCGGGCATCGGGGCACTGGCGCGCGCCGTTAATGGCGGCCGTCCGGAAGAGATCCGACGGTGCTGGAAGGCCGGCTATGAGGACATCGATTTTCAGCTGGTCAGGGAACATGGCGGAACACTGATCCGCCGCGCCGTCAGCGGCTACCGGGAGGCGCTCAGAGCCATGGCAAAAGGGTCCGGCCCGGAAGAGGTGTTACACCTTTTCTCTCGTTTTCAGGTGCTTTGTGCCCTTCGTCGTGGTCCATGGGGCGTCGAAGGACTCAATGACGCCATTGTTGAAGCGCTTTTTCGGGAGAAGCTGGTGGACGGTACGCGCGGCTGGTATGCCGGTCGACCGGTAATGGTGACCCGCAATGACCCTCAGCTCGGGTTGTACAATGGTGATATTGGCATTGCGATGTTCATGCCCGAAGATGAGTCCCTCTCAAGTCAGGTCACAAAAAAGCTGCGAGTATTCTTCCCGCATGCGTCGGGACAGGGCGTGCGCGCCGTATTGCCTGGCAGGCTGGGAGGCGTGGATACGGCGTTTGCCATGACGGTGCACAAATCGCAGGGATCGGAGTTTGACCGCGTCCTGTTGGTACTGCCGGATCGTCCGAATCCGATCATGACCAGAGAGCTGGTGTATACCGGCATTACCCGCGCTAAATCGCACTGTTTGATCATGACAGCCTTTGCTGGTGCGATCGAAAGTGCCGCATTGCGCCAGACGTGGCGGGCCTCCGGAGTGGGGGAGCGTCTTGAAGCGTGAATATGGAAAAGCAGCAACCGAAGATCTTTAGTGCTGGCAAAGACGGCTCAGGAGCCGGTCGCGTACCACAACCGGACAGGTTGCCAGATAGCGGCAAAGCAGTTCTCGGGGCAGGGCGTTCATATCGGCCAGGCGAGTGTTATGAACTCGCAGATAGTCACTTGCAGACATGACAACATCTCCTCTATCGATGATCGGCATGTACTGATGGCGGCACGTTGCCATGTGGTGGCTTGAGCGGCCATACAAGGGTTTAAATTCTTGTACATTATCGGTACAAGGCAGTGCGTTCTGCCAGTCAAAGCTCATGAATTTTCACAATCGTAAAATGCAGAATTCTTGCACACTGTTCGTTAAAGTCCCGTATTCGAGGCTTTCGGGTCATGAGGCCGTCATTTTCATGACGGTTTTCAGGACGCGATATTATTTCCTTAAAACTTGTACAATGTTGTGCTTATGAGTGCATGCCATGCATCAATGGTATTGCCTTCAAGAGGCAGGGGCGGCCAGGGGCTGCCATTGCCATGAATCTGATCAGCAATGCACCGGGGTGACAGAATACCTATGCCAGCAGCGACGCTTTCCAGAGCACAGGCCTGGGAACATGTATTGCGCGCCCGTCGTTTTGATTGGCAGGGTGGCCACTTTTATCAGCACGATTCGATGTCAATAACGGCGAGTGGCACGTGGCACTGTAGCGCCGCTGTGGACGCTGATGCCTCGCAGTTGCTCGACATCATGCTGCCGCTGGCGGCCCGAGCCGGAGGACTGGTCATGGCGCAGCTGGGGCAGAGCCTTGATGGGCGTATTGCCACGGAGTGCGGGGCGTCATACTACGTGACGGGGCATGAAGGGCTGGTGCATCTGCATGCGCTGCGGGCCGTGGTCGATGCCGTGGTGGTCGGGGCGGGCACCGTGGCCATGGATGACCCACGCCTCACCGTTCGTCACGTTGCCGGCGAGCATCCGGTACGGGTGGTGCTGGACCCGCGGGGGCGGGTTCCCGAGCGTCGTTTTGTCTTTGAAGACGATAGCGCCAGAACCCTGCATCTGGTCGGGCACGAGCATGTGGCGCGCTGGCGTGCCAGTCATGAGCAGCATGGGCATGATGTCAGCGTGATGGGGCTTGAATCAGGAGAGAATGGTGTCGAGCCGCGCGCGGTGATCGAGCTTCTGAATCAACAGGCATTGACGCGCGTGCTGGTAGAAGGCGGTGGCATGACCGTGTCGAGGTTTTTACAGAAGGGGTGTCTTGACCGTCTGCACAGTATGATCACGCCGATGATCATCGGCTCGGGCAGGCCTACGTTGACGCTGCCGGTCATTGAGTGCCTGAGCCAGGCAATACGGCCGTCTGCGCGTCACTTTACGCTGGGAGAAGACGTTCTTTTTGATCTGGAATTTACAACTGTTTCACAAATAGACATTAATTAACCGTTCTTTTTAAAGGCTTCAATCTCAAAATCTCTGGGAAAATACCAGCGTCCCCTGCTATTGAACGGAGCCTGAGAATGAGCGTAAAAGGGTTGGTATCGCTGCTGTTTTGTGTGTTGCTGGTGTCCTCCGGCATCTGGTTGACAATGGACCAGGCAAGTCAGGAGCGGCAGTGGAACCTCAAAAGGGATGCGGCCAACGGCGTTGTTCCAGGCGAACTCCCGGGAGATGAAGTCGACGCCAGTGTTGCCGACAACCAGACCGGTGACAACAAGGATCAGGACACCGGCATCGTCAGCATGCTGCCCTGAAACTAACCCGGGATTTGTCGAGGGCGTGTATGGCGTCCCATGAGAAGTACTACGGCACCCGGCAGACTCGACAGCAGTATCACAGCGCCATAGGTGACCGAGATGGCCACCCCCTGCTGGGCAGAAAACCCGGCCAGCATCCAGATCAGCGCTGCCGCACTCTCCCTGATTCCCCACCCGGCTACCGACAATGGGATGGCCATCGCCATAAGCACCGGCGGTGTCAGCGCCAGCAGCGTGGTCGTCGACAACGGCTCTCCCAGTGCTCTGGCACAGCAGACAAACACCAGCATGTAGCTCAGGACAATGGCCAGCGAGCCGAGCAGCTGGCGCAGCCATAGATGTCGATTCCAAAGCCCGCGTCGTAGATCCCGCCGCAACGCACCCAGCCATTTTGGCGGGTGACGACAGACCCATAACCCTGCCAGCAGCAACACCGCCAGCGTGATGTAAAACAGGGCATAAGGCACATCGGTATGGGTATCCAGCATCAGGTTGGCCTGGCTGAATCGCTCGACCAGTCCATGACGCAGCGGCGTAAAGGCCAGCAGTGTGGTGACGGCGACCAGTAGCAGGGCTGCCTGCCCCGATGCGCGTTCGATAATGACCGCTCGCAGCGCGGCACCATAGGATACATCCCGAATACCATGACGCCAGGCGCGCCCCAGATCCCCTGTCATGCCCCCCGGCAGAATCTGATTGAGAAAGGTCGAGAGGTAGTACTCACTGATGGCGGTGGGCAGTGACAGGGACATTCCCATGTGTGAGGCCGTCAGACGCCATCGCCAGGCCGATAGCATGATCTGCGGCACCGAGATCAAAAGCGCCAGGCTCAGCCATCCCAGCGAAAGATCGCTCAGTCGTGTTCGCAGGGCATTAACATCCACCAGCCAGACAACACTTCCCAGAATGCACAGGGTAAGCGTCCAGCGCAGTACTGGAGAGGTCAGTAGACGTCGGAAACCCTGCCTGCCGGGCGACACTTGCCGAGGCTGTTGTACCGTCATGGTGCCTCGAGGGCGCCGGCGACAGCGAACAGATCAGTATGTCCGACCGTGATCTCGATACGACCCTGCGCAATATGCTGTTGGCGGTGTTGGTGCCAGTCCATCAGGACCTCACGCTGGTCAGGGGCCTGCTCCAGCGCGGCTTCCAGCCAGCCCTGCACGAGCGCCTGCGCCAGGCGCGCCTGATCGGGGTCGCGACAGTCCAGCTGCCAGGGCGCCTGCGCTATGGTGACCTGATAGCCGGCTTTCTCCAAAAGCGATCGGGCCACCTCGGGCGCCTGGGTGCCCAGCGCACCGTTGAATCCCTTGTCACGCTGCTGGTGAAGGCAGATCAACCGCTGGACCTGCTGATCCATCGCTTCCAGTCCGCTGTCGCTCTCATGCTGATCATGATCGATCAAGGCGTTTTCGCCGTTGATGCTCATGGCCAGCCAGATGGCACATTGATGTGACGCGCATCGATGGATCAGGGTTTCAAGCCAGGGCTCGGAGACCAGGTCAAGCAGGGCAGAGGCGGTGACAATCGTGGTGTCTGCCAGCATGTCGTTGGTCAGTGCCCGCTCCAGATCAGAGAGATCGCGCTGAAGACACTGCAGCTCGTCAATATGTTGATGGCATCGATGGCCATCATTTTTGGCATGGGCCAGCAGGGTTGCGTCCTGATCCATCATGACCCAGTGCTGATGTGGCGGGAGCCGAGGCGCGAGATAGCGCAGGTTGTTGCCACTGCCGCAGCCCAGATCCATAAGCCTTAACGTCTTCCGCAGCGGTTGCGACGCCAGCCAGTGACGACAGGTCTCTTTCAGCGACTGAGTATCACGAGCACGATGATCGGCTGGCTCACGCAGAGCGAGCCATGACGAACTGAAATCGCTGTGGGCAGCCATGCCGTTATCAGGCGGTGGTTGGGTCATCGGCAGTGACTCCGCTCAAGAGGCCGGGGTGGCATGCAATCGATTCAGGCAGCCCAGAAACTGCTCGGCAGCGCCCGGCCAGTCATTAAGCGTCTGGCGCGCCTCGAGGGCGCCCTGGCGCAGGGACCGGTACTGCGCGCTGCGGGTACCGTTATTGTCAAACAGGAGCGATCGCAGGGCATCGCGCAGGGCAGGGGCATCGTCAGGCGGCACATGAATGCCGGCACTGGCGGGTAGCGTGTCTGCCAGCGCACCGCCGGTGGTCGTGATGACCGGCAGGCCATGGGCCAGCGCCTCGGTAATGACCATGCCGTAACCTTCGTAGAAGGAGGGCAAGACAAACAGATCGCTTTGCTGCCAGTGCGCTTCCAGCGTTTCGGGGGGCAGGGCGCCGTGTAACGTGACGCGCTGTTCAAGCTGATGCTCGGTGATCAGCTCACGAAGCCGCTCGGTATAGCGTTCGTCGCGAGTCTTATCGCCGATCAAATCACAGTGCCAGTCGTGTGTCTTGAGATCGGCCAGGGCCTCAAGCAGCAGGTGCTGGCCCTTGCGCGGAATCAGGGTGGCGATACAGAGCAGCCGTGGTGTGTTGTTATCTGCCGCGGCTACCGGTACCGGCGTGATGCCGGGCTCGATGACGCTGATGCGGGCTTCCTCGACCCCCAGCTCGATCAGGCGCCGCCGGGTAAAGGTGCTGGTGACGATAATGCCGGTAGCCGACTGGAGCGCCTGACACTCCAGTGCCAACAGTGTCTCGCGCTGATGATCACTCAGGCCGGTTTCATCGCCCAGCGGATGATGAATGAGCGCCACCAGCGTCAGGCGGCGGGCGTGCACCGCCAATATTTCGGGCATGGCGCTGGCGGCCAGACCATCGACCACTACCAGGCTGCGATCGGTACAGCCGCCCAGTGCGCGCTGAAGCGATTCGCGGGCAATATCATCCGGCCATGGGAAGCGCCCATCCAGACCGATGACCTCGACGGCAATGTCTGACTCGCGCAACGCCTCGACAATGCGTCTGTCGTAGATATAGCCGCCGGTGAGCTGATCCGGTCGACCGGCAACGATCAGGGGCAGACGACGAACGGAAGATGTGGCTGTCATAGCGACCCTTCGTAGCTGGCCCAGGCGATGTGGGATTCATGCAGGGTCACGCTCAACGCCGTCAGCCCCTTGCCGGTCTCACCAAGTTGGTCGGCCTCGATCGAGGCGGCCATGCGATCAAAGATGACCCGGGCCATGAATTCGGTGGTGGTATTGCGCCCCTTGAACTCCTCGATCTCGTCGAGGTTTTGCATGTTGATATCGCTTAAAACGTCCGATAGCGTCTGACTGGCCAGACCGATGTCCACGATCAGATCATCCTGATCCAGATCCGGTCGCTTGAAGGTGACATCCACGATATAGGTGGCGCCGTGGAGTTTCTGGGCCGGGCCAAAGATCTGGCCGTTAAAGCTGTGGGCGATCATGACGTGATCGCGAACGGTAAGGCTATACATGGCAATACTCCAGAAAGGGGGCGATATCAAAAACGGTAGCGAATGCGGTGACACAGGGCGCCGGCCTGCGTGGTGATCCGCGCCATGGTCTCGGGCAGGTCTTCAAAGGCGCTTTCGGCATCAATGAGCGCGTCGAGTCGATCATCTTCCAGCAGCGATAGCGCCTGCATCATACGCTCACCATGGGTGCGTCGCGCTGCCCGGGCCGGTGACACGGTACCGACCTGACTGGCTCGCAGCGTCAGTCGCCGCGAGTGGAACGCCTCGCCCAGCGGCAGGCTGACCGTTTGTGCGCCAAACCAGCTCATCTCGATAATGCAGGCTTCCTGCCCGGCAAGCGACAGGGCCTGTTGCAGTCCGGCCGGGCTGCCGCTGGCATGAATGACCAGATCGCATTCGCCGCGGGCGCTGGCAGGCGTTGAAAAATCGATATCCAGAGCCCGGGCCAGTGATTCACGGGAACTGTCGATATCAATTAATTCGACCCGGGTGCCCGGAATGTTGCGACAAAGCCAGGCGATGAGCGTGCCCACAACGCCGGCACCAATGACGGCAATACGATCACCGATGCGGGGTGCGGCGTCCCAGAGGCCGTTAAGCGCGGTTTCCATGTTGGCGGCCAGTACGGCACGCTCGGGCGGCAGTGTCTCGGGCAGCGCCAGGGCCATGAATGCCGGGACAACGTAACGCTCCTGATGAGGATGCAGGCAAAACACGTGGCGCCCTACGAGCGTCTCGGGCCCTTGCTCAACCACACCCACATTCGAGTAGCCGTATTTGACCGGTGCCGGAAAGTCTCCCTGCTGGAAAGGCGCGCGCATGCGCGCGTATTCACTCTCCGGGACCCGGCCGTGAAAGACCAGTGTCTCGGTGCCGCGGCTAATGGCGCTATAGCAGGTGCGCACCTGAACCTCTTCCGGTCCGGGCGCTGCCAGAGGCTGGGTTCGTATCGATCCCTGGCCGGGGGCGTCAACCCAGAAGGCGCGGGTGGTATTTTCCGAGCTCATTCATGACCTTGTACGTTATGAAAAGGGGCGGCGTGCTGTCACAAGTGCGCCGGACAGTATAGACACTGTCCATGGATTCGCCGTGTCATGTAAAGCTTAAGCCCACAGGCTTTTGTCGAACCTTCCACGTTACAAATGGTGATCAGACGCTATTCTGATAACACGGTTTATCATATCGGTGCGCAGTTTTACTGCTGTATGATGACCTTCTGATGAAGTTTTAATGCTTTTCTCGGGGTCGCATGAATCGTGATCGATCAGGAGTATCTGCCGACCGGGAAGGAGGGCTCGGACATGAGTGAACAACGCATCGTTGTACGCCAGCCCATGTGGCCTGCATCCAGCGTGCTCATGGAGCTTCTGGCCGGTGGCATCGGCCTGATGTTGCTGGTGGCGTTGCTGCATCTTGTCTGCGGGGCGCCGACACTGCTGTATCCGGTCGCAGGCGGCGTGTATCTGGCGCTGTCAGGGATTATCGTGCACGGCTGGCCGGAGGGGCAGCAACGCTTTGGGTGGGCCAATCGCGTCACCCTGATGCGAGCGATACTGATCGTCCTGCTTACGGCCATGCTACCGTTGCCGGCGTTTATCAACGAACATCACCTGATGGTGTTTGCCACCGCCCTGACCGCGCTGGCGCTTGATGGCGTTGATGGCTGGGTGGCACGCCGCTCTCATACCGAAAGCCGATTTGGCGCGCGGCTGGATATGGAGCTGGATGCCTTTTTCATTCTCATGCTGTGTTTGATGCTGGTCATCCAGGGCAAGGCAGGGGCCTGGATCATGGCCATCGGTGCCATGCGCTACGCTTTTGTGGCGGCCGCCCGGGTCTGGCACTGGCTCGACGAAGAGTTGCCGGTCAGCTATCGACGCAAGACGATCTGTGTCTGGCAGGTCAGCACTCTGATGACGTGTCTGCTGCCCTGGGTGACAACGCCCTGGTCGAATCTGGCACTGGCACTGTCGCTGCTGCTCCTGATGATCTCCTTTGCCATGGACACCGTGTATCTTTACCGGCGGGCTGCCGTTTGAGCGGACTGTATTTTCAACGCTCGCCGCCGATAAAAATCCGGTTCGCCACGACTTTTTTGACACGCCTTGATGAGTATTCGTATGGCCCGTGATGCCTTTTTACTGGCGGGGGAGAAAGTGCTTCCCGGTCAGCGTCGCCAGATCGATGTGCCGGTTGCCCGTCTTTATACCCACACCCCGCTCAATATCCCGGTCGAGGTGGTTCATGGCCGTCGGGATGGCCCGGTCATGCTGGTGTGCGGTGCCATTCATGGCGACGAAATCAACGGAGTGGAGATCGTCCGTCGAGTGCTCAAGACGCGCTCTCTTACACGACTGCGCGGGACGCTGATTGCCGTCCCGATCGTCAATGTGTTCGGCTTCGTACAGCACAGTCGCTATCTGCCGGATCGCCGGGATCTGAATCGCTGCTTTCCGGGCAGCGAATCGGGCTCTCTGGG
Organism: Kushneria marisflavi; assembly: GCF_002157205.1. Lineage (NCBI taxonomy): Bacteria > Pseudomonadati > Pseudomonadota > Gammaproteobacteria > Oceanospirillales > Halomonadaceae > Kushneria > Kushneria marisflavi. The sequence goes on along the minus strand of NZ_CP021358.1, from coordinate 474,345 downwards.
CTCGCGCATCGCGGCGCTTTTTCGCGAGCAGGTGGTGGATCTGGCCACACACATTCTGGATCTGCATACCGGCGCCATTCATCGGACCAATCTGCCTCAGATTCGTGCTCAGCTTGAGCGCAACGAACAGACCCGGGCGATGGCCGATGCCTTCGGCGCGCCGGTCATTCTCAATGCCGAGCTGCGTGGTGGCAGTCTGCGTGAATACGCCGAGCGCCGTGGTATCCCGGTGTTGACCTATGAGGCCGGAGAGGCGCTGCGCTTTGATGACTGGGCGATCAGTGCCGGCGTGCGTGGTGTGCTGCGGGTCATGCGCTTGCTGGACATGCTGCCGGTGGGGCGTGGCAGCAAGATACCGGCGTCCGAAGTGGCGCGCAGTTCGAGCTGGGCCCGTGCGCCCATCGACGGCGTATTGCGTCCACGCGTTCGGCTGGGAGCGCGTGTGGTCAAGGGTGAGCGGCTGGGCATTGTGGCAGGGCCCTTTGGCAACGAAGAAGGGGATGTGCTGTCGTCCAGCGACGGCATTGTGATTGGCATGAGCAACCTGCCACTGGTCAATGAGGGGGAGGCGGTCTTTCACATCGCCCGTTTTCATGAACTGGAAGACGCCGAGCATGCCGTGGAGGCGTGGCAGGCGCGCGTTGAGTAGCTAACGCAGGACAGGAAAAAGGCCCTGACGCAACGGCGTCAGGGCCTGCCATGCAACGGAAGTCAGGCAGCGCCGGGAATGGGCGCATCCATTGATACCAGACCTTCACTCCAGAGCGTTTGCCACAGGGCGCTGGGGATATCCGTGGTCATCAGCGCCTGATTCTCGGCAATGCGCTCCGGTCGTGTGGTCCCCGGAATCACGGACGCCACGACACGCGGGGCAGCACTGAACTGCAGTGCAACGGCGCGAACATCGACCCCGAAACGGTCACAGACATCTCGCAGTCGTCGAGTGCGCTCCCGCACCTCGCTGGAAGCCTGTCTGTAATCATAGTGATCACCGCCGGCCAGAATGCCGGAGTTGTAGGCGCCGCCGATGACCAGACGCGCACCACGGCGATCGCATTCCGGCAGCAGGGTTTCCAGCGCGCCTTCGTGGTCGAGCAGCGAATAGCGACCGGCAAGCAGGAAGCCGTCAGGGTCGGATTTTTCAAGCGCGCGCGTACAGGCTTCCACTCGGTTGACGCCCAGCCCCCAAGCACGAATCACGCCTTCCTCGCGTAGCCGGGTCAGCGCGCGTGCCGCCCCGTTCATGGCCTGATCATGCACCTCTTCCCAGTGTTCGCCGTGAGCATCGGCGGCGCAGTCATGGATCCAGGCGATATCAATGCGATCCATATTCAGGCGTTCGAGACTCTCCTCGATGGAGCGCAGGGTCGCGGACTCTGAGTAGTCGTACACCACCCGATTGGTACGACCGTGGGCAAAAATGCCCTGCTTTGATTCCTGCTCGTCAAGAATCAGCCGCCCCACCTTGGTAGACACTACATACGTGCCCCGGGGTTCGTCGGCCAGCGCTTCTCCCAGACGCATTTCCGACAGCCCCGCACCGTACTGCGGTGCCGTGTCGAAATAGCGAATACCGGCATCCCAGGCCGTGCGCAGCGTCTCGATGGCGCGAGCGTCCGGTACTTCCTCAAACATGTTGCCCAGAGGAGCCGTGCCCAGCCCCATTTTGCCTGGCAATTCAAAACGCATATCGCCTCCTTGACGGTCATGATGTGTTCGGATTGAACCCGAAGGGTGCGCCAAGTATGGCCAGGTAGGCCAAAACAACAACCTGGAGATGGTCATGCTTCCTGAACCGGCATGAGCCGGCCCAGGAAAGGAGAGGGGAGCCGCTGGCGTTTGATCAGCATTCAGTCGGGCATGTGGGCCGGCAACGCTTGTGCGGCATCAATATCGTTGACCAGTTCGAGCGCCTGATCGAACACCTCGATACCGGCATCAGGGCGATGAGCCGTCTCGGAAAGATAGCGGCGAAAACGTCGTCCGCCGCGGCAGCCCGTAAACAGACCGAGAAGATGGCGTGTGATGTGATTGAGCCGCACGCCCGACTCAAGACGCGAGATCAGATAGGGCCGAAAGGCCTGCATGGCATCGTGTCTTGTCGGCGGTCGGGTATTTTCGCCGAAGATATCGCGGTCGACATGGGCCAGTAGAAACGGGTTCTGATAGGCCTCGCGGCCGACCATGACGCTGTCGACATGTTCGAGCTCTCGCTGGCAATCGCTGATGGTCTTGAGCCCACCGTTAATGCCGATGTGAAGCTCGGGATGCGCGGCCTTGAGCCGGTGCACTCGCGGATAGTTCAGTGGCGGCACGTCCCGGTTCTGTTTGGGAGACAGCCCCTCAAGCCAGGCCTTGCGAGCATGAACGGTAAAGGTCGTGCAGCCAGCGGCGGCGACAGTATCGATAAAACGCGCCAGATCCTCATCCTCGTCCTGATCATCGATCCCGATGCGGCACTTGACCGTGACCGGAATCGAGACGGCCGCCTGCATGGCCGCCACGCAGCGGGCAACCAGTTCGGGATGGCCCATCAGGCAGGCGCCGATCATGTTGTTCTGAACGCGATCACTCGGACAACCAACATTGAGATTGACCTCCTGATAGCCCCAGCTTTCTGCAATGGCGGCACACTCGGCCAGCGCGACCGGGTCGCTGCCGCCCAGTTGGAGGGCCAGCGGATACTCAAGGGCATCATGACCAAGAAAGCGTTCGCGGGGCGTGCCATGCAAAATGGCACCAGTGGTTACCATCTCGGTATAGAGCAGGGCACGTTTGGTCAGCGTTCTTGCGAAAGCGCGCTGATCGCGTGGCGTCCAGTCCATCATGGGGGCTATCGAAAACCGGCGGGCCTGGTCTGCGAGGCTAACTTTAGAGATATCAGTCACTTGAGAAATCCGATTGATCGTGTCTCGTCTCGTTTAGTCCCACTAAAAACCGTCTGAAATCCTCGGTGATGTAACAATACTGCACCCGTACGAAAAGCCGAGGGATAGCAAAAAAGGGAGGACGACAGTCGCAACATTATTTTAAAAGTGGGGGACGAGTTGATGCGCCATTGTACGAAAGAAGGGGCATTCTGCCCAGACACGCCCCTTTTCCACAAAAGCCTGACTCGGGTATGGAAAAGTCAGGTCAAAAAGTGGCCTTGAGAAGCGTGACCGCTATCGCACAACGCGTTTCGATACTGGTTTATTGAAGAAACGGCCACGATGCATTCAGCGTTGCGAACACAATATGCTCAGCGTCTCTTCTAGGGGCATCGGCCGGTAAAAAAAGTACCCCTGGCCGACATTGCAATTGAGTGCTTCGAGGTGGTCCGCTACCACCGCATCTTCTATACCTTCAGCTACCACTTCAAAGCCCAGTCCCTGCAGCATCTGAATCAGATGAGCGGCAATCTTTAATCCGTCAGGATCCTTGTGGATGTTGGTAATCAGGCTTTTGTCGAGCTTGATGACCTGTGCGGGTATGCGCCGCAGATACTTGAGGTTGCTATAGCCGCTGCCAAAGTCATCCAGTGCGATTCGAATGCCGTGACTTCTCAGGGTGTCAAGTGTGTTGACGGCCAGAGGATTGTTGAGCAATTCCTCGGTTTCGAGGCATTCAATTTCAATCAGGGCCGGGCTGATCTCACGCTCGGTGAGTATTTTTGAGACGCGCCCTGCAAACTGATCGTCGATCAGATTGGTGGTGGTGACGTTGATGGAAACGGGGAGGTGTATATTCAGCGTTTCAAAACGCTTTATGGCCTTTGCAACTTCTCGAATGACCCAGAGTGTCAGAGGGTTGATCAAGGTGGTTTGACTGATCAGAGGAATGAAATCCGATGGGGGCACCTCTCCCAGCCGTGGATGATGCCACCGCAGCAGCGCTTCAAATCCCACTATCTGACGTGCTTTTAAACAGACCCTGGGTTGATACACTAGGTAAAGCTGATGGTCGCTTTTCAAGGCATCACCGAGGCCGTTGGCAAGCTCAAGCTGTCTTCTTTGCGCCTTGTCGAAGTCGGTTCGATAGGGCATGACGGGTTCGTTGTGGGTCAGTGCGTCATATAACGCGCAGAAAGATCTTCGAAAGGCCGTTTTGGCTCTGGTCGTGGCCGGATCAAAATCGTGATAGCCCACTCTGACTTCCAGCCTGACCGGTAGCCGGGTACGAAATGCCTTCTTTATCCGCTTGTTAAAATCCTGCAGCGCATCGAAAACCTGCTGTTTCTCTGACTGGGGGACCAGTATGGCCATGCGAGAAAGCATCACGGAATAGAGTTTCAGTCCTGGAGGCAGTGAGATTCTCAGCAGGTTGGCGACCTTGTAGGAAATGTGCTCAACCGCATCAATGCCGAAGCCACGAGCCAAGTCGTAGTAATAGCCCTGACGTGCTGTTTCCAGAAGAATCAGGGTATGCGGCTTGTCGCTTCGCGTATTGAGATCCGTGAGATCCTTCATGAGTCGCTGACGATTGGGCAGCAGCGTCACCGGGTCGATAAAGCCGACATTGTTACTGGTTTCAAGGATGCCACTGGCAATATCGGCGAAGGATTTGAGCAGATCACCTTCCTTGTCGCTCAGCTGCCGTGGCTGATAATCAATGATGCAGACCCCTCCTACAAGATGGCCATCTGCGGTTGTCAGCGGCGCGCCTGCGTAGAACCTGATATGAGGGTCGGAGGTGACCAGTGGGTTGTTCCTGAACTCACTATCGAGCGTGGCATCTTCGACGACCACCAGGTCATTGCGCTCAATGGTCCTCTGGCAAAAGGAGACATCCCTTGCGGTTTCATCCGGTCCGAAGTTGCATTTCGCCTTGAGCCATTGACGGTCAGACCCCACCAGTGTCACCAGTGAGGTGGGGGTATGCAGCAGTTGAGCGATGACATTGGTCAGTTTATCGAGAAGATGATTGGCGCCCAGTCGTGACAGTCGAAACGCTTCCAGCTCGGCCAGTCTTTGCCTTTCACTGGCGCTCAGGTTTTGTTCAAGGCTCATGTGGCGTTCCGCAGGCAGATTCGGGGCTATACGCCAATCATGCTATGACGATTTGCCTGTTCCAATACTTTGATAAGGTAAGTGATATCCCCTCATTTCTTCCGTTATCCGCCGGTGCACCAACGTCTGAGTGCCATTTCTCCACGGCCTTGCCATGCGCGCGATCAGGACGAAGAGGATTCGTTGGCAATGGCGTCCTGCAATCGGCGACACCATTCCACGCCCTGCTGTCTGAGCAGTGCCTGATTGCGCTCGGGGATGCGTTCAGGGTGAGGGAAGCGTGCCAGTGCAGCTTCGAGACTGGTCTCGCGCAGCAGATGGAATAGCGGAAAGGGTGAGCGGTTGGTGTAGTCGGCCGCATCCTCTTGGCCGGGTGAGGCCTGGCTGTCGCCAAAAAGATAGTCAGGATGAAAGCTTGCCAGCTGATAGACGCCTTCATAGCCTTCACTGATCATGAGTCGCTCGGCCATATCGAGCTTGTCCAGGAAGGTGAAGAAATCTTCGGCACCGGGCGTCAACACCAGCAGAGTGGTTTCCGTCTCCTGATGCTCTTCAAGATATTCGCACTCTTCGATCACGGCCATGAGCAGGGCTGCATCGTCTGCGGCATCAAGCTGGCGATAGCGAATACGCTCCCGCTCGAATTCGGCTGCAGCAAACGGGCACAAATCATGTGCCATGACCCAGTCTTTCACCCAGCGTCGGGTGGCCTCCAATGGTTGTGTCGTCACGATAGGCTCTTGGCTGAAAGGAAAAAGGGCCGACGGTTGTCGGCCCTGAAACACTATATCAGTCTCGGCTGGTGTTGGCGCTGGTGGGCGCACCGTAAGCCGCCTGCGCACATGGCCGACATCGGTGGCCGGCCATTGGGTTAACGGGCCTGGCCTTCCAGTGTAATGGACATGCGATCATCGGCGGTTTCTGCTTCAGAGCCCATCATTTCGTCGTGTGCGACGCTATGTCTAAAATAGATCGGGACATTATCCATCCCGCCAATATCACGCAGCAGGGTCTTGGCCGCATTGAGAGACTGAGGTGTCAAGATGGTGCCGTCTTCGTTGAGCAGCGTATCGATCTCTCCCTGTGTGGTGATACGAAGAGTAAAGATATCGCCTTCCATCGACTCGATGACGATTTCATCAAGTTGGCCAGAATGTGCTCTTTCCGTTAATTCATTAAGTTTCATGTGCCTCTCCATGGCCTCGATCATCAGTAAGCCTCTTTACTGTAGTCTGTCTGTCCAAAAAGCCTTGTTGACGGCGGGTTAAAAATTGTCAGAGGGCGCTAAAGGGCGATACCGCCCGACAGGGTCTGGCGCTATGATCGATATAAATGCCTGCTGTTTCGGAGAGATATGATATGAGCGAAAAGAGTCCGCCTCTGGAAGACCTGAAGGGGAAGGTGAAAGAGGCATGGGGGGCGCTGAGCGATGACGAAGAACTCAGTGATGAGGGCGAGATCCAGCAGCTCGCCGCCAGACTTGAAAAGGGACAGGGACTTTCTGCAGAGCAAGCCCAGCGTCAGGCCGAAAAGACCTTTAACGACCGACGCTGAGGTAATGGTCATCCCATTAACATTCTAGAGCCTGTGAAGCTCGTCATTGTGTGACGTGTTCAGCGGTTTGAATTGCTCATCGACCAGTTGCAGGGTGGCGTTATTTTCCATTAGTAGATAGACAGGCTCATGTACCTCGTCGCCGCGAGCGGGATGAAGCACATAAACCGTGCCGCCGCCGGGCACGGCATTGCCACTGATGACTTTCCAATTGCCCTTGCGCTTTTGAGTCTGACCGTCATTGGGGCCACCGCGTGGCGTTTCTGTCAGGTTGTAGACGCCACCGGCACTGTCGGTGCTGAAATTCAGTGCCAGTTCGGTATCCACTCCGTCGCAGTTGTCACAGGGCAGCGACCCGCCATAAATCTGATTGGTGCCAGAACTTCGCTGAGAGGTGTCGGGCGTGTCGCGGCCCTGATCGCAACCGGTCATCGAAAGCCCCAGCAGAGCGCCTGTCAGTATCAGTGCGCTAAAACGTGTCAATGTCATGTTCCCTGATGTCCTGAAATCATCGCTTCCGGCAGGTGAATGGCGTGCCTTGCCGACCTGTTTGACGAGCCTAAACGATCCATTCTGCCATGTCTCTTGTGCCTGAACCGGCAGTGTCTTGAATCGATAAAATTGATGGCGCTACACGACTATGGTCCAGGAGCTATTGTTGTTCACGCCGTACGGGGCGAAAATCCCTTTGTTTTAACTTAATTCGAATATGACATTGTAAAGGGACGGGACATGAAGAAGGGACTGTGTTGCACGCTGGCGCTAATGGGTATGGGCCTGTCATCACAGGGTTGGGCCGCTGGTGCCTTCGATCCCGATGGCGATTTCATGTTTGGGGACTGGGGCGGCGCACGAACCAGGCTGGCCGATCAGGGCGTAAACTTCCGTTTTGAATACATCTCCGAGATGGCCTATTCCGTTGACGGAGGTTTTCGCGACAAGCATACCGGACGCTACGCTGATCAGTGGACCGCCGGTGCCAATTTCGACCTTGATAAGCTGTTTGGCGTGCCCAATGCGCAGTTTCAGTTCACGCTGACCGACCGTAACGGCGAAAGCCTGACCAACGACGTTATCAATAACCCCAACAGCGTCGGTGGCTCCTCCAGTCAGGAAGTCTATGGTCGCGGTAGTGTCACCCGTATTACACAGATGTGGTATGGCCAGACCTACATGGACGACACGTTTGAAATCAAGGCGGGTCGGGTGCCGGTAGGGGATGATTTTGCCGTCATCGACAGCAACTTCCAGAACCTTTATCTGGGTAGCGGTGAACCCGGCAACCAGAACGGCGGTATCTGGTATAACTGGCCGATATCTCAGTGGGCCCTGGTCGGCAAGTGGAACATCACCAATGAGCAGTACGCTCAGATCGGTTTTTTCAATCTCAATGAGTCCAATCTGGATCGTGATCACGGGCTGGATTTAAAGCACAGCGGCACCAGCGGCACGCTCATTCCGATTGAGTACGGCTTTGAGCCGGAGCATGGCATTAATGGTCTGCCGGGCCACTACAAACTGGGTTATTACTACAGTAGCGCCGATGCTGACGATTATTCATCACGTGATGATGCGTCGAATGCCCAGAAGAGCCATCGCTACGGGCTCTATTACGTTATCGATCAGCAGGTGACCAGCCACGACAATGATCGCGACCGCGGTCTTGGCGTATTCAGCATGGGCACATGGAACGATGGTGATACGGCAACCTTTGATCGCTACCTGTCAGCCGGCGTGACCTATACCGGGCCGTTCGATAGCCGCGCACAGGATGAAGTCGGTTTTGGTCTGGCCTATGCCCATGTCAATGACGACTACGATGCCTGGTCGCGCTCGGGTAACGCTGCGTTGATCGGTGGGTCTTCGGCGCCAGGCTATGTACCGCGCCAGGGAGAGGAATACAACGCTGAAGTTTATTACTCCCTGCAGGCCACACCATGGATGTCCTTCCGTCCCAACCTGCAGTATGTGCGTCATCCCGGCGCAGACAGCGACGTGGACAGTGCCTGGATAGCCGGTCTTTCCGTGCTGGCCACGTTCTAGACCCGCCAGGGGCGCTATTATTGTGGCGCCCTGCGGATTCGCGGCGGCTCGGGGGGCCATTCCTCGAGCCATGCGCCGTGCTCGATCAGTGGCAGGATCTCATGAAGCTGGTCGGGCATATGGCGCAGTCCACATTCCCATACGATGAGTACTCGCCAGCCCAGCGCATTCAACGCTTCCAGCTGTCGACGATCTCGCATGACATTGCCTGACAGCTTTTCCTGCCAGAAGGTTTTTCGTGTCGCAGGTGACGTGGCATAAAAGCAATGCTCGTGACGATGCCAGAAGCAGCCGTGCACAAACACCACGCACTGATGACGTGGCAGCGTCAGATCAGGGGTGCCTGGCAGGTCGCGCCGGTGCAGGCGGAATCTGTACCCACAGGCATGTAGAAAGCGCCTGACTGAAAGCTCGGGTTTTGTATTCTTGCCCTGTATGCCCGCCATCATGCGAGAGCGAGTTGCGGCATCGACCACATCGACCAAGGTCATGACCTCCCGATCCACGAGCATTAAAGCATTCAGTGTAGGAGATCATGCTTTGATGTGACGTTAGAAATTCATGACCTGCATTGGCCAGATGACAGGAATGGCGGCATGAAAAACAAGTTCATTGCCCTGTGCGTTTTCTTCAGGATCACGGCTTTCGGCGTCGCCAAAAATGTTCAAAACCATATCGAAATCCTGCTCGATTCTTTTGACCATCAGGCGAGCGTTTCTTTCGACAAGATAAAGACCATTACCATCAAAACGAGAGCATTTTCTTGCCAGCATCAGGGTGCCCTGTGGGCAGAAGTCGAAATGCTCAAGATGCTGGGGGGTCAATAAATAGTCATCCTTTCTGATCAGTTCATTATCAATAAACCCCATGGAAAGGTGCGAGATCGGCATGGCGCTGATGCCGATCGTTTCGGGAGATGACGTCAGTGGATAGAGGGGCAGTGACGGCACTATGGCGTGGCTGCCGCCAGAAGTCTCACGAGCATTGCCCAGTAGATGCGCGATACTACAGCGCAGCGCTCGTGCCAGCGGTTCCAGACGCGAATGCCCTACACGTTTGATGGTGCCATTTTCCCAGTAGGAAATGGTGACATCTGAAACGCCTACGCGACGGGCCAGCTCCGCCTTGCTCAATCCACACTGTTCCCGCAATTTGCGAATGCGCTCGCCCAACTCATTCATGCGTGGTCTCACATGTCTCATAAGCGAGCCAGCATAGCGAGCCAGGTGTTAAGTATGTTTAGTAGTTTGTCATTAATTGAACACAAAGCCCTTCTATGGATTTAATTTTTTTGTGTTGGTCGGTTTATTCGTAAAGGGTAAAAAGGAGGCCGACTTTCCCAAAAAAATGATTAGAATCCACTTATTTTCATGAGTTCAGCCAGCCGGCAACAAGTGGCAGCATGATGGCGCTGAGGGCGCCATTGAGAGCCATGGCGAGGCTGGCAAAGGCACCGGTTTGTGAATCAATACCAAACCCGCGTGCCGTGCCCAGACCGTGCCCGTTGAGTCCGAGTGCGAGGCCCACTACACGAGGGTCCTGACAGCGTAGTAGCGCCGCCAGTGGGGGAATGGTGGAAGCCGCAAGGATGCCGGTAACCGTCACAATGCCTGCCGTTAGACCGGGATAGCCGCCCAGCCCTTCCGAGACGCCGATCGCGATGGGCGTTGTAATGGATTTAGGGGCCAGAGAGGCGAGAATGGCGGGGGAAACGTCCAGCGCCCAGGCAATGGAAAGGGTCGCGGCGCAGGCCGTGATCGAGCCAACGACAAGGCTTACCGTGACAGGAATCAGCAAACGCTTGATGTGTTGAAACTGCTCATAAAGCGGGATGGCCAGACCGACCGTCGCCGGGCCAAGCAGCAATGTCAGCCAGTGGGCATCAAGATAATAGGTATTGTAATCGATCGGCAGTACCAGGATGAAAACCGCCAGCATCAGGCTGCCGGTCATCATTGGGGGCGCCCAGCTGGGGTAGCGCATCAGTCGATACAACGATAGTGACAGCATGTAGGCGGCCAGGGTGATCACAACGGCCAGTGCCGGTGTGGCCATCATCTCGTGCGCCAGGGTGTTCGTCGTCATGAGATGCCTGCTGTCTTGTCACGACGTTGCTGCCATCTCACCATGGCCTGCATGGTCAGAAGCGTCACCACACTGCTGATCAGGGTGCCCAGCACGATGGCAATCAAAAGCTTGAGCCAGTTATCGGTCAGCGTGCTGCCCAGAAAGAAAAGGCCGGCAGCGCTGGGCAGAATCAGAAGGGTGAAATAGTGAATCAGATGGCTGGCGGCGATGCCCATCGAGCGCGAAGAGCGCCGACGGGCGATTAACACCATGAAAAGTATCAGCATGCCCAGCACGCTACCCACTACGGGCAGCGAGAACATGGTCTGTAAAAGATTACCGATGACCAGAAAGATCATCAGCCACATGAACCCCTTTAACATCATGGCCTCTGCAATATGCGGATCAATACCTCGCCCGCTGGCAGGCAGTTTTGGTCTGGCGGGTTTGGGCTTGGGGTCATGATAAGCTAATGATATAAGTAAATGCAGTGAAAATCATGAGTGCTCTCTGGCATCAGCTTGCCTGGCATCTTCACACTGATCACGCTTTATACATATCTTCGATTGAGGCAATGGTTCATGGCAAAACGTATTGAATTTGCAGAAACCGGCGGGCCGGAAGTGCTCAAAATGCACGAATTCGAGCCGGAGGCGCCCGGGCCGCGAGAAGTGCGTGTTACCAACTGGGCCATTGGCCTCAACTTTATCGATATCTATGTCCGCACCGGCCTTTATCCGGTCAATGAGCTGCCTTCCGGTCTGGGGACGGAAGGGGCTGGTGTTATCGAGGCCGTGGGTGAGGAGGTCAAGGAGTTCAGGGAAGGCGATCGCGTTGCTTACGCTACCGGTCCGCTGGGCGCCTATGCCACTCATCACACCCTGCCTGCCGACAATGTGGTCATGCTGCCGGACAGCATTGGCTTCGACCAGGCTGCAGCAGCCATGCTGAAAGGGCTGACGGTGCAGTATCTGCTGCGTCAGGTGTATCAGGTCAAAAGTGGCGATACCTTTCTCTTCCACGCCGCTGCCGGTGGTGTAGGTCTGATTGCCTGTCAGTGGGCAAGAAGCCTGGGCGCGCGTCTGATCGGCACCGTGTCCACACCGGAAAAGGCGGAGCTTGCGCGTAAAAATGGCGCCTGGGCGACCATCAATTACAGCGAAGAGAACGTGGTGGAGCGCGTTAGGGAACTGACCGATGGCCAGATGTGTCCGGTGGTTTATGACTCGGTAGGTCGGGATACCTGGGAAAGATCGCTGGATTGCCTCGCACCGCGTGGGCTGATGGTGAGCTTTGGCAACGCCTCCGGTCCGGTAGAGGGCGTTAATCTGGCCACGCTGAACAAGAAAGGCTCTCTTTTTGTCACGCGCCCAAGTCTTGCCGGCTACGCCGACACGCGTGAGCGACTGGAAGCCATAAGCCAGGAGCTGTTCCAGGTGATCGCCAACGACAGCGTTCACGTTAACATCGGCTGTCGCTTCCGGCTCGACGAGGCCGGCGAGGCACAGGAGAATGTGGCCTCACGCCGTACGTCCGGTTCGACCATCCTGATTCCCTGAGCACGATCCACCGTGCTCGGCATCCGAGCTGGCAGCTCCGCCATGGGGGCTGCCAGCGCAGCTCTGGCTACCACTCGATGGGCCTGTCATTCCAGTCATAAAATGCACCGCTGTCTTCAACGGTGCGTCGGTCGATGACCTCGAGCAACCGCTCGGCCACAAAGTCCGGCGTAAACAGTTTCTCTTCCGGCACTCTGGCCTGAAAGGGGCGAGACAGCTCGGTATCCGTCGTCCCCGGGTGCAGACAAAGCAGGATAGCCTGCGGGTTGCGCCGTCTAAACTCGACGGATGCCGTTTTGATCAACATGTTAAGGGCCGCCTTGCTGGCGCGATAGGCGTACCAGCCCCCCAGCTCGTTATCCCCGATCGATCCCACGCGTGCCGAAAGCGTGGCAATAATGGCCGGATGGTGGGTCAGGCGGTCGGTCAGCGTGCTGATCAGCATGGCGGCCGTGGCGGCGTTGACGTGAAAGGCGTGGTTCAGCGCCTCAAAGGAGAGCCGCTCAAGCCGCTTTTCGGGGGTAATGGCTACCGACTGGTCACTCTGTCCGCTGTGCAAAACCCCGATCGTGTTAAACAGAAGATGGATCGGTGTCTGCGTCAGGTAATCGCTGAGCGTTTTCAAGCCCTGTTCGGTAGTGATATCGGCGTCAACAACCTCCAGTCGGTTGGTATCGAGCGGTGTTTCCTGCTTGAGGCGTTCGGGGTGGCGGGTTACGGCAATCAGCCGCCCGGCGCGCGGGTCCTGATGCAGTCTTTCCAGCAGAGCGCGGCCAATACCGCCACCCCCGGTGACGACAGCAGTGTATTGATTGGGGAGGTGTTCAAGCATGTCAAGGCTCGCCTGGTCGATGAGAAACGGTCGTAAATCACGACGGTGCCTTCAAGCGTAGCGGACCTGACGGCGTCAGGCCGGCCGCATGAGGCCGGCAAGTTCTGGATCGATGCGTCGACACAGTGTGGCCAGACGGCTATCGGCATCCCTCAGAAGACACTCGGGCGTGTCATGTTCGACCAATTGTCCTTCATCGAGCATGGCGATTCGATCAAACTGCTCAAGCTGTGTGAGCCGATGCGTAATCACGATCAGAGTGCGTCCCTGACAATGATGGCTTATGGCACGCCAGACCTGTTGCTCGGTGGCTTCATCCAATCCCTCGGTGGGTTCATCCAGCAAGACGATAGGTGCCTTGCGCAGCAGCGCACGGGCAAGGCCAAAGCGTCTGAGCTGTCCGCCGGACAGAGAGCTGCCGCGCTCGTCCGGGAAGCCTGATAAACCATCAGGTTGATGCGCCAGCCAATCGCTCAGTGCCAGCGCGTCAAGCACGGCCATGATGGCATCATCTTCGATAGGCTGGCCCATGGTCAGGTTGTCACGGTAGCTGGCTGTAAAGAGATGGGTGTCCTGCTGTGCCACAGCAAATTGAGCGCGCAGCGTCTCCTCGCTCAGCTGATTCAGGGGGGCGCCTCCCAGCGTCAAGATTCCTTCACTGGGGGGGACGAAGCGGATCAGGCTATTGAACAGAGTGGTCTTGCCGCTACCGGAGGGCCCAAGAACCAGCAGGTGCTCGCCTTCTTCGACATCAAGACTGACGGAGGAAAGGGCTGCGGTGCTTGCATCAAATCGTACGCTCAGGCGATCAATGGAGAGTCGAGTACCTGCTGGCAGCTGCTGTCGGCCTTCTTCAGGAAATCCGGTTTCCGGCACCCGCTGCTGGATGTCATCAAGGCGCGCAGCGGCGCGTTGAATACGACCCAGATTCTGCCAGGCCTGGGGAAGCAGGGCGATTGCCTCGAAGGCGCCCATGACCGACAGTCCCATCAGTGCCACCAGTGTGGCATTCATGCCGTGTTGAGTGACTGCCCAGCCGGCCATGCCCAGCACGCCAGTCAGCGTCAGCCCCAGTAGTGTCTGCGAGAGCAGCTGTGAGCTGCCCCATTGGCGGGCAAGCTGATATTCGTGGGCATCCCGCGTGTGCTGCCCCTTGATGAGGTGGTCTACTTCGCCGTGCCAGCGATTGTAGATCATCAGCTCTGAAAGACCGTTCAGACGCTCCAGCAGCCGTGCCCTTAACCGGGTATTGTCCTGCTGCCAGGCATCGGAATGAGATCGCCCGGCACGCCATGCAAGCCACGGCCCCAGCAGTCCCGACAGCAACAGCGCCAGGGCAGCAAAGGCACCAATGGCGGGAGCAAATACACCGATGACCACACCACAGACCACGATGCCCAGCAGAGCCACGAGGGAAGGGGCCAGTACACGCAGATAGAGACTGTCGAGGGCATCCACATCCGCCGTCAGTCGTGTCATGAGCTCGCTTTCGCCATGACGCTGCAGTTGTGCCGGTGAGAGGGGCTCAAGTCTTTCATAGACATGCCGCCGCAGCTGCGAGAGCAGACGGAAGGTGGCGTCATGAGTGACCAGTCGCTCGCCGTAGCGAGTGCCGGTGCGTGCGAGCGCAAAAAAGCGCACGCCGGCCGAGGGCAGCAGATAGTTAAAGGTATGTGCTGTAGCAACGCTCAGTCCTGCCAGCGCCGAGGCAGACAGAAACCAGCCTGATAGTGCCATCAGCCCGATACTTGAGGCCAGTGCCATGAGCTGCAGGACAATCCCGATGGCCAGCAGCCACATCCAGGGCTTCATGAGGCGCAGATAGGGCAGCAACTGTTTAAACATGGCGCATCTCCGATGGCTCGATCGTCGCCGAGCGCGCCAGCGGCCCGCCTGGTGCGCGCAGCGCCTCCAGTGTATCCAGTGCCTGAACCTTTCCCTGACTGAGCATCAGGACCCGGTCGGCCAGGGTCAGAAGCTCCATCCGGTGAGTCAAAAGCACCACCGTGCGACCCTTGCATAGCCTCGAGAGGGCGTCCATCACTAGCCGCTCGCTGGCCTGATCAAGGCTGGCCGTTGGCTCGTCAAGCAATACCAGACGCGCATCGCGCAAAAAGGCACGCGCCAGCGCGATGCGTCGCGCCTGACCCCCTGAAACCGCTCGGCCACCTTCCCCCAATCGTGTATCAAGCCCGTCGGGCAGTTCGTCAAGCCAGTGATGGAGCGCGGCCTGCTCCAGGGCTTCCCTCAGGTTCTGGTCGCTGGCGTTTGCGTTGGCCAGTCGCAGATTGTCGGCCAGTGTCCCGGATACGATCACGGCGGACTGACCGACCCAGGCGATCTGATGCTGCCAGTCATCGGGACGGATATCCGTCAGGGCGCGTGACGGCTGATCGCCGTCTGACACACTCAATATGCCGGCCTCCGCATGCATGAAGCCCATCAAGACATTGAGCAGGGTTGATTTGCCTGCGCCGCTGGGCCCGATAACCGCCAGCGTCTCATGGGCGTGGATATTGAAGGAAACTTCCGCCAGAGCCGGGGTTTCGCGCCCGGCATAGCGTGCTGTCAGGCCTTCAAGCGTGAGCGTGAGCCCTGCCTGTGGCTGCCATGATGGTTGATCGGTATCTCGTTCAAAAACGCGCCGGTTGAGGATGGGCATGAGGTCTTCGGCGGCGGCTTCGGCTTCTGCCCTGGCATGGTAGTGAACGCCGAGATCGCGCAGGGGCTGATAGAACTCGGGCGCCAGAATCAGGATGAACAGACCGATAAAGAGATTGATGCCATGGTCATACATGCCGAAATGGAACTGACCCAGATAGACAAAGCCCAGATAGAGCGCCAGCAGGGCAATCGAGACAGAGGCAAAAAACTCCAGAACGGTCGAGGAGAGAAAGGCCAGGCGCAGAACGCGCATGGTGCGACGACGAAAGCTTTCGGAAGCCGTATGGACTTCACCAGCCTGGCGCTTGCTGACATCAAAAAGCTTGAGCGTTGAAAGTCCCTGCAGCGTATCCAGAAAGTGCCGGCTCATGCGGCCCATTTCCAGAAACTGATCTTCCTGACGCTTTTTGGCACCGATACCTACCATGGCCATGTTCATCGGAATCAGCGGGCCGGTGACAAGCAAAA
Organism: Kushneria marisflavi; assembly: GCF_002157205.1. Taxonomy (NCBI): domain Bacteria; kingdom Pseudomonadati; phylum Pseudomonadota; class Gammaproteobacteria; order Oceanospirillales; family Halomonadaceae; genus Kushneria; species Kushneria marisflavi. The sequence goes on along the minus strand of NZ_CP021358.1, from coordinate 458,170 downwards.
TGAGTGCCGCCGCCCAGCTCAAGGGGGCAACGGCGACCAGAATGATGATCGGGATAATGCCGCACAGCAGCATCTGTGGACGATAGTCGGCATAAAAGCCCTGCAGGGCATCGACCTGATCCCAGATTCGGTTGCTCAGCGTGGCGCTGTGCTGACGTCGTGCCCATAGCGGACCGAGAACGGCAATACGCTCCAGCAGCTCCTGTCGTACGGACTGGCGAATTTCGATACCGCCTCGAGCACCGCAAATGGTGCGGGCTCGAACCAGCAGTCCTCGTGCAATAAAGGCCGGCGGAAGCAACAGCAGTGGTGTGACAAGAGAGGAAAAGTCGGCACCATCAATCACCATGCGCTGAGCAATGGTCGCAATGCACCAGGCCTGTACCAGCAGGACAAGCGTTGAAAGGGTACCTGCAATGACTGAAAGTCGGCTCCAGCGAGCGCCTCGACTGGCAGTGCGCTGCAGCCACTGGCGCGGTGTTTCATTCGAGGCCATGACGGCTCCATTGAGAGCGGGCATATAATATCAACAAAAAAGCGGGCGAACGCACAGCGGTACTTCGTCGCAGTCGTGAAGGATGTGTCGGTACGACGTCGAACGCCACCTTAAGTGCGCGCGCTGGTTGGCGTATAATAGTGGCACGTTTTCAAGCCAATGGCCGTTTTCATGACTGTACGCACGCGTATTGCCCCTTCTCCGACCGGCGATCCCCATGTCGGTACTGCCTATGTGGCGCTTTTTAATCTTTGCTTTGCGAAACAGCACGGTGGTGAATTCATTCTGCGCATTGAAGACACCGACCGGGTGCGCTCCACCACCGAATCCGAGCAGATGATTCTGGATTCACTGCGCTGGCTGGGCATCGAGTGGTCCGAAGGGCCCGATGTGGGCGGGCCGCATGGCCCTTATCGCCAGAGTGAGCGCGGCGATATTTATGCCACGCATGTTCAAAAGCTTCTGGATAGCGGCCATGCCTTCAAATGCTACCGCACCAGTGAAGAGCTGGACGACATGCGCGAGGCGCGCAAGGCACAGGGACTCTACGCAGCACTCAAACCGGAAGATCTTTACCTGGACGCAGACGAGCATGCTCGTCGCGAACAGGAGAACTGGCCCCATGTCGTGCGCATGAAGATTCCCGGGGAGGGGAGTTGCCGCTTCAATGACATGCTGCGTGGCGAGATCGAGGTGGACTGGGCTCAGGTGGACGCCCAGATCCTGATGAAGTCGGATGGCATGCCGACCTATCACCTGGCCAACGTGGTCGATGATCACCTCATGGGCATCACGCATGTCCTGCGCGGCGAGGAATGGATCAACTCAGCGCCCAAGCACATCCTGCTTTACGAGTATTTTGGTTGGGAAATGCCGGCGCTGTGTCACCTGCCGCTACTGCGTAATCCGGACAAATCGAAGCTGTCCAAGCGCAAGAATCCGACCTCGATCAACTACTACAAGCGCATGGGATATCTGCCTCAGGCGGTGACCAATTATCTGGGCCGCATGGGTTGGTCGATGCCGGACGAGCGCGAGAAATTCACGCTCGATGAGATGATGGCGAATTTCGATATTCATCGTATCTCGCTGGGTGGCCCGGTCTTCGATCTCGAGAAGCTGACCTGGCTTAATGGCGTCTACATCCGTGAGGATCTCGACGACGAAGCCCTCATGCGTAAACTGATGCAGTGGGCGTTCAACGAGGAATATGTATCCCGGATTCTGCCGCAGGTCAGACCCCGCGTTCAGACGCTTGCCGAAGTCATGCCGCTGGCCGGTCATTTCTTTGCCGGCCTGCCGAATCTGCGCGCCGAGCAGTTCGATGAGACCGGTATGACACGTGAGCAGACGGTTCGGCTGTTGCAGTTTCTGGTCTGGCGCCTGGAAAACCTGCGATGCTGGGACAAGGAGGCTCTGCTTTCCGAGGTCAAGCTGTTGTCGGGTTATCTTGAAATCAAGATGAAGTCATTCCTCGCGCCGGTATTCATCGCCGTTACCGGTAGCCAGACCTCGACATCGGTCATGGACGCGATGGTGATTCTGGGATCGGACATGACTCGAGCTCGACTGCGACATGCCATTGCAGAGCTTGGTGGCGTTTCCAAGAAGCAGACCAAAACGCTGGATAAGGAATACCGCGATCTGCCCGCGAGTGATGCATAAGGGGCTTGACGCTTCCCAGTACAATCAGTAAGATGCGCCCCGTTCCTGACCGCAGTTGTTGGCACAGGTCGGGGCAGTGGGGCCTTAGCTCAGCTGGGAGAGCGCGACACTGGCAGTGTCGAGGTCAGCGGTTCGATCCCGCTAGGCTCCACCACCTTTTGCGTCCCATTCGTCTAGTGGTCCAGGACACCGCCCTTTCACGGCGGTAACAGGGGTTCGAACCCCCTATGGGACGCCACTTCCTGCCTTATCCATTCAAGCCACTATATCGCGCAGGCATTGCGCTTATCATTTCCCGATGCGACCAAATTTTTATGCATCAGGGACTTGACACCTTTCCTAATTGTCCACCGGTTCCGGCTTTCGTTGGTCTGCTGTCAAGGCAGGGCCAAAAACGATGGCTATCTCATTGTTTTTATAAAAAACTCTTTATATTCAGTTACTTGCAGCTGGTTAAAAAATGCCCAATCTGTCTGAAGTGCCCAGAATATGGCGATTTTGAGACCTTCTTCATACGTTATGAACAGGCTTATCCACAGATTGTGTGGACAATAAAAAGTTCGATGCGAGCAGATGAAATCAAGGGTGTTGTCAAGCAATAAAAAGCATAACAAGGTGGCTGGTAGCAGCCTCAACAGCGCTTGCGACAAACATGAAAAAGGCCGCTATCAGCGGCCTTTTCAGTGCAGGGGCGATCAGTCCTGACTGCCAGGATAATCTCTCTGCGTGTATCCCTTGTAGAGTTGTCTTGGGCGGCCGATGCGGCTGCCATTGGTAATCATCTCGTTCCAGTGGGAAATCCAGCCTGTGGTACGTGCCACCGCAAATATCACGGTAAACATGTTTTTCGGGATGCCCAGTGCACGCAGGATGATGCCGGAGTAGAAGTCGACATTGGGGTAGAGCTTGCGTTCGATGAAATATTCATCTTCCAGTGCAATCTGTTCCAGACGCTTGGCGATCTTGAGCTGCGGGTCGTCGCCCATGCCCAGCTCTTCCAGCACTTCGTCACAGGTTTCCTTCATGACCTTGGCGCGCGGATCGAAGTTTCGATATACCCGGTGGCCAAAGCCCATGAGACGGAAGGCGTCCTGCTTGTCTTTGGCGCGATCAACAAAGCGCTGAATATTCTCTTCGGATTCGTCACCAATTTCGGCAAGCATGTTGAGAACGGCTTCGTTGGCACCGCCGTGGGCCGGGCCCCACAATGCCGCAATCCCGGCGCTGATACAGGCAAACGGATTGGCGCCGGTCGAACCTGCCAGTCGAACCGTGGAAGTCGAGGCATTCTGCTCATGGTCGGCATGCAGCATGAAGATGCGGTCCATGGCCTTGGCGGCAACCGGGTTGATTTCATACGGCTCGCAGGGATTGCTGAACATCATGTAGAGGAAGTTTTCAGCGTAATTCAAATCATTGCGAGGATAGACGAAGGGTTGACCGATGTTGTACTTGTAGCACATGGCGGCAAGCGTCGGCATCTTGGCGATCAGGCGAACGGCAGAAACCTGTCGGTCATGTTCCTGGGTGATGTCCAGGTTATCGTGGTAAAAGGCTGAAAGGGCACCTGCAACGCCACATAGCACGGCCATTGGATGCGCGTCGCGGCGAAAGCCCTTGAAGAAATTGACTATCTGTTCGTGCACCATGGTGTGGCGCGATACGCTGTCACGAAATGCCTCATAGGCAGCCTGATCGGGGATTTCCCCGTTAAGCAGCAGATAGCTCAACTCTGTGTGGTTGGAATGTGTAGCGAGCTGTTCGATGGGGTAGCCACGGTGCAGCAAAACGCTGTTGGCGCCATCGATGTAGGTAATTTCCGACTCACACGATGCGGTGGACACGAACCCCGGATCATAGGTGAAATAACCATGATCTATCAGGCCGCGAACATCGATTACATCAGGGCCTGTGGTGCCCGAATAGATAGGCAGCTCGACGGGAGCGTCCAGACCGTCGATGGTCAGTTGTGCCTTTCTGTCAGCCATGAGGCCTCCTCGAATTATATAAAATACTGTTTTATCTGATATGTCCGCCAAATCGTTGGGGCCCACTATTGAGCGGGTGCGACAGTTTGTCAATTCCACGCATGCCCGGGCCCGGGCATGGTGTCTTCATTTCGTGAGCGCGTAACAGAAAGCTTTTTTTTAATGTCTGCAGGACATGACTGTAGCCTGTTTTGCCTTGGTTTTTGAGCTTTCCATACGTTTACAGAAATGTGCGTCAATTTGTCATCCGAACGTCGGGGACATATAATTAATGGCCGCGCGACGGGCGATTCATCGCCTGTCCAGGCGACCTGACCTGATGATGATTGAATCCTACCAAAAACTGCCCGTGGTCTATTTCATGCGGGCCGGGAGAGAAAAGCGCCGTGAAGAGTCAACGACCCTTGTCGACTGCCAAGCGTCCGGTGAATCTGGACCTTTCAAGTATCCAGTTTCCCTTGCCTGCCCTTGTATCCATTTCGCATAGAGTGTCAGGCATCATGTTGTTTATCGGCCTGATCTTTCTGATGTGGGCCTTTCAGGTCTCCCTGTCTTCGCCCGCCGGGTTCGATACCGTCCGCGAAGCGATGGCTCACGGCTTTTTCGCCAGGCTGGTGCTGTGGGGGCTTTTGTCTGCCCTCGGTTTTCATCTTGTCGCAGGGGTGCGCCATCTCGTGATGGACATGGGACATGGCGAAACACTGGAAGGCGGTCAGCGCGGCTCTCAGCTGACCATCATTATCAGTGCATTACTCGTTATTATGGCAGGAGTCTGGGTATGGTAATCAACATTTTAAATCCGGGACGCAATGGGGTAGCCGACTGGATGATCCAGCGCGCATCTGCCGTGATTCTGGGACTTTATACCATCTTTATGGTGGCATACCTGCTGTTCACTCCTGATCTGGACTATGTCGCCTGGTCAGGGCTTTTCAGCCACCTCTGGATGAAAGTGTTCACGCTGCTGGCACTTCTTTCCGTTGCTGCGCATGCCTGGGTAGGCCTGTGGATCGTGGCAACCGACTACATCAAGCCCGCCGCCATCCGGTTCGGCGCGCTGCTATTCGTCATCCTGGCCCTGTTTGTGTTCGTGGTCTGGGGTGTGCAGGTTCTCTGGGGAGTTTGACATGACACAGTTACGTACCCTGACCTTTGATGCCATCATTATTGGTGGCGGTGGTTCCGGTCTGCGCGCGGCGCTTCAGCTGGCGCAGTCCGGCAAGCAGACGGCAGTACTGTCAAAGGTCTTTCCCACGCGCTCCCACACTGTTTCCGCTCAGGGCGGTATCACCTGTGCCATCGGTAGTGCCGATCCGAATGACGACTGGCGCTGGCACATGTACGACACCGTCAAGGGTTCCGATTATATCGGAGATCAGGACGCCATTGAGTACATGTGTAATGAAGGCCCCAAGGCGGTTTTCGAACTCGAACACATGGGACTGCCTTTTTCCCGTTTTGACAATGGCCGCATCTATCAGCGCCCGTTCGGCGGTCAGTCCAAGGACTATGGCAAGGGTGGTCAGGCAGCAAGGACCTGTGCGGCGGCAGACCGTACCGGTCATGCGCTGCTCCACACCCTTTACCAGAATAACCTTAAGAACAATACGGTCTTTCTTAACGAATGGTACGCCGTTGATCTGGTGCGCAACGCCAATAACGATGTGGTGGGCGTCATTGCCATCTGCATGGAAACCGGCGAAACCGTCATGATCAAGGCCAAGGCCACCGTTCTCGCGACGGGCGGTGCGGGTCGTATCTATGCTTCTACCACCAATGCTCTGATCAATACCGGTGATGGTATCGGCATGGCCCTGCGAGCCGGCTTCCCGGTGCAGGACATCGAGATGTGGCAATTCCATCCCACCGGCATCTATGGTGCCGGAACACTGGTCACGGAAGGTTGTCGTGGTGAGGGCGGCTATCTGATCAACAAGGATGGCGAACGCTTCATGGAGCGCTATGCGCCCAACGCCAAGGATCTGGCCGGTCGTGACGTTGTTGCCCGCTCAATGGTGCTTGAAGTGCTGGAAGGTCGTGGCTGCGGTGAGAACGGCGACCACGTCATGCTCAAGCTTGATCACCTGGGCGAAGATGTGCTGATGAAGCGCCTGCCCGGCATCGTGGAGCTTTCCCGTACTTTCGCACACGTGGATCCGGTCAAGGAGCCGATCCCGGTGGTGCCGACCTGTCACTACATGATGGGCGGTATTCCGACCAACGTGAACGGTCAGGCGTTGACTGTCGACGCCGATGGCAACGACAAGGTCATCAACGGTCTGTTTGCCTGCGGTGAAGTGGCCTGTGTCTCTGTCCACGGCAGTAACCGTCTGGGCGGCAACTCGCTGCTGGATCTGGTGGTCTTTGGTCGCGCGGCCGGCATGCATATCGAAGAGACCCTTAACCAGGGTATCGAATACATGGAAGCCTCGCAGTCCGATATCGATGGCGCCATGGCACGTCTGAATCGCTGGAACGAGTCGGGCAGTGGCGAAACTGTTCCCGAACTCAAGCGTGACCTGCAGACCATCATGCAGAACAACTTTGGTGTTTTCCGCAAGGAAGACAATATGCAGGAAGGCGTGAAAAAGCTCGAAGAGCTGCGCGAGCGTATTGCCAATGCCTGGCTGCCTGACAAGTCAGACATGTTTAATACCGCGCGTATTGAAGCCCTGGAGCTGGACAACCTGATGGAAGTTGCCGAGGCGACCGCCATTGCGGCCCTTGAGCGACGCGAAAGTCGTGGTGCTCATTCGCGTGAGGACTACCCCGATCGTGACGATGAAAACTGGCTGAAGCACTCGATCTATCATCCGGCGGAAAAGACGCTGACCAAGCGTGATGTCAACTTCTCTCCGAAGACCGTCGATACGTTCCAGCCCAAAATTCGTACTTATTGATGAGGGGATGACCCATATGTCGACATTACAGGTCTCCGTTTACCGCTATAACCCTGAAAGTGACGATGCGCCCTGGATGCAGGACTTCCAGATCGATACCCAGGGACGCGATCTGATGGTTCTCAACGTACTTCAGATGATCAAGGAGCAGGACAGTTCGCTGGTGTATCGCGCCAGCTGCCGTGAAGGTGTCTGTGGCTCCGATGGCATGAACATGAACGGCAAGAACGGTCTGTCCTGTGTGACGCCGCTGTCCGAAGTGGTCAAGAACAATCGTCTGGTACTGCGCCCCCTCCCGGGTCTGCCTGTCATTCGTGACTTGATCATCGACATGTCGCTTTTTTATAAGCAGTACGAGCGCATTCAGCCTTACCTGCAAAACGATGAGCGTCCGCCGTCCATCGAGCGTCTGCAGTCGCCGGAAGATCGTGACAAGCTCGACGGTCTTTACGAATGCATCCTGTGTGCCTGCTGCTCGACGTCCTGCCCATCATTCTGGTGGAATCCGGACAAATTCGTGGGCCCCGCCGGCCTGCTGCAGGCCTACCGCTTTTTGGCCGATTCTCGTGACACGCACACGCAGGAACGTCTGTCAGAGCTGGATGATCCGTTCAGTGTTTTCCGGTGCCGCGGCATCATGAACTGTGTCAACGTTTGTCCGAAAGGACTCAATCCGACCAGAGCCATCGGCAAGATTCGTGAAATGCTGGTGCGTAATGCCGCGTGATGCACGGTTTTTGCTTAATATGACAGGCCTTGCTTGTTATCATTGACGGCCTGCCGCCACCTTGCGGGGTGGCGGCAGTCTTTTGAGTCTCGGCTTCGACAATGGCCTGCTTGATCGGGTCGGCGCTGATGCGGCAGTACTCGTAATTTATATCAAGGTAATCGCGCTGACTGCGATTACTGACCCCACCCCAGACCCAGGGTGATTGAGCGATGCAAGAAGGCATAATGGAATTAATGTGGCGTACCTCGCATATGAGCGGGAGCAACGCCCATTACGTTGAAGAGCTTTACGAGCAATATCTTTCCGATCCTCAGTCTGTCCCCGATGAGTGGCGACAGTACTTCGACAGCCTCCCCGGCTATGATGGTGGCCCCTCCCGGGACGTTCCCCTTGCCCCGATTCGCGATCAGTTCTATCACCTCGCTCGTGAGCGTCGTTCTCTGGCGCCGATAGCGTCAGGCAACGCTGAAAACGAAGAAACCAACCGAAAGCAGGTTCGCGTTCTTCAGCTCATCAATGCCTATCGGTTCAGAGGCCACCAGAAGGCTGATATTGATCCTTTGGGGTTGCGTGTTGCGGAAACCGTCCCTGATCTTGAACTCTCCTTTCACCAGCTTTCCGATGCCGACATGGATACCGAGTTTCAGACCGGTTCCCTGTTTATTGGCAAGGACAGTGCACCGCTGAAAGAGATTATCCAGGCGCTTGAGCAGACCTACTGTCGCTCGATCGGCTGTGAGTTCATGCACATCGTCAATACCGAAGAAAAGCGCTGGCTGGAACAGCGGTTTGAGTCGGTGCGCTCCAAACCCGACTATTCGGCTGATGTGCGCAAGCACGTACTGGAACGTCTGACCGCGGCGGAAGGTCTTGAAAATTACCTCGCCAGCCGGTACCCGGGGACCAAACGCTTTGGTCTGGAAGGCGGCGAAAGTTTTATCCCGATGGTGGATGAACTGATTCAGCGCTCTGGCAACTATGGCGTGCGTGAAGTCGTGATCGGTATGGCGCACCGTGGCCGTCTCAATCTTCTGGTCAACATTCTCGGCAAGAGTCCGAGCGAGCTGATCGATGAGTTTGACGGCAAGAAGATGCTCGAACACGGCTCCGGGGATGTGAAGTATCACCAGGGTTTCAGTTCCAATGTCATGACGCCCGGTGGTGAAGTGCATCTGGCGCTGGCCTTCAACCCGTCACATCTTGAGATCGTGACCCCGGTCGTCGAAGGTTCGGTAAGGGCGCGTCAGGATCGTCGTGAAGACAGTGAGGGCGACCAGGTGCTGCCATTGGTCGTGCATGGTGACGCCGCAGTCGCCGGTCAGGGCGTCGTCATGGAAACCTTCCAGATGTCGCAGCTGCGCGGCTACAAGACTGGTGGCACGGTTCACATTGTCATTAACAACCAGGTCGGTTTTACGACCTCCCGTCGTGACGATGCGCGTTCTACCGAATATTGCACCGATATCGCCAAGATGGTTCAGTCACCAATCTTCCACGTGAATGGTGATGATCCTGATGCGGTGTTACATGCGACCCAGGTGGCCATCGACTATCGCCAGCAGTTCAAGAAGGATGTGGTCATCGATCTCATCTGCTATCGCCGTCGTGGTCACAATGAAGCGGATGAGCCCTCCGGTACCCAGCCGCTCATGTATCAAAAGATCAAGAGCCACGACAGCTCACGTACGATCTATGCCCGCCGTCTGGTAGAAGAGGGTGTGCTGGATGAGGACGAGGTCAAGGGGCTGGTTGACGGCTATCGAGAAGATCTCGATAACGGCAATCACGTCGCCAACGCGCTGGTTCAGGAGCCCAACAGCAACCTCTTCGTTGACTGGACACCTTACCTGGGGCATCGCTGGACCGGTGAGTCCGATACGTCCTTCGATCTCAAGCGCATGCAGGAGCTGGCGACCAAGATGTGTGACATCCCTGATGATGTCGATACACAGCGTCAGGTCGCCAAGGTCTATGAAGACCGCCGCAAGATGATCGCTGGCAGCCTGGGCATCAATTGGGGATTTGCTGAAACGCTGGCCTACGCCACCCTGATTGATCAAGGGCATCCGATACGTCTGACGGGGCAGGATACAGGGCGGGGGACCTTCTCTCACCGCCATGCGGTTGTACATAACCAGAAGGATGGTTCGATATGGACACCGCTTTGTCATCTCAAGCCCAATCAGCCTGACTTTACGATCTATGACTCCTTCCTGTCCGAGGAAGGTGCCATGGCGTTCGAGTACGGCTACGCCACGACCACGCCCAATGCATTGATTGCTTGGGAAGCACAGTTTGGTGACTTCGCCAACGGCGCTCAGGTGGTGATCGACCAGTTTATCTCATCGGGCGAAACCAAGTGGGGACGTCTGTGTGGTCTGACCCTGCTACTGCCCCATGGCTATGAAGGTCAGGGCCCCGAGCACTCATCGGCGCGTCTTGAGCGTTTTCTGCAGCTGTGTGCCGAAGAAAACATGCAGGTTTGTGTTCCGACCACGCCGGCACAGATTTTCCATCTGCTGAGACGTCAGGTCATTCGTGGGCTGCGCAAGCCGCTGATCATCATGTCCCCCAAGAGTCTCCTGCGTCACAAGGATGCAACTTCTTCGCTGGAAGACCTTTCCGATGGTCGTTTCCAGATGGTCATTCCGGACCAGGGCAAGCTTGAGGCCGAGAAGGTCACGCGTGTGATCTTCTGCTCTGGCAAGGTTTACTATGATCTTGCCACCTGGCGGGCGGAAAACGAGCGTTTTGATACTGCCATTATTCGTATCGAGCAGCTTTATCCGTTCCCGGAAGAGTCACTTTTTGCTGCCATCGAAAGCTATACCAACCTTGAGCGTGTGGTCTGGTGTCAGGAAGAGCCCAAGAACCAGGGCGCCTGGTATCAAAGTCAGCATCACATGCGAAAGGTGGCTGATAAGGTGAAATCCGGGCTGGGAAGTGAGCTTGGCTTTGCAGGCCGTGCCGAATCGGCAGCTCCGGCGGCTGGATATATGGCAGTACATAGTGAGCAGCAGCGATCGCTGGTAGACAAGGCGTTCAACGGTTGAGCGCCTGAAAGCTCAGGAACATGAGTGCCGCGATTGCCGGCTACCGAGAAGAGGATATTAAGGAATAATCATGGCAACAGACATCAAGGCGCCAAGCTTTCCCGAATCCGTTGCGGAAGGGACCGTGGCTACCTGGCATAAAAAGCCGGGAGACAGTGTCTCGCGTGACGAACTGATTGTTGAAATCGAAACCGACAAGGTGGTGCTCGAAGTCGTCGCCCCGGCTGACGGTACGGTAGAAGAAATTACCGTACAGGAAGGCGAGACCTGCGAATCCGAGCAGGTACTGGGTCGTCTGGGCGAAGGTGGCCAGTCTGCACCGCAGGGTGAGAAAAAGGCCGAGCAGGGCAAGGAAGGCAAGGCATCTTCCGACAAGCCCGCAGACGCCAGCAAAAGCGACAGCAAGTCGTCGGCTGCCGGCGCCTCGGTTGACGTCAAGGCACCTTCCTTCCCTGAATCCGTTCAGGAAGGTACCGTTGCCAGCTGGAACAAGAAGGTAGGTGATTCGGTCAAGCGCGACGAAGTGCTGGCCGAGATTGAAACCGACAAGGTCGTGCTGGAAGTGGTTGCACCTTCTGATGGCGCTCTGACCGAAATTCTTGCCGAAGAAGGCAGCCAGGTGACCTCCGAGCAGGTACTGGCACGCTTCGGTGAAGGTGGTGGTGATGCCGCAGGTGCCTCTGCCGAATCCCGTGGTGATGACAGCCAGGCCGAATCGGGTGATGCCAACGCCGAGCAGGATGAGAAGGTCGGTGACAAGGTGCTCGCCCCGGCAGCTCGCAAGCTGGTGGCCGAACACGATCTTGACGTTAACAGAATCGAGGGCACCGGCAAGGGTGGCCGCATTCTGAAGGAAGACGTGCAAAAGGCCATCGATGCCGGCAGTGCCAAAAAGGGTGGTGGTGAGAAGCCGTCAGCTTCTTCTGGTGCCGGTGTGTCTCAGAAGGCCGCAGCGCCGGCAGGCGCCGCCATTCAGGGCGAGCGCCCGGAACAGCGTGTGCCGATGAGCCGTCTGCGTCAGACCATTGCCAAGCGTCTGGTACAGGCTCAGCAGACTGCTGCCATGCTCACCACCTATAACGAGGTGGACATGAGCGCGGTCATGTCGCTGCGCAGCCAGTACAAGGATGACTTCCTCAAGGCGCACGACGTGAAGCTTGGCTTTATGGGCTTCTTCGTCAAGGCGGCTACAGAAGCGCTCAAGCGCTTCCCGGACGTCAACGCTTCCATTGACGGCACTGATATTGTCTATCACGGCTATCAGGATATCGGTGTTGCCGTTTCTACACCGCGTGGTCTGGTGGTGCCGGTACTGCGTGATACGGATTCCATGAAGCTGGCCGATGTCGAAAAAACGATCGGTGACTTCGGCAAGCGTGGCCGCGATGGCAAGCTCGGTATCGAAGACATGCAGGGCGGTACCTTTACCATCACCAACGGCGGTATCTTCGGCTCGCTGATGTCGACGCCGATCCTCAATCCGCCGCAGACGGCCATTCTGGGGATGCACAAGATCCAGGAGCGTCCGATGGCGATCAACGGCAAGGTCGAGATCCGCCCGATGATGTATCTGGCGCTTTCCTACGATCACCGCATGATCGATGGAAAGGACGCGGTTCAGTTCCTCGTGGCCATCAAGAGCCTGCTTGAGGATCCTGCACGTTTCCTGCTTGACGTTTAAGCCTTCAAATCCCGCCCGGTCTCGTACCGGGCGGGCTGTTTTATACCGATCATCGGCGAGATGCAGGGTGATCGACAATGAACCGAACAGGGATACACATGGCTGATAAATTTGATGTCATCGTGATCGGCGCTGGCCCCGGAGGCTATGTTGCCGCAATTCGTGCTGCCCAGCTGGGCATGAAGGTTGCCTGCGTTGAAAAGTGGGTCAACAAGAGTGGCAAGACCGTGCACGGTGGCACCTGTCTGAATGTGGGCTGCATTCCTTCCAAGGCGCTGCTGGAAACATCCCACAAGTACGTCGAAGCTCGTGATGATTACAGCGAGCTGGGTATCGAAGTCAGTGACGTTCAGATGGACGTCAAAAAGATGATGGCCCGAAAGGAAAAGACCGTTGCCAATCTGACCGGCGGTATCAGCGCCCTGTTCAAGGCCAACGGTGTGACCGCCCTTGAAGGTACCGGCAAGCTGCTGCCCGGCAAGAAGGTCGAAGTTACCGGGCACGACGGCAACAGCGAAACCCATGAAGCGGAAAACGTGGTCATCGCTTCCGGGAGTGTTCCGGTTGAAATCCCGCCGGCACCGCTGACTGAAGGCCTGATCGTTGACTCTTCCGGCGCTCTGGAATTCCAGGAAGTACCCAAGCGTCTCGGCGTTATCGGCGCCGGTGTTATCGGTCTTGAGCTGGGAAGCGTCTGGAATCGTCTGGGTAGTGAGGTCACTGTTCTTGAGGCGATGGACAGCTTCCTGCCGGTGGTCGATGACCAGATCGCCAAGGAAACCAAGAAGCTGCTTGGCAAGCAGGGCCTTGATATTCGTCTCGGCGCCCGCGTGACTGGTACCGATATCAAGGACAGCGAAGTTGTCGTGAAGTATACCGACAGCAACGGCGAGCAGGAGCAGACGTTCGACAAGCTGATCGTCTGCGTCGGCCGTCGTCCCTATACGCAGAATCTGCTGGCCGATGGTACCGGCGTTGAGCTTGATGAGCGTGGCTTCATCCAGGTGGATGATACCTGCCAGACCAACGCACCGGGTGTATTTGCCATTGGTGACGTGGTTCGCGGCCCGATGCTGGCCCACAAGGGGTCGGAAGAGGGCATGATGGTCGCTGATATCATCCACGGCGAAAAGGCCCAGATGAACTATGACGCCATCCCGAGCGTCATCTACACCGCTCCTGAAGTCGCCTGGGTTGGCATGAGCGAGCAACAGGCGAAGAAGGAAGGCTTCGAGGTCAAGTCGGGTGTCTTCCCGTTCTCGGCCAGCGGCCGTGCCATGGCCAACAATGCCACCGAAGGCATGGCCAAGGTCGTCACTGATGCCAGCACCGACCGTATCCTGGGGGTTCACATCATTGGCCAGCACGCTGGTGAACTGATTGCCCAGGGCGTGATCGCCATGGAGTTTGGCTCCAGTGCCGAAGACCTCGCACTGACCTGCTTTGCCCACCCGACACTGTCTGAAGCCGTTCACGAAGCAGCACTGGCAGTCGAAGGTCACGCCATTCATATGGCAAACCGCAAAAAGCGTTAATGCATCGACATTGACGTTAACCTCACTTCGGTCGTCGCCGAAGTGAATCGGGATGGGGTGACAGGCCGCTGGTCATCGCCCCATCGATCGAGTCCAATGCAACCAATGGCATGAGACGATGAATCTTCACGAGTATCAGTCAAAACAGTTATTTGCTGATTATGGTCTGCCGGTCTCCAAGGGGTACGCGGTAGATACCCCCGAAGAAGCAGCCAAGGCATGCCAGAAAATTGGCGGGGAACGCTGGGTCGTCAAGGCACAGGTACATGCCGGTGGTCGCGGCAAGGCAGGCGGTGTCAAGCTGGTCACCAGCCCCGAAGAAGCCAGCGCTTTCGCCGAGCAGTGGCTAGGCAAGAACCTTGTCACCTATCAAACGGATGAAAAGGGCCAGCCGGTCACAAAGATTCTGGTCGAAAACTGCACCGATATCGCTACCGAGCTGTATCTGGGTGCGGTAGTGGATCGTGGTTCACGTCGCATCGTGTTCATGGCCTCCACCGAAGGTGGTGTCGAGATCGAGAAGGTGGCTGAAGAGACACCGGAAAAGATCCTCAAGGCTGAAATCGATCCGCTGGTCGGGCCGCAGCCCTATCAGGCGCGTGAACTGGCGTTCAAGCTGGGCCTGAACAAGGACCAGATTAAGCAGTTCACCAAGATTTTCCTGGGTCTGGCAAAAATGTTTGCCGACAAGGATTTTGCTCTGCTGGAGATCAACCCGCTGGTCATTACCGAAAGCGGCGATCTGCACTGCCTGGATGCCAAGATCAACCTGGACAGCAACGCGCTGTATCGTCATCCCGATCTCGAAGAGATGCGCGATCCCAGCCAGGAAGATGAGCGTGAAGCCAACGCTCAGAAATGGGAACTCAACTACGTGGCGCTTGATGGCAACATCGGTTGCATGGTCAACGGCGCGGGCCTGGCCATGGGTACGATGGACATCATCAAGCTCTCCGGCGGTCAGCCGGCGAACTTCCTTGATGTTGGCGGCGGTGCCACCAAGGAGCGCGTGGCAGAAGCGTTCAAGATCATCCTGTCCGACACCTCGGTGAAGGCCGTACTGGTCAACATCTTTGGCGGTATCGTGCGCTGCGACATGATTGCCGAAGGCATCATGGGTGCCGTAGAGCAGGTTGGCGTCAACGTGCCGGTCGTCGTTCGCCTTGAAGGCAACAACGCTGAGCTGGGCACGCAAAAGCTTGCCGACAGCGGCCTCAACATCATTGCAGCAACCAGCCTGACCGATGCGGCGCAGCAGGTGGTTAAAGCAGCGGAGGGCAAATAATGAGTATCCTGATTGACAAGAACACCAAGGTAATCTGCCAGGGATTTACCGGTGGTCAGGGCACGTTCCACTCGGAACAGGCCATTGAATACGGCACCAATATGGTGGGTGGTGTGACACCGGGCAAGGGCGGTCAGACCCACCTTGGCCTGCCGGTGTTCAACACTGTTGCTGAAGCCGTCGAGCAGACTGGTGCAGAAGCGACCGTCATCTACGTGCCGGCAGCCTTCTGCAAGGATTCGATCCTTGAAGCGGCCAATGCAGGCATCAAGCTGATCATCTGCATCACTGAAGGCATTCCGACACTGGATATGCTGGATGTGAAGGTCAAGTGTGATGAGCTCGGCGTGCGCCTGATCGGTCCCAACTGCCCGGGCGTGATCACGCCTGGCCAGTCGAAGATCGGCATCATGCCCGGCCACATCCACAAGCCCGGTCGCGTCGGTATCGTATCGCGTTCCGGTACCCTGACCTATGAAGCGGTCAAGCAGACGACTGATCATGGTTTTGGTCAGTCTACCTGTGTCGGTATCGGTGGCGACCCGATCCCGGGTTCCAACTTCATCGACATCCTCGAGATGTTCGAGAAGGATCCGGCAACCGAAGCCATCGTCATGATCGGCGAGATCGGCGGTACGGCAGAAGAGGAAGCGGCTCAGTACATCAAGGAGCACGTAACCAAGCCGGTAGTCGCCTATATTGCAGGCGTCACTGCGCCTCCGGGCAAGCGTATGGGCCATGCTGGCGCCATCATTGCCGGTGGCAAGGGCACTGCGGACGACAAGTTCCAGGCGCTGGAAGCCGCAGGTGTTCGCACGGTGCGTTCGCTGGCTGAAATCGGTGATAAGCTCAAGGAAGCGACCGGCTGGTAAATCAGCGGTAGCACGTGAGCGAAAAAGGGGGCCATCCGGCCCCCTTTTTTATGCGCTTTGGAAACACCCGGAATCAGAGATCTGAAGGCTTTTCCGCCTTGCGGCCTTCAAAAACCTTTTTCAGCAGGGGGCGGCCGGCCATCAGCATGAAGACCGGTGCCCCCGCAATCAAATAGAAGTAATAGGTGACCGCCCGCCAGATCAGAATGGCCGCTGCTGCCGTGCTCTGGCCCACCATGGGTGCGAGCAGTGCCGATGATGACAGCTCGGCGCCACCAGCGCCGCCTGGTAGCAGCGTCAGCTGGCCGGCCGCCATGGACAGCATCTGCACCAGGAAGGTCCATGCCCAGTCCAGATGTTGATTCAGCCCGTAAAGCGTGACGAACAAAATGCTGTAGCGCACGATCCAGTGCACGATGCCGAGTCCAAAGGCCAGCGCCAGAGCCGAGCGAGGGAGTCGTAGGGTTTCGGTAAAGGCCTTCTTGAAAATCAGAATGCGCCGAACCATGGTCTGCTGCAGTCGCGGGCTGACCTTCATTTTGCTTAGCAGCCTGCCGGATACCACCAGAAAGCGTCGGTGATAGCGCCCCATCAGGACCACGCCCAGCAGGGCCAGACACAGCAGGGTCATCGGCAGTACCAGCATCCAGCCCAGTCGGGCATCGATAGAGCGGGTAATGACATAGATCATCATGGCGATCATCGAACACAGGAAAAACAGCAGATCGATGATTTGATCCACGGCAAAGATGGCCGTGGTCTGTGCCGGGCGCACGCCGCGCCGAGTCAGCAGGGCAATCAGGGTGAGCGGGCCGCCACTACCGCCGGGAGTGGCGCAGATGGCAAATTCGGTCGCCATGACGGTCCCGGTGGCACGCATCAAGCCCATCTCACCGGCGCGTCCGGCCAGCAGGACCCTGAGCTTGGCACCATTGAGCAGCCAGCACAGCAACACCATGCCGAGCATCAGAGCAAAAATCCCGGGCGGAAAGCCGGGAAGCAGGTGCAGCAGGTCACGTCCACCCAGCATTACAGGGATGGCCAGGACAGCAAAAAGGCCCGCGACCAGCAGCCAGAGTGTTCTTTTCATGACATTAATGGATCTGGGAGTGAGTCAACTCTGAACATGTCACCATGCAGGGCGGTGATATATTCGAGATCATGACGTTGCCGTATTCATCGGCGTCGAGTTTGATTGACGATTCAGCCAGCTGATCTTGGTGGTGGGCTGATACCCCTCACTCAGCAGACGACGAATCGTATCAATCCAGTAGCGTCGTGAAATGTCATGGCGCATATCGACCGGATGCAGACCCAGTCGAATCAACGGTTCATGACGATGACGTCGGCGGGCCCGCTCATTGACAACCCAGGACATGCCGCGTCGCCAGCGACTTCGAGCACTCCAGACCAGTGAGGGCGCCTTGATGGCCGTGTAGTCCGGCAGCCGATAAAGGTTTTCCGGGTCGCTGGTGTAAATGAATCCCTGGGTTTTGAGCGCCTGGCGTGCGCCATCGCCCAAAAGCCAGGCCGGCGCGACAAAACCATCCAGCGGCCAGTCTTCGCGACGAAAGAGCTCGGCGCCTCTCTCCAGGCGTTCAAGTGCCTCATCGTAGCCGATGGGATAGAACTCGCCTTCATAGGTATAGAGCCTGCGCATGAAATAATCGCGGGGCGTGCGCGGCGGCGGTGCATCATCACAGTGATAGAAGCCGTGCAGCGCCAGTTCGTCACCTCTTGCCCTGCGTTGATGCAAAAGACGTAACATGCCGGCATCTTCGAAGGTATTGCTTCGATGATGAAAGTCGGGCACCACCAGCCAGGTCATGGGCACGCTACCCATGCCATCGATCTCCTCGACAAAGGAGCGGTAATCGGGCCAGGTAGCCGGTGCAATATCGTGAAGCACCAATGCGAATTCACGCTCAGCCATGTTGTACGCTCGCTCCTGCCGTCGTGCTGATGCCCAGCAGTTCCTGATAGTGATGCGTGACGCCCTGCACCACAATGTTCCAGTCATGATGGCGCTCCACATGGGCGCGCGCCTTCTGCCCCATGGCTCTGGCATCGTTTTCAAACAGGGCCAGAATGCTCTTTACCATGTCATCGCTGTCCAGCGGCTGGCACAGCATGCCACAGCCCTCCGGCACGTTTTCTGCCAGCGCACCGGCCCGGGTAGCCACGACCGGTATACCGCAGGCCATGGCCTCCAGCAGGACCAGACCAAAGGTCTCCTGCGTACCGGCATGCAGTAGGGCATCGCTGCTGGCGAAATAGCGCGCGATCTCGGCGGTCGGACAGAAGTGATTGATCACCGTCACGTTGTCTGGCACCTGAGTGGGCATGGACGAGCCGACCAGCAGCAGATGAAAAGGCTGTGTGCCCCTGTCGGCAAGCTTTTGCATCGCTTCCAGCAGGATATGAAGGTTCTTTTCCTGTGAGCCACGCCCGGCAAATACCAGCAGTCGAGTGTCCTCGGAAAGCCCCAGTTCGGTCTTGACGCTGTCGTCGCGAAGCGATGGGTGAAAGGTTTTTAGATCCACGCCCAGTGGCTGCACGCGAACGTTTTGAATACCCAGGCCTTCCAGACGCTGCGCCATGACGTTACTGGGGGCCAGCACCCGATCATAGTGGCCGTACAGCCGTTTGATGTAGGTATTGATCAGCGGACGCGACCAGTTGCCGAGTCGGTTGCTGATCATGGTCGGCAGATCGGAGTGATAAAAGGCCACCAGCGGGATATCAAGCTCGCGTGCTCCGGCAATGGCGGCCCAGCCCACCGTATAGGGGTCACCGGCCTCGATCAGATCCGGTCTGACATCGCGCAGGGCGCGACGCCACGGGCCTCGAGTCAGGGGGAAGCGATAGCCATTGCTGAACGGCAGAGGCGCCGCCGGCACATTGACCCGGTGGTCATCTTCCTGACGCGTATATGCCTCTCCCGGCACCAGCAGCGTATGTCGAATATCGTCGGTTGCGTTCAAACGGCGGCGTTTGGCATCGAGATAGGTACGCACGCCACCGCTGGATGGCGCATAAAACATGGTCATGTCGGCAATATGCACTACGCCGAACCCTCCTCGAACCGCACGTATTTGATCGGACAATGGATGACTGCCGGGCGCAGGTCACCAGCAGGCGCCCTAGTATAATGTGTCAATCTGATGACTGCCGCTGTAACGGGTAACAGACTGTAGTCGTCAGGCCGACAGCTGCTCGCCCTGATGATCAGGGCGAGCGTGTGGTTCAGGCAGGGCGTGCCACCAGCGACCGGGTCTCTTCACGGGCTTCAATCAGCACGACATTGAGCATGTCGCCCAGACGGTAGCGCAATTCACCGTCGATGGTAATCAGACCTTCCTTGTCATCGATGCTGACGGCGTCACGGTCGGTGTGCAGCATGGAAGCAGGGACAAAGGCCGAGGCACCGTTGGCGGGCAGACGAACACGCAGGCCGCCGCGGCGAATGTCGACGATTTCGCCTTCAAAGGGTGTCTCGCTGGTCACGGCATCGGCCAGATAGCGGACATAGAGCCAGTCCTTGACGTCACGCTCTGCCATGCGGTTCAGGCGACGACGCTCGCTCAGGTGATCGGTCACGGCCACTTCGGCTGCCTTGTCGTGCTCGGCGTCACCTCGCAGCACCTGCTTGATCAGGCGGTGATTGATCATGTCGCCGTATTTGCGGATCGGCGACGTCCATGTTGCGTAGGCCGGCAGCCCCATGCCGAAGTGCGGGCCCGGTTCTGTCTGCATGACGCTATAGCCCTGAAAGCGGCGAAGGCGTGCATCAAGCCAGGCATCCTTGCGCTCATCGAGCTGATGGCGCAGTGTCCGCCAGGCGGCGATGTCGTTGAACTGTTCCTGGGTCGCCTCAACCGACTGGCTGGCCAGAAATGCCTGAGCCTGCTCGGCCTTTTCAGTGGCAATCCCCTGATGAACGTTGAAGATGCCATGGCCAACGTGCTCGCTGAGAAGACTCGCGCAGCAGACGTTGGCCGCAATCATGGCCTCTTCCACCATGCGATGGCCGATGCGGCGCTCTTCGGTGACGATATCAAGGACGTTGCCGGTGTCATCGAGCTTGAAGACGTAGTCGGGGCGGTCGGCAAAGACCAGCGCATGCTGCTGACGCCAGCTCTGGCGTGCCTGCGTCAGGCCGGCCAGCGCCTTGAGCTGCGCCTCGCCCTGTTCAAACATTGGCGCCCAAACCGGTGTCGTGCTTGCCTCAAGCGCCTCGATGTAGTCAGAGACCTGCTCGTAGTTCAGGCGGGCCTTCGAGCGTACGGTAGCCGCTTCAAAGTGGTACTCACCGATGACGCCATCGGCACCGACTTCAAGCGTACAGACCAGCGCAGGCCGGTCTTCATCCTGCTTCAGCGAGCACAGGTCATCGGCCAGCGGCTCGGGCAGCATGGTGACGTTCTGACCCGGCAGATAGACGGTGAAGGCGCGCTGACGGGCTTCCTGGTCGACGCGATCACCCGGTTCGACATAGGCCGTGGGGTCGGCAATGGCGACCTTCATGCGGAAGCGACCGTTGTCCAGTGCTTCGACGCTGAGGGCATCGTCCATGTCGGTGGTCGTGGCGTTGTCGATGGTGAAAAAGGGCACATCGGTCAGATCACGACGTTCCAGACCCTCCTCACGCATTGGCCATTGATCGCCGGCGTCGGGTGAAGCCTGCTCCAGCGCATGACGTGCCAGAGTGACCCGCCATGGGACGGACGGATGAGTCCCTTCGGCGATGATCTCATCGACCTGGACGAAAAAGCCGCGATCGTTTTCACGTAGCGGGTGGCGAAGCAGATGAACCACCACCCAGTCACCTTCGTTGAGCGAGCTCTCCTCGATACTGCGATGGGTGCGAGCCCGCAGCGCTGTATTGATGGAGGGATGATCAGGAACGACAGATAGACGCCCGTCACGCTTTTTGACGCGACCGATGAAGCGACTGAGTCCGGCTTCGATCAGACTTTCCGGCTCGACACTCTTGCGTTCTTTCTCCTCATTGAGCACGGCCTCGACACGATCACCGTGTACAACCTGCTTCATGGCGGGGGGCGGCACGAAAAAGGACTGGCCGTCGTCGGTTTCCAGAAAGCCGTAGCCCTTGTCGGTGGCCTTGATCACACCGGTCACGCGGGGCGTTTTTTCACGGATCTGTTGCTTGAGCTGGGCGAGCTGGCTGTTGTTCGAGAGCATCTCGTTAATCGGTTGGGGAATCGGGGGCCCACTATAAGGCCTCACAGGAGCCGGTGAAAGAGGCACCCTTGCCACTTGATGGTGGCAAGGGCCGCCACGTTATCCCAGCACCTGGTCGATGGGATGGTCACCCTCGAGCAAAACAATCTCTTCAGGGGCGGATGTCTGACGTTTGAGCAGCGTCAAAATGGCGGTCGCAACATTGTCGCGCGAGACGTCACCGGTGCTCGCTCTGCTCTGATCGGTTTCGATGTGACCGGTGCCGGGGTCGTCACTGAGCCGACCCGGCCGCAGGATGACATGTTCAAGGCCCGAGGCCTGCAGGTAGGCGTCTGCCGCGCGCTTGGCCACCAGGTAGGGCCTGAGTTTCTCGGGGCCCTTGAGCGGGTCGACGTGCAGCGTGCTGACCATGAGAAACCGGCGAATACCATGCTCCCGGGCTATATCAACGGCGCGCATGGCACCGTTGAGATCCACCATCAGGGTATGGTCCAGCCCGGTGGCCCCACCGGAGCCGGCGGTAAAGACCACCTGATCGCAGCCCTCGAAGACGTGATCCATATCGCCGGTCAGATCGCCCATGACAGTCTCGACGCCGATCGAGTCAAAAAAGGTATTTTGTTGCTCGTCACGTACCATGGCACGTACGGCGTGACCGCTTTGGGCGGCCTGTTCGCAAAGGCGTCGACCGATCTGGCCATTGGCACCGATGATTAATGTGGTCATGACGGATACCTCTAGTCCGGGGATATTGCATGGGGGATCTGCAAACCTTGCCTGAAGGCAAGGCAGCGCTGAAGATACATCCTTGTTGAGTTGGGGTGTCGCAAGTGGATATCAATCGAAACACTTCAGCGCATGACATGCATGGGCAAAATGGGACATGGGCGATGACACTTGAAGGCAACATACTGACGCCGGAGGGGTGGTTCAAGGGTGAGCTGATGCTCCGACGGGGTCGAATCGTCGGCATCAGCGGAGCGCCGGTGAACCCTGATGACAATGATGCCCCGCGAATCATTCCGGGGTTTATCGATCTGCACGTTCATGGCGGTGGTGGTGCCGATCTCATGGAAGGTGGACAGTCTCTGGCCGTGCTGGCCCGCACGCATGCCCGCTTTGGCACGACCAGTCTGCTGGGTACCAGCATGACGGCCTCGCGCGAAGCGCTGATCAAGGCTTTCCAGGATGCCGGAAGGGTCATGGCCTCACCGCCCGAACAGGCCGCCGACATCCTGGGCATGCATCTTGAGGGGCCCTTCATCAGCCCGGATATGCTGGGTGCTCAGCCTCCCCATGCCCGGCCAGGGACACTTGAGGCGTTTGATGAGCTCAATGCTCTGGCGCCCATTCGGGTCATTACCATCGCACCGGAAATCGAGGGGCACATGGCCCTGATCGAAGTGCTGGCCGGCCGGGGTGTCAGGGTGCAACTGGGCCACACCGCGGCCACACATGATCAGTGCGTCAAAGCCCTTTGCCTGGGCGCCCGAGGATTTACCCATCTTTATAATGCCATGAGCGGTCTGCACCACCGTGCACCCGGCGTGGTGGGGGCGGCGCTGGCGCATGCCGACTACGCCGAGATGATCGGTGATCTGATTCATGTCGAGCCCGGTGGCGTGCTGGCTGCGCGTCGCGCCATACCGCATCTTTATGTGGTCACCGATGCCACGTCTGCCGCCGGCATGCCTGACGGTGAGTATCGTCTGGGCGAGCACCGGGTATTCAAGCGCGGCGACAGCGTGCGGCTGGCTGATGGTGGGCTGGCCGGCAGCGCGCTGACCATGGATGTGGCTCTTCGCAATCTGATTCATCTGGGGCTGACGCTGGCAGAGGCGTCCCAGCGTCTGTCGCTGTGGCCGGCACGCTATCTGGGGTTGAGTGATCGCGGTGTGCTGGCACCGGCCCACCGGGCCGATATCGTGATGCTCGACTCAAATCTTGAGGTCCAGCAGGTATGGGTTGCCGGGCGCAAGGTGATCGAGTGACCCGGATAGCGTTCTATTTTTTGTCGATTCAGAGCCTGGAGAATCCTCATGTCCCTGATGCGTGACGAGGCGCTGAGTGCGCCACAACGAATTGCCGAGCAGGCACGTGTCAATCGCGACACCATGGTGCAGCTGGGAGACGTACTGCGTCATCAAACGCCTCATGGCGCGATCACCGTGGCCCGAGGCAGTTCGGATCACGCTGCCGGCTATTTTGCCCGGCTGATGATGCAGATGACCGGTCGACCCTGCACCTCATTGCCGCTGTCGCTGTGCACGCTGGATGACACGGCCTGGCAACTTGATAACACCCTGTCACTGGCCGTATCGCAGTCCGGACGCAGCTTTGATCTTGTCGAGGCACAAAAGGCCCTGAAAGGTGGCGGTGCTCTGGCGCTTGCCATGGTCAATGCCGTGGATTCACCGCTGGCCCAGGGGGCCGATCACGTGATCGATCTGCAGGCCGGGGAAGAAAAAAGTGTGGCCGCCACCAAAAGCTTTATGGCCACGCTCTCGGCCAGTGCCTCATTAATGGCGCACTGGCGGCAGGACAAGCCTCTGCTGGAGGGGCTGGCCGCGCTGCCGGAGGCGCTGTCGCAGGCCTGTGACCTTGAGTGGGCACAGGGCGTGGAGGCACTGAAGGACGTGGACAGACTTTTTGTCATCGGCCGCGGTGCCGGTCTGCCCATCGCCCAGGAGGCGGCGCTCAAGTTCAAGGAGACCTGCGTCATCCAGGCGGAAGCCTTCAGCGGGGCCGAGGTGCAGCACGGGCCAATGGCGCTGGTGGGGCGCGATTATCCCGTGCTGATTCTGGCGACAAGGGGAAGCGCCCAGAAGGGGCTGGTCGAGCTGGCCGAGACCTTTCGCCAGCGGGGCGCTCGTGTGCTGCTGGCGGCCGATGCTGCGGTAGCCTCGCGTGATCTCACCATTGCCGACGCGCCTCATGACGCCCTGGCACCGCTTTGTGCAATTCAGAGCTTTTATCTGATGATTGAGGCGCTATCGCGCGCAACGGGGCATGATCCCGACCGACCCGAATTTCTCAACAAGGTCACGCAGACGCGCTGATGGCCTGTCTGCGTGAGGTTTCAAAGGATGGCCATGACGACGCCCGCCATGAAAATGACAACAGGACCCTCTCATGTCCGAGACCGCTGATCCGATGCCGGCCAGCACGCAGCTTCATGCGCCTTTAAAAGCGGTGCTGGTACCGCTTGATCAGGTGCCTGATCCTGTCTTTGCCCAGCAGACCATGGGGCCGGGCATTGCGCTCGAGCCTCTGGAGTCGCAGCTTTTCTCCCCTTGTGACGGTGAAATCGTACATCTGGCGCGCACCCGCCACGCCCTGACCCTCAAGACCGATCAGGGCTGCGATCTTCTGATCCATTTGGGGCTTGATACCGTGGATCTGGAAGGCGAGGGCATCACCGTTCATGTCGCACCGGGAGATCGCGTTCGTCGAGGTGACCTGTTATGGGATTTTGATGCGGATCTGCTGGCCTGTCGGGCGTTGAGTCTCATCACGCCGCTGGTGGTGACCAGCAGCGACCAGTGGCGCTGTGAGCTGATGGATGTGCCTGTCGGACGTGTGATCGAGCGTGGTGCAGCATTGATGACGCTGGTGGCAACATCGCAGGCATCGCCTACAGGCAAGGGAGACGGCAGCAATAACGAATACCGCGAACAGGTTACGCTGGCGCTGGCAGCAGGACTGCATGCGCGTCCGGCGGCGCGTCTTCGCGCCATCGCCCGGGAGCACGGCTGCACCCTGGTGCTGGAGCGTGGCGAACATCAGGCCGATGCCGCCAGCCTGACGGCGTTGATGGGCCTTTCCCTGCGACACGGCGATACGCTGGCCGTTATCGCGCGCGGTGCGGATGCCGCCGCTGCGCTGGGGGAAGCCGCAGCCCTTTTGACCACGCCGGAAGCCGCCGAGGATGATCCCGGTCACGGTGAGCCTGCCGACCCCACGCCCGCTGTCGTGCCAACGAAGAATGACACCACCTGTTACGGGCTGACGGCCAGCCCGGGTCTGGCCGTGGGTCCGCTGGTGCGGCCCGGGCATTCTCGTATCGAGGTCAACGCTGATCGTGAGGAGAGCGCTGAGACGGCCGAGCGCGCGCTGGTACAGGCGATCAGCACGCTCAACGACACGCTGGTCGCCGATATCGATCAGGCGCGCCGTCAGGGTCGTCGCGAAGAAGCCGACATTCTGGAAGCGCATCAGGCCTGGCTGGATGACCCGGCCCTGCGTGAGGAGAGTCTGGCCCATATCCGGGCCGGGCGCAGCGCAGCCTTTGCCTGGCGCGAGGTGCTGGAAGGCCGCATCATCGCATTGCGTCAGAGTGAGAGTCGGCTGCTGGCGGCACGCGCGGATGATCTGCGCGATCTGCAGGAGCGTCTGGTGGCGTTATTGGTTCCGGATGCGGCAGCGGTCGGCCATATCGAGATCGCGCCGGGTGCCATTGTGATGTTTGAAGAGATCACGCCTTCGCAGCTGCTGGCACTCGATCGTGTTTCGCCTGCCGGTCTTTGCCTGGCGGGTGGCGGCACGACCTCGCACGTGGCACTGCTGGCTCGCGCCCGGGGATTGCCCTGCCTGGCCGCGATGGGAGCAGGGCTGATAGAGGTCATGGGCCGTCACCAAGGCGGCGACGTGATTCTGGATGCCGACAACGGGGCGCTGATTTTCAGCCCTGCTGCGGACCAGCTCAGTGAGGCTCGCGAGCGGATCGAGCGGAACCGGACACGGGCCGTAGCTGAGCAGCAAATGGCGCATGAGCCGGCGCGCACGCGTGACGACGCGTTGATCGAGGTCTGTGCCAATGTCGCAGGCCCTGAAGAGGCGCGTACGGCGTTTGATGCCGGCGCCGACGGCATCGGCCTGATGCGCAGCGAGTTCCTCTTCATGGCGCACGCGCAGGCACCGGATCAGGAGATGCAGCGCGAGAGCTACCAGCAGGCGCTGGACAGCATGGGCACACGTCAGGTCATTATTCGCACGCTGGATATCGGCGCCGACAAGCAGCTTGATTATCTCTCGCTGCCCTCGGTGCCCAATCCGGCACTGGGCACGCGCGGCGTTCGCCTGATGGCGCGTCATCAGGCGCTGCTCGATGTTCAGCTGCGTGCGCTGCTGTCGGTTCGGCCACTGGACCGCCTGCGTATCATGGTGCCGATGGTGTGTGATGCGGCAGAGCTTGTGGCCGTACGTGAGCGCATCGAGGTCCTGGCGCGAGAGATGAACCTTGAAGGTCGGCCCGAGCTGGGGGCAATGATCGAGGTACCGGCGGCTGCCGTGTGCGCCGATCAGATCGCACGCGTGGCGGATTTCCTCTCCATCGGCACCAATGACCTCACCCAGTACACGCTGGCCATGGATCGCGAGGACCCGGATCTGGCCGGGCGGGCCGATGTTCTGCACCCGGCGGTACTGCGATTGATTGATTTGACCGTCAAGGGGGCTTCTACCCACCGTTGTCCGGTGGGCGTATGTGGTGCCGCCGCGGGTGATCCACAGGCCTGGGCGGCGCTGGTCGCCCTCGGCGTGGATGAACTGTCGGTGGAGCCGGCACGCGTCGCTGCCGTCAAGGCCGGTATCCGGCGTCTGGATCGCGCTGTACTGTCCCGGGCGCTGCGCGAGTGGCTCAATGAGCCGATCGACAGTGTCACGCTGCGACAGCGCCTTGAGCAGTGGCTGAGTGACGCGCCGGATGCCAACACCAATGACAGGGGAGTATCCGATGATGCGATTTGATCCCATGGGGGCGCTTCAGCAGTTGGGCCGCTCCCTGATGCTGCCGATTGCGGTATTGCCGATTGCCGGGCTTTTGCTGCGTATGGGCCAGCCCGATCTGCTCGACATTGCCTTCATTGCCCAGGCCGGCAATGCCATTTTTGAACATCTACCGCTGATCTTTGCCATTGGCGTGGCGGTGGGCATCGCCGATGACAGCAATGGCGCTGCGGGCCTGGCCGGGGCGATCGGCTATCTGGTCATCACGGCGGTGCTTGAAGCCCTTAATCCCGATATCAATATGGGAGTGCTGGCCGGGATCATCGCAGGCGTCGTGGCCGGGCTCTGGTATAACCGCTGCAAGAATATCGCGCTGCCCGATTATCTGGCCTTTTTTGCCGGGCGGCGCTTTATTCCGATTGTGACCGGGCTGACCGCGCTGGCGCTGGGGTGGCTGCTTGGCTGGATCTGGCCGCCGGTGCAACACGCCATCGATCTGAGCGGTCAGTGGATGATCGACTCCGGTGAACTGGGGCTTTTTGTCTACGGCACACTCAATCGGCTTTTGATCGTGACTGGCCTTCATCACGTGCTCAACTCGCTGGTGTGGTTTGTTTTCGGCAACTATGAGGGGGCCACGGGCGATCTACACCGGTTCTTTGCCGGTGACCCGAACGCCGGGAGCTTCATGGCAGGGTTTTTCCCGGTGATGATGTTCGGCCTGCCCGCGGCGGCGCTGGCGATGTATCACACCGCCGCTAAGGATCAGCGTGCCCGGGTTGGCGGCATGCTCTTTTCACTGGCGTTGACGGCCTTTCTGACCGGTATTACCGAGCCACTGGAATTTACCTTTATCTTTCTGGCGCCCGCGCTCTATGCCGTGCACGCCGTGCTGACCGGCGTTTCAATGGCACTGATGAGCTGGCTGGGCGTCAAGCTCGGCTTTACCTTCTCGGCCGGCACCTTTGACTATCTGCTGTCCTATGGGCTCTCCAGCCGGGGTTGGCTGCTGATCCCGGTCGGGCTTTTGTACGCGGTGCTGTATTACATGATCTTTCGCTGGGCCATCGTGCGTTTCGATCTTAAAACGCCGGGGCGTGAAGACGTGTCCCAGACGCCGACCATGGAAAATGACGGGGAAGTGCAGGCGCGCGGCCCGGCCTTCGTGACGGCGCTGGGTGGTGGCGACAACCTGACTTCGGTTGGTGCCTGCACCACGCGGCTGCGTCTGGTGGTTCAGGATGTCGAGAAAATTGATGAGGCTACGCTCAAGAGTCTGGGCGCTCGTGGCGTGCTCAAGCTCAAGGGTGGTCACCTGCAGGTGGTGATGGGCCCGATTGCCGACGGCGTGGCCGAGGATATCCGCGCGGCGCTGAAAGCGCGCGGCAAGGCGGTGGAAGTACCGGACACGGCTCGCGTCATGGCGCCATCTGCCGAGCAGACAGCACCTGCCCAGACGTCGCTGAAGGATGCCGATCTCTCTCGCTGGCTTGAAGCGCTGGGCGGGGTGGGGAATCTGCGTCGAAGCGAATTGGTGGCGCTGTCGCGGGTGCGTCTCGAGGTGAGTGAGCCATCACGCCTTGATCATGACGCACTATCGACACTCGGAGCAGCCGGTGTGCAGCCTCTGGGTGATCACTGCCTGCATCTGATCATGGGCGAGCAGGCCTGGATCGTGGCGCAGCAGCTTGCAGCGGAGATCCAGCGCGATGGTCGCTGATGGTGTGCTGCTGGCAGGGGTGGACGGCGGTGGCAGTGGCACCCGGTTGAGGGCGCAGTGGCAGGACCGCTGTGTTGAGGTGACCGGTGGCCCCTCCGGTCTGGCGCTGGGCGTGACACCGGCCTGGCACACGATCATGGCCCTGCTGGACAGTGCGCAGCAGGCGCTGGGCATCACTCTGCCCATCGAGCGATGCCAGCTGGCACTGGGGCTTGCAGGCGCCAATCAATGGGCGTGGCGGGGGGCCTTTTTACAGGCCTCCCCGGCATTGGCCGGCCTGAGACTGGAAAGCGATGCCTTTACTACTCTGGTGGGAGCCCATCGAGGGCAGCCGGGGGCCATCGTTGCCCTGGGAACCGGTAGTGTGGGAGAGGCGCTGCATATCGATGGTCGGCGCGTCAGTGTGGGCGGCTATGGCTTCCCGTCCGGTGATGAAGCCAGCGGCGCCTGGCTGGGTCTGAGAGCAAGTCGCCATGCCCAGCATGCGCTGGATGGCCGCACGCCGCCGGACGATTTTTCCCGCGCGCTGTGTGAGGCAATGTCGTCGCTGTCTTCCGCGCCCGTGTCGTCTGTCGCAACGCTGACACACTGGCTTTCAAACGTAAGCCAGACCCGGTTTGCCGCGCTGGCACCGGTGGTTATTGAATACGGTGATCATCCCATCGCCCAGGCACTGCTGGATCAGGCCGGTGAGGATATTGCACTCATGTATCAGGCGCTGGATCAGGATGAACAGCTGCCGCTGGCCCTGTGTGGCGGTCTGGCGGCGGCACTGGCCCCTCGAGTGCCGGAAACACTCAAACACAGGCTGGTGCCCGCACAGGGCAGCAGCGTCGACGGGGCATTACAGCTGGCAGCCGAGCTGTGCCCGTCATGACAGGGCTTGCAGGCGCGAGCGTCTGTTGGCCCAACCCTTATCGTAGACAGGAGATTGCATGACGCCTCATCTGATCGTGACCGATCTGGATCGAACACTGCTCAACGCCGATCATGGCCTTGATGACATCACCATCGACACCTTTCAGACGCTCGAGCGCCAGGGCCATTCGCTGGCCATTGCCTCCGGGCGGCACTATCAGGATATTCGCGAGGTCAGACGTCAGTTGGGAGTCAATGCGCACATCATTTCGGCCAACGGGGCGCATCTACATGGCCCGGACGATCAACTGATCCATGAAATTCTGGTGCCCCGCGACATCGTGCGGGCGTTACTGGAGATGGATATCCCCGGGGAGGTGCGCATCAATCTCTACACCAGCGACCGCTGGCTGATCGATGCGCCCGAGCCGAAGCTGCTGGCCTTTCATGAAAGCACCGGATTTACCTATGACGTGGTCAACATGGCCGACGTTGACGGAAAACAGGTCGGCAAGGTGCTCTTTATCGGCGATCCTGCATTGCTCAAGAACATCGAGGCGCGTATTCGTGCCCAATTCGACGAGCGTACCCACATCACCTATTCACTTGAAAATTCGCTGGAAGTGATGGACCGGAAAGCCTCCAAGGGGCAGATGCTAACGCGTCTGGCTACGCAGCTCGATATTCCGATATCGCGTACCGTGGCCTTCGGTGACAACCTTAACGATACGGACATGCTGCAAAACGCCGGTCGCGCGTTTGCGATGGGCAACGCACACCCGGAGTTGCTTGTCCGAGCTCCTGACGCAGAGCTGATTAAATCGCATACCGAAGCTGGTGTGGCCGTAAAACTGCGTGAGCTGTTTGCGCTCTAGCATGAGGCCCGGATCGTTGCTGGCCCCGGGAATCGGTTTTTGATCGCCGATCTCCGAGGCGAAAGATTTCAGGTTCGATCAGTTTTCTCATCGCTGGCCTTGCCGTCATCGACGCGCTTCATCTGTTGCCAGAGCTGGCGGCGCAGGTCGGCAAGCTTCGGGGCGCGGTCATCCTCAAACGGCAGCGGGCGCAGCATTCTGAGCGTTCGAATGCCCAGCCGTGCTGTCAGCAGACCGCTGGCCATACCCTGTCCGGCACGACTGGACAGACGGCTGGCAAGATTCATTGACAGAAGATCCATGCTCACTTCGGTGGCGATTTCACTGGCGCCGACAAATGCCATGTTGGCCAGCACCGCTCGAAACAGACGCAGGCGGCTGGCATAGCCCAGTTCCAGGCCGTACAGCGCGGCCAGACGGTCGATCATGCGCAGGTTGCGCCAGGCCATCAGACCCATGTCGATCAGTGTTACCGGGCTGATGGCTACCAGCAGCGCGGTTTCACTCGACATGCGGGTGATCAGGCGCCGGGCGCTGGCATCCCGCGGGGCCAGCACATAGTGATTGAAAAGATCACGGGTCTCGCGGGCGTTGTGATGGGCCTGATGGGCCTGCAGAAAATCCTGCCAGTGCGGGTCGCGATGGCTCAGGCCCATTTGAACACGTAGACGGTCGCACAGCTTTTGCATGTGTTCGCCGTCGATTCGGGTGTCCATGATATGGGCATCGATATCCTCGCGCAGTCGCGCATGCCGGCGCAGTCGCTTGAGACGTACGAGTTCGCGTGTCAGCGACGTACCGGCCAGCGTGACGACCCCCAGCCCCAGCACGCTCCAGGCGCCGCTGACCCAGTCGCCACCAAACCAGGCGTTCTGGAAGGTATCGACGGCCTGCACACCTCCCATGACCAGCGTGCCGGCCAGTACGCTTAAAAGCCCCCAGCGCCGCTTTTTGGGTTTTGCCAGCGCATGGTCAAGGGCGCTGTCGATCTGCTCGGGGGGCGCTTCGTCTTCCAGTGGATGGTGCACACTGTCCAGCTGATAGCGCGCGCCGGGCGCCGGGTCTACCGGTACAAAGTGCTGTTCGAAGGCCGAGGCTTCAGAGGTTTTGGTGGTCGTGGTATCACCCTGGACATCAAAGCGTCGGCCCGGACGTGGATCACTCATCGCAGCTTGTCTCCCAGTAACCAGTCCAGTGCGCTGTCCATGCGAATGTGGGGCAGCGCTTCTCCCGAACCCTGTGGCGCCGGCCGGAAAGCGGTGAAGTCAAAACCCTGACGCTGCCAGAAGTCGGCATCCGGCAGTCTTGAGGGCACTTCGCCCGGGAACATCAGTATTTCCTCACCCGATTCCGTCGTGCCCTTGAGGGCTGGATGACGCTTGCCGTCCTGCTCGACGGTGCGAGCCTGAGTGGCGCGAATGGCAGCCAGCGACAGCGATTTGACCGGAACATCGGCGTAGCGTAGATCCCGCAACGGTTCGGCCATCAACGCCTGTACCAGTGACAGCAGATTGTCATGCTGCTCAGGGGTGACGTGATCGGCCTTGGTGGCCGCAATTGCCAATCGGTCGATGCGTGGATTGAAAAGCCGCGACAGAAGGCTGCGGCTGCCGTAGTCAAAGCTTTGCATCAGGGTGGCGATGGCGTGGCGCAGGTCATCGAACACGTCAGGCCCGGCATTGAGCGCCGAGAGCACATCCACCAGCACGATCTGGCGATCAAAGCGGCGAAAGTGCTGGCGGTAAAAGGGGCCGATGACGGTACGCTTGTAGTGCTCAAAGCGCCGCGCAAGCGTCTGATAGTTGCTGTCAGACGGCAGCTCGGAAAGCTGTGACGGGTCGCCCAGCTGTTCCATGGGCAGCGGAAAGAACTGTAACACCGGTGCGCCATCAAGTTCGCCCGGCAGCAGAAAGCGCCCGGGCTGTACCCAGGTGTAGCCGCCTTCATTGCGGGCGCTGTTGAGCGAGCGGGCATATTCGGCGCTGATGTCGGCCAGTTGCTGCTCATCGGCCGTGGCGGCCGGGTCCAGATCGTTGACGCGCTGCAAAAAGCCTTCGGCAAATCGCCGCCGGCGTCCGACAAGCTGAGTACCAAACGCTTCGCACCACTGCTGATAGCTCTGACGCAGCATGGGGAGATCAAGCAGCCACTCTCCGGGATAGTCGATCAGGTCCAGCGTCAGGGTGCGCTGCTCGCCCAGGAAATGACGGCTGCTGGTACGGCTTTTATAACGAATCAGCAGGCGAAGCTCGCTGATGCCGCGGGTGGGCGAAGGCCAATCGGGCGGCGTGCTTTCAAGTGAGGCCAGCGCCTGATCATAGGGGAAGCGGGGCACGGAAAGGTCTGGCTGGGTCTGACGCTGCGCGCCCAGCAGCCGGCCTTCGCGCGCGCAGCTCATCATGTCCAGTCGGGCATCGAGGCCTGCATGGCGCAGCTGGTTGACCAGCGAAGTCAAAAAGGCGGTCTTGCCGGCGCGCGACAGCCCCGTGACTGCCAGACGCACCTGCCTGTCAAGGCTGCGTTCAAGCCAGTCACCGGCATAACCGGGCAGCGATAGCGGCATGATTGTCCTTGTTCATGATCGTTGACGAATGGATGGTGTCGATTGTAGCGAATTGCTCGTCACGACGCCTGAATGCAATGTGATTGGTAACATGGCATTGAGCGTCTATAGTCAAGTCAGCACTGCACGTGATCTGCAGGCTCCCCGGCCGGGGCAAGGGCATTACATTCAAGCAGGGTGGTTATCAGGGAGAAGACCATGGGCATTATTCTTTGGCTGATCATTGGCGGTCTGGCAGGCTGGATTGCCGGCAAGATCATGCGTGGCGGCGGCTTCGGTATCCTCGGCAACATCGTTGTTGGTATCGTGGGGGCCGTATTGGGTGGTGCCATCTTCAGCATGCTGGGCATCGGCTCCAACAACATCATCGGCTCGCTGGTGGTGGCCGTTATTGGATCGGTGATTCTTTTGTGGCTGGTCTCTCTGATCAAGGGCAAGGGGAACGGCAAGGTCTGACCCTGACGAATCATTCTTCCCCTCGACGCCCGGTGCTACCGGGCGTCGTCGCATCCGGCCTTTTGTCCGAAACGACCGCAGTAGCAGCGACGTTGCATCAAAGCCTGACAGCTCAGTTTTTGAATGGGGTGTCCATACAGTATTGGCAATCGCTCAAATTGGGAAAGGCCATTAAAACTCCGTTATTTGATTGTGTAAATTTATCGCCTGCTGAAGCCTCATACAGGAATACAATCAATGACCGATCCAGCCCCCATTTACTACACCACGGCCAACGGTGCGCCCGTCCCCAATGATGATGCCAGCATTACTGCAGGCCGCAATGGGCCGCTGACCCTTGATAACTGGCGTCTGTTTGAAAAGCTCGCCCATTTCAATCGTGAACAGATTCCCGAGCGGGTGGTTCATGCCCGAGGTAGCGCGGCCTTTGGTACCTTTCGTCTCACACGTGATCTTTCCGATCTGACCATTGCCGATTTTCTACGCGGTGCAGATACTGAAACCCCGGTGGCGCTGCGCTTTTCAACCGTGGCGGGTGGTCAGGATTCTGCTGACAACATTCGGGATGTGCGCGGTTTTGCCGTCAAGTTTTACACTCATGAAGGCAACTTTGATCTGGTGGGCAACAACACGCCGGTATTTTTTATCCGTGAGCCGAGCAAGTTTCCCGATTTCATTCATACCCAGAAAAAGGACCCGCGCACCAATCTTCCCAGCCAGCAGAACCAATGGGAATTCTGGGCTAATCATCCGCAGTCCTTCCATCAGGTGACGATTCTCAAATCCGACCGCGGCATGCCCTATAGCTATCGCACCATGCACGGCTTCGGTTCGCATACGCTGAGCCTTTACAATGACGCCGGCCAGCGTGTCTGGGTGAAATGGCACTTCAAGACCAACCAGGGCATTCGCAACATGACGCCTGAAGAGGCACAGTCGCTGCCGGTCAATCATCATCAGGCGGATCTCTTCAACCATATCGAGCGGGGCGATTTTCCTTCCTGGACCGTCAAGCTGCAGGTCATGACAGAAGAGCAGGCGCGCGGTTATCGCATCAATCCGTTCGATCTGACCAAGGTCTGGTCGCAGGCCGACTTCCCGCTGATCGAGATCGGGCAGCTTGAGCTCAATCGCAATCCGGACAACTATTTTGCCGAGGTCGAGCAGCTGGCGTTCAGCCCGTCCAATTTCGTCCCCGGGGTCAGCGCCTCTCCCGACCGCGTGCTGCAATCGCGACTGTGGTCGTACGCTGATGCCCATCGCTACCGCCTGACGGTCAATTATCAGCAGATCCCGGTCAACCAGCCGCGTTGCCCGGTTCGTAACTATCAGCGTGACGGATTCATGGCCGGTACCCGGCGTGACGAGGGTGAGGGCGGTCAGTATTCACGGACCAACTTCTATCCCAACGATCGTATGTCACAGGGCGCCCCGGTCCCAAGGGCTGCTGTCAGCGAACCCCCGATGCCACTCGAAGAGAATGCCTGGGTGGGATATTACGATAATACCGATGAGGATAACTTCTCTCAGGCCGGTGATCTCTATCGCCTCTTTGATGAGGGAGAGCGCGAGCGTCTGACCTCCACGATTGCGCATGATCTGACCGAGGTCGATGAGAGCGTCCGGGCGCGCATCATCATTCAGTGTCACTCCGCCGATCAGGATTACGGTGCACGCGTCGAGCATCATCTCAAGGTACTGCTGAACAGATAGACGAGTATCAAAGGAAGGCTCAAGGGCTGCCGGGTGACCCCGGCGGCCTTTTTTATGTCTGCATGGTGGCGGGAGTCACAGGTCGTCAATGGCGGGAGGATGGGCGATGACTCTCAAAACCTTCACAGGATAAGTTTTGGCGACATAGTCGATGATCGGCCCTTTTTATGCCGAAAAATTTACCTACGCTTAAGGCCTTCAAGACGCCATGAATGGATGGGTCAGTGCTTTCATGCGCTGACCGGATGGTTATCGAGCGCTTTTAAAAGCGCCGCCGATGGACAGGCAGACCGGCAGTGTTTCATTGCCGTATTCGATGAGGAGCATGGACTGTGGCAAATAATCCTTATAGCGCATCCAATACGGATGGCCCGCACGATACTGATTTCAAGACCAGCGATCAGAGCAAAAACGAAAATCTCGAGCAGTTTCGCAACGATGCTGAAGGGCATGACCTGCGTACCAATAACGGCGTACGCATTGCCGATAACCACAACTCCCTGAAGGCAGGTGAGCGTGGCCCAACACTAATGGAAGATTTCATCTTTCGCGAAAAGATGAATCACTTTGACCATGAGCGTATTCCCGAGCGCATCGTGCATGCTCGAGGTGCAGCCGCTCATGGGGTATTTGAGGCTTATCCGGAGGCCGAAAGGTATTCAAAGGCCGCCGTTTTCAAGGCAGGCCAGCAAACGCCGACTTTTGTTCGCTTCTCTACCGTGCAGGGCTCGCGCGGCTCCAACGATACCGTGCGTGACGTGCGCGGTTTTGCGACCAAGTTTTATACCGAGGAAGGCAACTGGGATCTGGTCGGTAACGATATGCCGATCTTCTTTATCCAGGATGCGATCAAGTTCCCCGACTTTGTCCACGCGGTAAAACCCGAGCCGCACAACGAAATCCCGCAGGGCCAGTCGGCGCACGATACGTTCTGGGATTTCGTGTCCCTGATGCCGGAGTCGGCCGCCATGGTGCTGTGGACCATGTCGGATCGCGCCTTTCCGCGCAGCTATCGCTCCATGGAAGGTTTCGGCATTCATACCTTCCGGCTGGTCGACAAGCAGGGCAAGTCGCGCTTTGTGAAGTTTCACTGGAAGCCGCTGGCCGGCACTTATTCCTTTATCTGGGACGAGGCTCAGCTGCTGTGGGGGCGCGACCCTGACTTCAACCGCCGCGAGATGGCCACCGATATCAGCAATGGCGACTATCTGGAATGGGAGCTGGGGGTCCAGATCATCGAGGAAGAAGACGAGCACAAGTTCGATTTCGATATCCTGGATGCCACCAAGTTGATTCCCGAAGAGCAGGTGCCGGTGACGCCGCTGGGCAAAATGACGCTCAATCGCAATCCGGACAACTATTTCGCCGAAACCGAGCAGGTCGCCTTTAACCCGGGCCATATCGTGCCGGGCATCGACTTTACCAACGACCCGCTGCTGCAGGGGCGTCTGTTTTCATATCTGGATACCCAGATGCTGCGTCTGGGCGGGCCAAACTTCAAGGAAATTCCGATCAACCGTCCGGTCACGCCGGTGCACAACAATCAGCGTGACAGTTTCCATCGGATGACGATCAACAAGGGGCAGGCCTCCTACGAGCCGAACTCGATCGACGATGGCTGGCCGCGTGAAACGCCGCCGGCAGCGGAAAATGGCGGGTTTGAATCGGTCAACGAGCGCATCGATGCCCACAAGGTTCGCGGCCGTAGTACATCCTTTGCCGATCACTATTCGCAGGCGACGCTGTTCTGGAACAGCCAGACAGATGTGGAAAAGGAACACATCGTTCAGGCCTACGGTTTTGAACTCTCCAAGGTTGAGCGTCCCTGGATCCGTGAGCGTGTGATCCAGCAGATTCTGCCCAATATCGATCTGGATCTGGCGCGTCGTGTTGGCGAGATTCATGGCATCGAAGCGCCCACGGAGAAGCCGGCCTCGGTAGAAGAGCTGGGCAGGAGTACGCTGACCGAGTCGCCGGCACTGAGTCTGATGGCGCGTCTGCCCGGCAACATCAAATACCGCAAGGTGGCGATTCTGGTGGCGGACGGTGTTGATCTTGATCAGGTCACGGCGCTTCAGTCGAAGCTCAAGGCGGAAGGGGCAAAGGGCATGATCATTGCGCCGACTATGGCGCCGGTGAAAGGGAGCAATGGCAATACCCTGACACCTGATGCCATGCTCAACGGGCTGCCGTCAGTCACCATGGATGCGGTATTGATCGCCGGTGGCGCCCAGAGCATTGAAACGCTCAAGGCCAGCGGCCAGGGTCGCTACTATCCGCAGGAAGCCTGGAAGCATCTGAAGGTGATTGCTGCCGTCGGTGAGGGCAAGGACCTTCTGGAAGCGGCCAATATCAGAATGGATGAGGGTGTGCTGACGGGTGACAGTGTTGATGCCATCTTCGATGACTTTAAAACGTTGCTTGGCCAGCATCGCGTCTGGAGTCGCAACCCGGAGGCCAACACCCAGCCGGCCTGAGGCAATTAACGGATCGTATTGGTTCTACAACGGAAAACCCCGGCCTCGCCGGGGTTTTTTATAGGCCTGTCGATTAACATATTATGACCCTCCGGAGTGGACGTTGGCACGAGAGCTGCGTATGTTGCTTGCCAAACCGGCATCTGTCAGTCATCTGCCAAAAGGCATGGCGGATTTGCCCCGCTTACGTCAGTGCTTTGAGTGGATATCATGGCCTCTTCCAAAGAGCGTTTTATTGGGCTTGAGTGGCTGAGATTCTTTCTCGGCCTCTACATTGTCATCTTTCATACCCTGCACAACTATCCGTCGATCAGAAGCTGGTCGGGGTATGTCACCGACCTTGGTTTTTTCTCGACCAGTACCTTTTTTATTCTGTCCGGCTTTTTGCTGGCGCACGTGTATCTCAATGACAAACACGAGATGCGCGAGCCGGCCAGAAGCTTCATGACCAAACGATTTGCCAATCTCTATCCGATTCATATCGGGTCGTGTCTTCTGGCCATGGCGGTCTCGGCAGGCGTTGGCTATCTGGCCCTGACGGCGCAGGATGCCGGCACGTCACTGCGCTTCGTGCTTTATGACGTCAACAACGATACCGGCATCGTCAATCCCGAGGCATTGCGCCACACCATGGGCGACTTCGAACTCTGGTTCAATGTCGTGCTTAACGTGTTCATGCTGCATGCCTGGAACCCGTATTACCTGACGTTCAATCCGCCTTCCTGGTCCATTTCGGCACTGTTTTTCTTCTATCTGACCTTCCCCTTCATCGCGCCCAGGCTCATGAAGGTCAAAAGAACGCGGCTGGCCATTTTGATCACCAATCTGATCTATCTGGTGCCGCCTCTGATCGTGATCGCCTTCACGCCATTTGATATGCCGGAAACGGGCATCCTGCATCGCAATCCGATCATTCGTCTGCCCGAGTTCATCGCCGGCATTTTGCTGTGTGCCTTTTACATGCAGCAGAAAAATGCCGGCAAATTGTTGAATCTGCGCGGCAAGCTGACGCTGGTGCTTTATATCGTGGTGTGCTGTCTGGTGGCGATCTGGCTGCTCGAGCATGGGCGCGCCTGGTATTACCTGCTGCATAACGGACTGTTGCTGACCGCTGAAATGGCACTGATTTATCTGTGCGTGCATATCCCCATGCCGGACAGTGAACGGTTGACCAAATTTGCCGGGCGCCTGGGCGGGGCATCGTTGCCCATGTTTGCCCTGCACGTGCCGCTTTATGTCATTTTCACCCGAAGCGAACAGATCCTGAAGGGCGAGCCTTCCCTGTGCGCTGATAATCTGCGTCTGTGTCTGGCAGCGGCGGGCAGCAGCTCCATCTGGCTCTACCCGGTATATCTGTTGCTGACCGTTTGTCTTTGTATTCTCTTTCAGGAGCAGTTTGTGGTTCGGATACGTCGCTGGATTCTGAGCTGGATGCTGCCTGCAGCGCCTGCGCGGAACAAGACTCACGCCGAGCGAATGGCCGATCCGCAGGAACCCCGCTGAGACAAGGGGGCGGTTCAGGTTACAATATGGATCGCCCCGTAACGGCATGACCGAATATTTGTCTCATGAGGTATTTTTTGAAAGAGAGCCTGCAGATCTGGTGTGCCCAGCGTCTGGCCAGCCACGGCTGGCATCGTGAGGTGCCGCCCGAGCGTGGCATGAGTGTGTCCCGTGCCCTTGCTCGCCTGCGCAGTATGGAGATCGATGAACCCGGCGCCCTAGGATGGCAAATGATCGGGCGCCTTGATCAGGCGCAACGTGATGAAGCCGTCACCATGCTGGTGCTGGCCTTTAATGCGCAGTGGCTGGACGAGCAGGCACTTTCACAATGGCTGAGCTGGCTTCAGGGAAGCCTTGCTCAACCACCCTGGCCTGACCAGGGCGACAGCGTCATCTGGCGTGCGCGTGCTCCCTTTGCTCCCATCATGATCGATAGCCTGTCGGCGGCCGCGCTGGAGCGTGAGCGTACCGGTCATTTCCTGAGTCATGTCTGGTCGATTCAGGAGCGTGATGAACTCATCCGCATGCTGCTATGGCTGGCGGGGCAGGGGCATCGCCATGGCTGGGAACTGGATCATCAGCGATTTGGTGCCATGACCACCGCCCAGCGGCTGAAATGGCATGCGCAGATGGCGCCGCAGGCTACCTACGCTGCCACGCTCGAGGCTTTTGTCATACAGGGGCAGCCGCGTGATGTGGCGGCCTGGGACTGGTTACGTCTGGTGGATCTGGCTTGGGCCGGCATGGCCATGGGGTGGCTGGATCAGGAGGAAG
This sequence comes from Kushneria marisflavi, assembly GCF_002157205.1. Classification (NCBI taxonomy): domain Bacteria; kingdom Pseudomonadati; phylum Pseudomonadota; class Gammaproteobacteria; order Oceanospirillales; family Halomonadaceae; genus Kushneria; species Kushneria marisflavi. The sequence goes on along the minus strand of NZ_CP021358.1, from coordinate 418,094 downwards.
CCAGAGGGTTTGCCGCACACGGAGTGGATCTGCTGACTCGTCGCTACGACAGCTGGCATCAGGTGGCTCTGGCCTGGCAGCGCGGTCGCAGCCTGCATGAAGGGCTCGACCTGATGGAGAGCTTCACCACTGACTGGCAGCTGTTGCTGGAGGCCGATGACAGCCCCTGGCAGATACCGCTGCATCAACTGCTCGGTGACGATCTTCGCGACCGCTCACGCACCATGATTCGCAAGCTTCGAAGCAGCGCACGCCACTGGGCACTCGCCGTGGCTTCGGTCAGGGAATCGGATCTGCTGTATCGCCAGTCACTGGCGCCCGCCGTCAGCGATGAGCAGCGACAGCAAAGCCGAGAGTATCTCCACGAGGTATTGGACTGGCGGCAGGAAGAGGGTGTGGCAGGGTTGTCGCGCTTCTGGATGCCAGGGCAGGTACATCATCTCAATCAGCTGGCCTCGGATGCACTTCATGGCAGGCTGCCGGCAGTCGAGACACCCTTTGGCATCCCGTCTCCAGAGCTGCTGGCCTGCCGCCCGCGGCTGGCGAGCTGCGCCTCGGTTTCGGCCACGATCATCATGGCTGAAAAATATGCTTTCCACCTCCAGATGTTTGAAAGCGCCGACTACGGTGAGACCGAAACGCTGGCGCGCTATCACACAAGACTTGCTGCCACGCTTGATCGTCACTATCTGTGCGTGGATGCCATGCTGGAAGCCTGGGTGCGTTGGGAGCGCGCTCTGCCTGAGGACAGCACTCAGGAGTCTCTGGTCGAGGATATCGAATGGCACCGGCAGGATCCCGGCAGTCCCTTTCACTGGCTGACCGCACCAACCGGTTTTCAAAGAGAGCCGGGCAAGCGGCCATCGTTGTCCCGGTTTACGGCGCTTTCCCTGTCAGGGCCGCTCAATACTGCACTCTGGGGTGAGCCTGAGCCGCAGTACGGTACTCAGACCAGTGATATCCGTGACTGGCTCGATAGCCACTATGGAATCGAGGGAACGGCGCCGCTGATTCGCTTCCTCGATTTCTTGGTCGAGGCCGGAGACCGGCAGGAATATCTGATCAACTACGGGCCGTACACGCTTAATCGACGTCGTTTGCAGGAGGAGATTGCCGTTCTTGAATCGGCCGGACGCAGTGAAGAAGAAGGGGTTCATCTGGAGCGACTGCGACGCGTTCTGAAAAACGATCATCACTGCAACGACATCGACATGGCCGCGTGGGACATCGCGCAACTGGTAGATCTTGCCGCTGCCGGGCGGCAGATGGGCTGGTTGAGCGCTGACAAGTTTCATCATTATCTGAATCAGGCGCTCAAGCTTGCCTCTCATCATTACAGCGACTGGTGGGCTTATGGCAAGGGCATGCTGGCGGGGTACAGTTTTTTCATGGTGGCGACCCCCGAGCGAGAGCATTTTCTTTCAGAGTTCAATCAGGCCATGACCGCGTGGCAGACCGGGCTGCCGCCACTGGCGGGCTGCTGGGCAAGTCTTGATTTTCCCGGCACCCAGGCGAGGCGATGGCCGCCCCTTCATGCAGACACACTGCCGGGTGACGAACGAATCCTGCACTAGTGGCCTCAGAAGTAACGGATTGATGTTGTTTGGTAACTTTTGTATGAATTTCGATTAATACTTTGGTCACAACAAGGGTGGTTTGATTAATTTTTAATACTCGCCACCTTCGACCAGATTCCTTAACATCCTGAATGCGTTGTGCCCGACGCCTTTATCTCTTTGACACGCAACACTTTCAGGATGCTTCCAGTGCTCGATCAACAAAAAGGGCCGTATACATGCGGCGAATAATCATGAGTGGTCTGGTTTGTCTGGCTTTGGGAGGGTGTGCAGCATCGCAACCCGGTTCACAGGATGGTGCAAAGGACATGGCCATGCTTTCTTTTTCGACGGTCAAAACGTCGAAAGCGAAAGCGGGAAGAACCTCGGGTCAGTCTCCCCGATATGATTACATGTCTCCCGAGGATGCTTATCCGCTCGATGTAGAGGCCGCGCTGATGGCTGAATACGACACTTGGCAGGGGACGCCTTACAGATACGGTGGCGAAAGCAGTAGTGGTATCGACTGCTCGGCACTGGTTCAGCAGATCTTTCGGGACAGCTTCAATTTCGACCTGCCTCGCACGACGGCGGGCCAGGTGCTGACCGGGCGTCGCATCGATAAAACGGCGCTCAAGGCCGGTGATCTGGTCTTCTTCCGGCCATGGCGCGGTGATCGCCATGTGGGTATCTATCTTGGTGATGGCCGGTTCATGCATGCCTCAAGTTCAAGGGGTGTCAAGATTTCCCGTCTGGATAACCCCTACTGGACCCGCCATTACTGGCAGTCTCGCCGAGCGCTCGACGTTAATGCGCTTGCCATGCGAACCCCCTGATTTTCCTGCTTCGTAAAAAGGGCCGATACCGTCGTGGTGTCGGCCCTTTTTTATTCATCAAAAGAACCGTCCATGCATCCTGGCATGACGTTTTGATGCTTGAGAGGCCGACATTTCTTGTACAAGACATATAAATATATTATACGATTACGGTGGTAAGCGATTGGCAGGACGCCGATCAAAATCTTGATTTCAGGAATCACCTGGTATGGACACCCAATATTCAGGGCTCTCGGCCCCCGCAGCTGATGCAATGCCTCCTCCAATGACATCGGTTGCCGTCGATGATTTTATTTCGGCGAAATCAATCTGTACGCGCTCACATGGCCATGGGATATCACTGCTTGATATTGAACCTCATCATCGGGTTCTTGACATGTATGGCTCTGGTCAGCAGCGCATGCAGCTGATTGCCAGCGAACTGGACGAACGTGGTGAGCTGGTTGCCAACATCATGGGGGCGCTCTCTCTGGAAAGTATTGAACGTCGATGCACGCCGCAAAACGTTGTCATGACGCGTCTGAGCGACCAGCGGCTGTCTTTGGAAGAGATAGGAAGCTTTGATCGTGTACTGCTGGATATTCCTGCCCTGATCGGACGTCACCTGACATCACGTCAGCGTTCAGAGCGATTGGTGTCACTGCTGCTTCGTGCGATTTCACTATGTCGTGATGGCGGACGTGTGGTGTACATGACGCATGGCCACCTGGCGCAAAACAACGAGATGGTCATCGATCAGGTGATCAACGATGCTCACAAGGGGGTCGCGCTTCGCAATATTGTGCTGCCTCATATGGCCGCCAGTGCGGGCATGACCCTTTGTGGTGGCCAGCAGCTGGATCCCAGAATTGCCGGGACGCTCCATATTGGCACCAAAGCGAGCTGTGATAATCGCTTTCTGGCCGTTTTCGAGTGCAGATACAACTGAGCCGGGAGCCATATCGACGCCACAGTCGCCCATCACTACAATAACGCCTCTTTTGCCTTCTGGTACAGAGGATGTCTCATCTGATCAATCATCTGCGCCGTTCATGCCATTCCATTGAGGCATGGACGGCGTATCAGCTTCTCACCCTGCGCATGTCCCCGGCAGGACTCGCTCTGGCCGCCATTATTTCTGCGGCCGCCACGCTGCCTTTGCTGTATGCACATCAAACCTTGTTGGCTGCGTTTTTTGTCATGTTGTACCGCCTCTTGAGTATTTTTTCGGGCCGGGTCTCCAAAGCCATGGGACATGTCGATGTCAGGCAGCGCTATTTGCGCCCCCTTATGGAAATCATCCTGATCCTGTCGGTTTCGGGCGGCCTGTCACTTTATCAGCCCGAGCGTCTTTTTCTGCCATCGTTGGCGCTGGTCATCGTGACACTCGTGTTTGACTTCGAAAGGCGACTGATGGCGCTGCTGCAGGAGTTTCAGGAGGTACTTGTCAGGACCGGCAGGGTAGAGCGTCTGGTGGGTATGGCCACAGGTAGCGTCGGACGAACGATACTCTTGATCGCTGCCTGCTATCAGCCAGCATGGTTTTTCTGGAGTGGTCCGGGGTTCGCTGCTGTCTGTCTGATCGTATTGATCTGGCATCTGATCTCCAACTACCGACAGCTGGGTATGCATTCAGGGGACTCACGCTCTGTTGTTGGCGTTGAAACCCCCGAGCCCGGCACTTCAAGCGTGACGAACCCTCAAGGTTAGAAAAGGACAGACATAAAAAAAGGCAGCCCGCAGGCTGCCTTTTTAAACGCTGGGCGTTGGCAATCAGTGCTGATGGCCACCTTCGCCATGCACGTGGCCGTGCTCGAGTTCTTCAGCACTGGCTTCACGTACGGATTCAACGCTGACGTCAAAGTTCAGGGTCTCACCCGCGAGCGGATGGTTACCGTCAACAGTGACCGTGTCACCTTCAAGCTTGGTGACGGTGACCAGCAGCGGGCCGCCTTCAGTCTGTGCCTGGAACTGCATGCCCGGCTGGATATCTTCAACGCCCTGGAAGGCATCACGCGGCACTTCCTGAACCAGAGAGGGCTGTACTTCGCCATAGCCTTCGCTGGGTTCAACGCGTGCCTGGAGCGTGTCGCCTATGGTCTTGCCAGCCAGTTCCTTCTCAAGGCCCGGAATGATGTTGCCAGAACCGTGCAGATAGGAAAGCGGATCACGACCTTCAGAGCTGTCGAGGACTTCGCCAGCGTCGTTTTTCAGGGTGTAATGAAACGCTACTACCGTGTTCTCTGCGATCTGCATGATAAGGGTCCTTTTGCGTCGGTACGTTTAAGGTTGCTCTGAAACTGTCGGGGCATTGTCTCCATGGAGAGCCTCCATGAATGCGTGCCGACGTGCTTGTTTACCAAGATGGCGACGGCCGTATATTTTTCAACCCCGGGTGACCCATCAATTCCGCTTTTTTTGCGATATCATGCCAGCATGGTGCTTGCCTGAATGCAGGACGGCGTCATGACAGCCCAGCGGTATAGGCATTGTGCCTGGGGTCAAACCAAATTATAGACATTCAAATATTCGCGCAGGAGAGCTTATGACCATTGCTGTCATCTGGATTGTAATCTTCGCCATTGTTACGGCGCTGGCATGGAAGGGCTGGGAAAGTGGCTTTGGCAAGATGGTCAATCGCTGGGTACCCGCCATGCTGCGCCTTGATGATGATCAGGGCAATCGCCTCACCTGGTCGATCGTTGCCGGGGTGCTGTTGGCGACGCTGATGACCAACCCCGCTTCCATGCTTCTGACGCTGATTCTGATTGCCCTGATCGCTCTGATCGTGCGGGCAGTCATCCGCTTCGCGTTGAGCAAGGTGCACTGAAACAGAACAAAAGCTTCTGATTCATGCTCATTGGCGAGATGACAGGCTCGCTGTCTTGAAGATGGTTTCACGGCATGTCATCAAAAAGGGCTCCCTCGGGAGCCCTTTTGACGTGTCAACTGCGGTTGGATGATCTCAGCGAGTGATCTGCTTGTATTCGCCGGAATCATTGGTAGCCCTGCTGACCACCACGATGGCAATAAAGGAAGCGATGAAGCCGGGAATGATTTCATAGACACCCGGACCGCCCAGAAATGCTGCGTTCCAGCCCAGTGCGATCCAGACCATGACCGTGACGGCCCCTACGACCATACCAGCGATGGCGCCGGCACCATTGGTGCGTGACCACATCAATGACAGCAGAATCAGCGGACCGAAAGCGGCGCCAAAGCCTGCCCAGGCGTTACTCACAAGACCCAGCACCTGAGAGTTCGGATCGGAGGCGATAATGGCGGCCACGATGCCCACCAGTAATACGCTCACACGACCCACTGTGACCGCTTCCTTCTCGGAGGCTTCCTTTCGCAGGAACAAACGGTAGAAATCTTCGGTCAGTGAAGAAGAGGCCACCAGCAGCTGGCTGGAGATGGTGCTCATGATGGCTGCCAGCAGCGCAGCGTAGAGGAAGCCGGTGACCAAGGGATGGAACAGCAGATTGGCCAGAATGATAAAGATCGTTTCCGGATCTTCAATCTGCATGCCATTGCGCACGGCATAAGCCCGGCCGAAGATTCCCAGCGAGACGGCGCCAATCATGGAAATGAGCATCCAGCTCATGCCGATGTTTCGCGCCACGGGGACATCCTTGAGCGATCGGATAGCCATGAAGCGCACAATGATATGAGGCTGTCCGAAATATCCCAGGCCCCAGGTAACGGCCGAGAGCCAACCGATGAAGGTCAGGCCATCCGTCCAGGAAAGCAGTGTGGGGTCTACCTCATTGAGGGTCTGCGCGGCCTGAGAGAAACCACCACCACCTTCGCCAAAGAGCACCACGGCCGGCATGATCACCAGTGCCAGCATCATGATGCAGCCCTGTACGAAGTCCGTCAGGCTGACGGCAAGAAAGCCCCCGACGACCGTATAGACCAGCACCACGCCCAGCGTAATGACGATGCCCGTGCCGTAGTCACCTAGACCGCCGATGTTGATCAGACCGGCGAAGGCACTTTGAAACAGCTTGCCGCCGGCGACCAGACCCGAAGCCGTATAGATGGAAAAGAAGACCACGATGACGATGGCAGATACCACCCTCAATGACATGGCGCGGGTAGGGAAACGATTGGCCAGAAAGGCAGGAATCGTAATGGCATTGCCATAGTGTACCGTCTGTTCACGAAGACGAGGGGCCACCAGCAGCCAGTTAAAGAAGGCCCCCACCAGAAGCCCCACACCGATCCAGGCCGAACCCAGGCCGGAGGCGAACATCGCCCCGGGAAGCCCCAGCAGCAGCCAGCCACTCATGTCCGATGCCCCCGCCGACAGGGCAGCGACCTGTGGGCTGAGCGTTCGGCCACCGAGCATATAGTCTTCGGAGGTAGAAGTAGAAGTGCGCATGGCGTATACGCCGATCGCGATCATGAGCGCAAAGTAAGCAAAAAGGCTGATCCAGACACCGATAGCCATAGAATTCTCCTGTCTTCTGATTATTAGGCCGGAATGTTTCCTGCAAGCGTCATGAGCAGGGCGCGCGCGAATGGAAAACCGTTTTTGACGTTGTTTTCAACCACAAATGGTGATCCATCGCGCGCCTGACTCATGGGGTCAGGATTAACCGTCACCCATGGCCAGCAGGGAAGCATTGCCCCCAAGCGCTGCTGTATTGATCGTACGCGTTTTTTCATTGGCAAAGCGCAGCAGATAATGAGGTCCGCCGGCCTTGGGCCCGGTGCCCGAGAACCCCTGGCCACCAAAGGGTTGAACGCCTACCACGGCACCGATGATATTACGATTGACGTAAACATTGCCTACTCGGATACGACTGGCCACGTGGTTGGTGAACGTCTCGTTGCGGCTGTGTACACCAAAGGTCAGGCCATAGCCGCGCTCGTTGATGGTGTCGATGACCTGATCAATCTCACTGGCCTTGAACGTCACTACATGCAGGATGGGGCCAAACTGCTCGGTCTCCAGCGCATCAATACCATCGATTCTGAATGCCGTCGGTGCAATGAAGGTGCCGTTGGCAGCAATGGCCGGATCAATCTCGGTCTCTGCAATCAGGCGACCTTCGCCCTTGAGTCGATCAATATGCGCCTGAAGACCTTTACGGGCATCCTCATCAATGACCGGGCCAACATCGGTGGCAAGCCTGGTGGGGTCGCCGATATTGAGCTCGGCCATCGCCCCCTTGAGGGTTTCAGTGACGCGCTCGGCGATGTCCTCCTGAACGTAAAGGACACGCAGCGCTGAACAGCGCTGGCCGGCACTCTGATAGCTTGAGGCCACCACATCCTTGACGACCTGTTCGGGCAGGGCGGTGGAGTCCACGATCATGGCATTCAGTCCGCCGGTTTCTGCCACCAGCGTCGGCAGAGGCGCGTTTTCACGAGCAGCCAGCGAGCGATTGATCAGCTGCGCTGTCTGGGTGGAGCCCGTGAAGGCCACACCGGTAATACGGCGATCGCTCGAGAGTACAGAACCCACTGTTGCGCCGTCACCCGGCAGCAACTGCACGACTTCACGCGGCATCCCGGCTTCATACAGAAGCTCAATGACGCGGTGCGCAATCAGTGAGGTCTGTTCGGCGGGCTTTGCCAGCACGGTGTTACCGGTCACCGCCGCAGCGACGGTCTGGCCGCAGAAAATCGCGATCGGGAAGTTCCACGGGCTGATGGTGGCAAAGACGCCCTTGCCCTGCATGATGAGCTCGTTGGATTCGCCCGTTGGGCCGGGCAGGACCGTGGGTGCCTCAAAGATTTCCCGGGCACGCGCAGCGTAATAGCGGCAGAAATCCACTGCCTCGCGGACTTCGGCCACGCCGTCGGTCAACAGCTTGCCGCCTTCCATGCAGCACATGGCCATCAGCTCTGCCATGTGTGTTTCCATCAGATCGGCGAAACGCTCCAGAATGGCAGCGCGCTTCTCGACCGGTGTATCGTTCCAGTCAGGGAACGCCTTCCACGCGACATCGATGGCATGTGAGGTTTCTTCGGCACTGGTCCAGCGGACCTTGCCGACCGTGCGGGTGTGATCCCAGGGGCAGATAACGTTGCGTTGATCGCCGCCACTGTCTTTCAGATCAAATCCCACCAGCGGACCGGCATTGTAGTCGCGCTGGAAAAAGGGCGTCATCTCGTCCATCAGCGGCTTGAACTGACTGTTGACGTTGAGGTTGATGCCTCGAGCGTTACGACGTCCGTCAGGAAAGATTGCCGCCGGCATGGGGATGTTGGCATTGAAGTACTGGCCAACACCGATCAGTTTCTCGACCGGGTGGACACACAGGGATTCGACCGGTACACGCGGGTCTACCAGCTGGTGCACGAACGAGGAGTTGGCGCCGTTTTCCAGCAGGCGGCGCACGAGGTAGGGCAGCAGATCCTTGTGGGCGCCAACCGGGGCATAGATGCGACACCAGGTGCCCTTCGGAGCTTGCTTGAGGGCGGCCTCGTAAAGCGCCTCGCCCATGCCGTGCAGGCGCTGGAATTCAAAGGCGCGATCACCCTGGTGAGCCAGATCGATAATGGTCGAAATGGTGTGTGCGTTGTGGGTGGCAAACTGTGGGAAGAGGCGGCCACGGGTATTGTCGGACAGCAAATAGGTCGCGCAGGCCAGATACGAGACATCCGTACAGGCCTTGCGGGTAAAGACCGGATAGCCGTCGACACCGAGCTGCTGTGACTCCTTGATCTCGCTGTCCCAGTAGGCACCCTTGACCAGGCGAACGGGGATTTCATCTCCCTGGTCGTTGGCAACATGTGTCAGCCACTGCAGTGCCGGAAGCGCTCGCTTGGAGTAGGCCTGAATGACAAGGCCAAACTTGCCCCAGCCCCGGCAGGCGCTGGAGTTGTAGACGGCCTTGAAGACTTCAAAGGACAGCTCGAGCCTGTCCACCTCTTCGGCATCAATGGTCAGGGCCACATCAAGACTGCGCGCCAGTTCCGCCAGCTGCTGTACGGTGCCCACCAGTTCCCGGAGCACTTGGTCGCGGCGGCCGGATTCGTAGCGAGGGTGCAGCGCTGAAAGCTTGATGGAGATTGAGGGGGCCGGCGTGCTTGAAGAAAGCTTCTGGCTGGTCTTGCCAACAGCGCGAATGGCGTTGGTGTAATCTTCAAGATAGCGCTGGGCGTCCTGACGCGTCAGCGCCGCTTCCCCGAGCATGTCATATGAGTAGGTGTAGCCCTTGTCGAACTGCGGCTTTGAGCGCTTGAGCGCCTCATCAATGTCCCGGCCCAGTACGAACTGGCGGCCCATGACCTTCATCGCCTGGCGCATGGCCTGACGAATGACCGGCTCGCCCATGCGGTTGACCATGCGGTTGATGAAACCGGCCGGTCGTCCATCCTGAGGATGATCCAGCTTGATCACACGTCCGGTGGTCAGAAGCCCCCAGGTGGAAGCGTTCACGAACCAGGATTCGCTTTGACCGGCGTATTTTTCCCAGTCACCGACACTGAGGCGATCCTCGATCAGGGCGTCGGTCGTGGCGGTGTCCGGCACGCGCAGCAAAGCTTCTGCCAGGCACATGAGCATCAGGCCTTCCTGAGTGCCAAGGCTGTATTGCTGCAAAAGCTCGTCGATGGAATCCACCGCGGTATCCATGGCGCGAACTTCGCGCACGAGGGCCGCTGTCCTATCGGCAATCCGCTTGAAATCCTTGTCATCGGTCTGCAGGAGTTCGATGAACTCCCGCACCAGATCGTTTTCGTTAACGATGTAATGATCGCTGATGCGGTCAAAAAGGGCTTCAGGCGCCTGCTGCCAGGTTTTGGCATCCAGTATTTGTTGGCTATTGAGCATAGTGAAGTTCCTTGCCGCGACGGGCAGCCAGCACTGATGGAGGACGCACAAAAGGCAGTGCACCGATGGCTGGCGGTTACAAGAGGATGGTGGCTTTTGCGACTTTAGGTCGCGGTGAGCAACGCCGTCTTGTCGATTTGCCGGGAAGGATTGTCAGATTGGCGGGAGTTGTGAGGCCCTTTGGGTGGAGCAAAAAAACAGGCTTTTCTTCAATGATTCTTTAGTCTAACTGAATGGGTGGGAAGGCCCACCCCTGCTGACAGGATTCATGAGGAAGACGTCTGGCGCAGTGCGCCGGGTGCGTGACCGAAATGGCGCCGAAAGGCGTGCGACAGGGCGCTTTGATTGGCAAAGCCCGAGCGCTCGGCAATATCAATCAGGGGCAGTCGCGATTCCAGCAACAGTTGACGAGCGGCGTTAAGGCGTTTGCGCAGAATATACTGATAGGGTGGCAGCCCGGTTCGAATGCGAAAAAGCTCGGTAAAGTGGGCGCTGGAAAGGTGCACCAGACTGGCCAGGTCTTCGACACGAATGCCCAGGGCCAGATGTTGATCGATATAGTGATCCAGCATGGTCAGGTTGAGTCGAGACTGGGGAGTTGCCTGCCGGTCGAGCAAGCGATGGGAGAGGATCGAAAGCAGGGTAGTGATCAGCAGGTCGCGGTCGACGTCCGGCTGATTCGTGATCTCTTCAACCATAAAGGTGAGATAGGCCCGAGCGGCACTGTCGAGCTCGAAATGCAGGGGCTGAGAGAAAAGCTGAAAATGATGTCGATAGGTGCCTGAAAGTCCCGGTGCATCATCAAAAAGATCCAGCAGCAGCTGAGAGTTGTCACCAATGCCGCGGTAACAATGTTCTCGATCTCCCGGGATGGTGCAGCCCTGAAACGGCGAGATATGTAGCGAGCGACCGTCAATGATGATTTCCGCTTCACCTGCCAGACCGATCACGATTTGATGAAAGGGGTGAGAGTGCGCCTGGGAGATCTCATCGAGAGGCGCGCGGCGAATGACGTTGGTGCTGGTCAGCGAGATATTCATGGCAATTCAATATCCGAACAAGGGACGCTCATCGGCCTGAATCAAAAGGCGCGTCGGTCATTGAGTGACAGTCTCGCTGTCAGGTGTTCACGCAGGGCGCGAATCTCCTCGATCCCGGTGGCTGAAAACAGCGCGCCGCCCTGTTCGAAACGCCAGGGCTGGCCATATTCATCCATGATGGCCTGACAGCGCCGGCGCACGTTTTCGAGATAGGGGTCGTGGCGAATCGGGTAGCCGACAATGGTATACCAGCGCGCTTCGGACACGCGGTTTTCCAGCGTTTCATCGAGCAGGGTCAGCAGATCGTCAGCACTTGTGCGATATCGCGGCGTTCGTGACAAAAGCAGTGCCGCGACCATGAAACCGCAGATCAGCAGACAGACGACAAAGGTCAGCAAAAAGGTAGCCATGGGGGTCATCGGTTGCCGGATCGGGACATTATTCTAGCATGTCCCGATCCATGACCGAGAGGGTCAGCGTTTGGGTAGCCGGTCGTTGATGGCCCCTTCGCGGCTGCGGCGGATGCGCTTGAGCCAGAGCTGCTTGGCGTGATGGCGGAGATTGGAGACATCATCGGTTTCATCGACGATGTCCTGTCCCAGAATGGTTTCGAGAATATCCTCCATTGTCAGCACGCCCACCCAGTTGCCGTGGGTGTCATAGACCACGCACATGTGATGGTGATCGTTGAGCATTCGAATGAACACCTGCTCGACGCTGTCCTCGCTGTCGACCGAGTCGATCGGGTGCATGATTGATTCGAGTGTGGCGCTGTCGTCGGCGTGGTAGGCGTCCATCTTGTGAATATAGCCCACGGTCTGTTCCGGCGGCGTCATGACCGGGTAGCGCGTAAAGGGCAGGTCGCTATAGCCGGCATCAAATTCGGCCACTGTCATTTCAGGCGTCACGGTGGTGCATACCGTACGCGGTGTCATGACATCGCGTACCGGAATATTGTGCAGATTCAAAATGTTGATGATGGTCTTGCCTTCATCGGCATCCACGACCCCGCGCTCCTGACCCAGCTTCGCCAGCGCCTTGATCTCTTCACGCACATCGACATCGTCTTCTGCGCTGTCGCCAATTCGACGTGTGATCTGTTCCGACAGCCATATAAAGGGCAGCAGCAACCAGATCATGACCCTGAGGGTCGGGGCCAGCAGCGGTGCAAGCTGTCGCCAATAACGGGCTCCAATGGTCTTGGGCAGTATTTCCGATAACACAAGAATCAAAAGCGTCATGATCGCCGACGCCACACCGATCCATGTCTCCCCGAAAACCGCAGAGACCTGTGCGCCTACACCTGTCGCGCCAACGGTGTGGGCGATGGTATTGAGCGTAAGAATAGCGGCCAGAGGTCGGTCAACGTTGTCCTTGAGCTGACGCAACGAGTGATGCAGGGCGGGCCTTGATTCCTGCAGACGTGCAATGTGGCTGGGAGTGAGGGAGAGCAGGGCGGCTTCAAGTACTGAACAGATAAAGGAAATGCCGATGGCAGTCAGGGCAAATACGATCAGGAGGATCATGGAGGCTCAGCGTGATGATGGGTACGGCATTAATGACATCTCTCCCGGAGCATTGAATTAAGAGAGTATTAAAAGAAAACGAATTTGAGTAAGTTTATGTAAATATTAAGACTGGCTTTTGGCTCGAAATGGGCCGTCTCAAGGCCAATTTAGCGGCATTTTGTCGCCATTTTGCGACATCGATTAAGTATATTTAATGTATTTTTTGCAAAATTAAATAATTTGATCACAAAATATGTTTCTTTTAATACTTTAGCCTCGTTGGGTGATGAGTATAATTCGTTCAGATTCCAGATTATTAATCCATGTGATGTTAAAAGGCTGACGCATTCGGCATGCAAACTCTCGACTCGCTCGAGCTGGCCATTCTGACCCGCCTGCTCAACACCGGCCGATACCAACGTGTCCATGTCAAGGCAATTGAGTTTGGAGTAACGGATGTCGAGTTTACGCGTGCTATTCGCTATCTCTTTCGAAGAGGGCTTATCGACGCAACCTGGCAGAATGACACTTCGCGTCACTTGATACAGCGATTGTTCAGACGCGACGCCTTTGATCAATGCTGCGGACGCATTACCGAATATGGTCTGGAGGTGGTCATGACGGGGTAGAGCGTGCTTTCCATATCTTTCCGCTCATCCTCTCGATCCTTCATGCATTATTGCCACGCATGTGACATGTGTGACTGCTAGCCTCTATGGCATCAACGGATTGAAAGGGCAGGAGCAGGAATGCGAGACGCCATGGAAGGCCATTTGAAATGCCCGGCATGTCATGTGCCCGTAACGTCCAGACAGCTTAAAAGGACAAGGCTTGATGAACCCTTGAACTGCAGGACATGCGGCGCCTATGTGACGACACCTGCCAGGTATGCGAAAACCGTGACCGAACAGGAAGTGCAGCGCATCTTGACTCGTTATGATGCCGTAATCAGCGCGCGACACCCGATGTGAGTGAAACCGCAATGCCATGGTGCCGGGAAGCAGCAGTGTGAGGGTAGGATCCGACCAAAAAGTCGGGTTCTCTTTGCATGACTACATGACGTAGACATAAAAAGACCGCCACAACGAGGTGGCGGCCATGCAAGGAACAGTTAAACCAAGACGCATCCCTCAGCGACTGAAGAAGAACGTCTTGCCTATTAAGACCCCCCGGTTGCCAATTTGATCCCTAAAATCGAAATTTTTTTTACTCGATGCTTTTTTGCCTCAAAAACAGCACTTTGTAGCGCGTGACTTGTGTTTGCCGATGGGGGCTTTTATGATGAGCGCCATGCGGGTATAGCTCAGTTGGTAGAGCGTCAGCTTCCCAAGCTGAATGTCGTGGGTTCGAGTCCCATTGCCCGCTCCATTTCCTTTCCAGTACGTCTTCCAGCCTCTTTCCGGCTTCATCTCAACAAGCCTTTGCTACTGGCACGTTTTCCGTGCTGCTTCTGCACGTGCTGACTGCCATCCAGCCCGGATAAAGACAGGTTCATGCCTGGCGATGTGATCGATACGTTCGGATATTGAATGCTGGGGTCAAGGCATAAAAAAACCCCGACATCCTTGCCGGGGTTTCATACTCCAATGACAGACATTGCGGCCGACTACCTCTTCCCTGAGCGTCACTCTGATCCATCAGAGTGCCGAATGCCTGCACGCCAAGACTGTAGGGAGAAAATAGAAAAGCTATACAGATATTGCAAGAAAACTTGTACATCTTTTCGATGCATCGTGTTGCCTGCAACATTTCAACGGGCTCAGCTCTGACTGAAAAACTCGAGTACGCGGTCCACGCCCAGACTGTCCGACCAGGCGGCCGGTGTCTGCATCACGGCAATGAACATCTGATCTTCAACGTCCACATACTGTTCGAGATCGGCAAGAATCAGGTCGGGCGTGGCCATGGTTCTGACAAGCCAGGTGGCTTCGAGAATGTGCAGGCTGTTCGGATAGCGTGCCAGGGCCCTGAGCAGGTGATGGTATTCCTGGCCGGGGCGCTTTAGATCGCAGGTAATCATGTAGTCGGCCATGCGTGGCTCCTGAGAAATGCTGCCGGCAGACGATGCCAGCACACACTGGGTCATGACATTGTTGAAGCAACCGATCGTTAAATCGAGCGGCTTGTGTCGTCATATTCATGCGTTGAAAGCGGCTAGCTACCGGGGCCGGTTTCCATGCAGTGCTGTGCCATGGCAGGGCCCTGCTTGAGACAGGCATTGAGATCGCGCAGAGCAGTGCGCAGGCCTTCTTCAACACAGGGGTGATAGAAGGGCATCTCCAGCATCTGTGCCACGGTCATGTGCTGCTGATGGCACCATGCCAGTAGATGGCCCAGATGTTCTGCCTGTGGGCCGAACATTTCGGCACCCAGAAAGCGCCCTGAGCCCTGTTCGCCATAGACGCGCAGTAGACCATGATTTTGTCGCATGACCCGGGCGCGCCCCTGATACTCAAAGTTGACCTCGCCGATGGCATAGCTGTCGCAGGGGCGCTTTTCGATATCGGCCCAGGTTTGTCCGACGGCGGCAATCTGGGGGTCGGTGAAGACTACCGTCAGCATCGAGCGCCGACGACCGGCACGAATGTTCGGGTAGCGGCCGGCATTATCGCCGGCGATGCGTCCCTCATCGGAGGCTTCATGCAGTAGCGGCAGCTCGGCATTGGCATCGCCTGCGATAAAGATGGACGCAGGTGTGCCATCCCGGCGTTGACACTGCAGGGTATAGCGATCAAATACCGGTACCCCTTCATCCATGCGCAGATCGGCGCGATCAATCTCCAGCCCCTCAAGATTGGGCGGGCGGCCCGTAGCGGCAAGCAGATAGTCAAACGACTCGGTAATCTCATGGCCGCTGTTGCGCTCGACAAAGGTGATGTTTACCCGGTCATCGACGAGTCCCACGTTGCGCGTTTGCGCTTCCGGATCGAGATAAAATTCCTTGTTGAACTGCTGATCAGCGTAATCGCGAATATTCGGGTCGCTGATCGGGCCGACGGCTCCGCCAATGCCAAACATGCGCACCCGAACCCCCAGTCGTGACAGCGCCTGCCCAAGCTCCAGACCCACCACTCCGGGACCGAATACGGCGACCGATTCGGGCAGGTCGTCCCAGTAAAAAAGGTCGTTGTTGGTGACCAGACGCTCGCCGGCGGCCTTGAGAACATCAGGGAAGTCGGGGCTGGAACCGGTGGCGATGACAATGCGATTGGCATGAACACGGGTGTGGTCATCGATGAGGAGGGTGTTGTGATCTTCAAAGATGGCGTGGCCGCAAAGGTGCTGTGCGGCATCGATCTCTTCTACCGAGTCGATGACCCCTGCCACGAAGTGGTCGCGTTCACGCTGAACGCGTGCCATGACCTCTCGCCCCTCAATGCGAATATGGCCATCAAGGTGGATGCCAAAGGCCCCGGCATCGCGCGCGTGATGCGCAGCATCGGCGGCGGCAATCAAGAGCTTGCTGGGCATGCAGCCTACTCTGGCGCAGGTGGTGCCATAGGGGCCGCCTTCGATCAGGACGATGCTGTTGGTGTGGGCGCAGGCCGCGTGATAGGCGCCAAGGCCGGCGCTTCCTGCGCCTATGATCGCAACGTCTACATGTCTTTCTTGCATGCTGAAACTCCATTCCATGGATAAGCGGTGGGGGCTGCACATACAAAAACGGCCACCCGAAGGTGGCCGTCATGATCAGGCAAATGATCGATTGATCAGGCAACAGCCTGCTCAAGATGCGCCTTGAGATCTTCAGCACCGCCAATATGGCGACCATCGATCCAGACCTGCGGTACGGTGGCGTGACCGGTCATGGCGCGCAGTGAGCGGCTGGTGATGTCGCGGTTGCCAATGGTGATGTCTTCATAGGCAATGCGATTATCAGCCAGCGCCTGCTTGGCGCGTGCACAGTGCGGGCAGCCCGGCTTGCTGATAATGGTAGCAAAACTGGGGCGCTCTGCCTGCGGATTGAGATAATCGAGCATGGTGTCAGCGTCGGACACTTCAAAGGGGTCGCCCGGCTTTTGCGGCTCAATGAACATTTTTTCGATTTTGCCATCGCGAACGACCATCGAATAGCGCCAGCTGCGCTTGCCAAAGCCCAGGTCGGTCTTGTCCACCAGCATACCCATGCCTTCGGCGAAGTCGCCGTTACCATCGGCCAGCAGGGTCAGATGCTCGGCTTCCTGATGTTCGCCCCAGGCTTCCATCACGAAAGCGTCGTTGACGGAAAGGCACAGGATTTCATCGACACCGCTGGCGAAAAGCTGCTCTGCCAGCTCGTTGTAGCGCGGCAGATGCGTGGAGGAGCACGTCGGCGTGTAGGCACCCGGAAGAGAGAAGACAGCGACAGTGCGATTGGCAAAGATGTCCTTGGTCTGAACATCGATCAGCTCGCCGCCCTTGCGCTGCTTGAGAGTGACTTCCGGTACAAGCTGTCCTTCACGATTTTGCAATTCCATCGTTTGCTCCATGTGTTATTGAAATACTGCGGTGACAGACACCGCTGCCAGAAAACATCCTGAGTGTATGTGTCCGGGTCTCATCATGATATTTGAATAAGACAAAGGTCGTAATAGGGAGGGGTAATTGGAAAGCTTTGGCTAATGTTATGACCCCTCCATGGCCAGCCTTGCGCCTACCGATAGCAGTAGTGAATGCGCTCCTGTTTGCGCGGCCCTTCGACCGTCCAGGTCAGGTCGAACCCGTGGTCTGTCATGATCAGTTCGCCACTGTAGAGGTCTCGAACGCATAGATGGGGCGCAAGGCTCATCAATCGATTCTCCTCGACCACCACCAGTGGAAACAGAAAGACCGCATCCTCCTGCCCGCGGCGTTCGTGATAAAGCTCGACGCGATCCTCTACGACTTCAAAGCGATAGACGTTGCTAAAGGCCATTCGGCGGCCGTTGGCATGCGTAAAATGCCCCTTCTCATGAAAGCGAAGGATCGGGGGCTCTCCACTGACCATGACGTCCCCAGTACCCTGGCCGGCCCAGTCACTCGATGATTCGGGGCCGGGAGAGGCGGTAAAGGAGAGTGTGCGGGTTGCCTCGAGGCACTCGGTCAGGCGTATAATTGTTGTTAACCTTGAAACTCTATCTGGTTGACGAAGCATATGGGCTATCTACTCGGGGTCACACTGTTGTGGTCCTTCTCGTTCAGTCTGATCGGCGTGTATCTGGCCGGTCAGGTGGACAGCTATTTTGCCGTATTAACGCGTATCTCGCTTGCCTGTCTGGTATTTTTGCCCTGGCTTCGCCCGCGCCTGCTGGATCGGCGCCGAACGTTGGGGCTGATGGGCGTGGGCGCCGTGCAGCTGGGACTGATGTATGTGTGTTATTACCAGTCCTTTGTGCTGCTCAGCGTGCCGGAAATCCTGCTGTTTACCATCTTCACGCCGATCTATATCGCACTGCTGGACAACCTGATCTGTCGCCGGCTCGACATGTTCCAGCTGGCAATGGCCGGGCTTGCTGTACTGGGGGCGGCATTGATTCGTTACCAGGCGCCCGGTGACGCGTTCTGGACCGGTTTTTTCATGGTGCAGGGGACCAACCTGTGTTTTGCCATCGGTCAGGTCGGTTACCGGCATCTTATGCGTGGCGTCGAAGGGACTTTGCCCGCCATTAATGTCTTCGGCTGGTTCTACATCGGGGCGCTGCTGGTAGCGCTGCCGGCGTGGGCGTTGCTGGGCAGCAGCGAGCACCTGCCCACCACGCCGGTGCAGTGGGGTGTACTCGCCTGGCTGGGCATGGTGGCTTCCGGTGCGGGCTATTTCTTCTGGAATCAGGGCGCTCGACGTGTCGATGCCGCAACGCTTGCGGTCATGAACAATCTGCTGATTCCCGCAGGACTTCTGGTCAATCTGTTGATCTGGAATCGTGATGCGGATCTGTCGCGAATCGCTCAGGGAGGGGCTGTCATGCTGCTGGCACTGCTTGGCAGCGAATGGTGGCGTCGCCGTGCCACGCGTGCGCCTGTCGCCTCGGCTGAATTTTCATGAAGGTGTGGTTTACCCCCGCGCAGCGCTGAACGCATAATGCCGGCTCGATGAAACAGTCTGGACAGGGCATGACACAGTTCAACCGGGTAGGGTTGGTGGGGCGGCCTGACAGTGACAAGGTCGTTGAAACACTCGAGCGTCTCATGGTGTTTCTGGAATCGCGCGGGCTCGAGGTGCATCTTGAAACGGAGACCGCCAGAGCCTGCTCGATCCGAAAGAGTGGCAGCATTTCGCTTGAAGAGATCGGCCGTCAGTGTGATCTGGCCATCGTGGTCGGCGGTGACGGCAGCCTGCTCGGGGCCGGGCGCATGCTGTGTCGTTTCAATACGCCCATCCTGGGGGTCAATCGCGGTCGATTGGGATTTTTGACCGACATCAATCCCGATGAGGTCGAACATCGCATCGATGAGGTGCTCAACGGGCAGTTTGAGGTGGAACGGCGCTTCCTGCTGGATACCGAAGTCAGGCGTGATGACGCCGTCATCGGGTCGGCCTGCAGCCTCAACGATGTGGTGCTTCATCCAGCCGCTGCGGTGCGCATGATCGAATTCGAGCTCTACATCGATCGTCAGTTTGTCTATCGCCAGCGCTCCGATGGGCTGATTGTTGCGACGCCGACCGGTTCCACAGCCTATGCGCTTTCCGGTGGCGGGCCCATTCTGCATCCCCGGCTCGAGGCCATCGTGCTGGTGCCCATGTTTCCCCATACCCTGTCGAGTCGACCGATCGTGGTCGACGCTGCCAGCGATATTCTGCTCGAGGTTGTGGACAGTCACGATGCCGAGCTGCAGGTCAGCTGTGACGGACAGATGAAGGTGGTGGTGCAGCCCGGTGACCTGATCTCCATCAGGAGAAAGCCTGAATATCTGAAGCTGCTGCATCCGCCGGGATACAGCTATTTCGAGGCCTGTCGCAGCAAACTGGGCTGGAGCAGTGGCCTTGTTGGTTGATGCAGCGCCGGGTAATCCCGCTCTGGGCATCGGTGAAGGGTTTGACCTGATCGGCGATGTTCATGGCTGTGGAGACCTGCTTGAAAATCTGCTGGAGAAGATGGGGTATCAACGCCGGGATGGCGTGTATGCGCACGACTCCCGGCGCGCCATTTTCCTGGGGGATCTGATCGATCGCGGCCCTCATGTTCAAAAGGCGCTCGAGGTTGTGCGTTCCATGGTGGAGGCGGGCACGGCACTGGTGGTCATGGGCAATCATGAAGCTCATGCCCTGAAAGAGTGTCTGGGACAGGGAGGGCGTGGTTTTACCATGCCGCGCGTTGGCGGGCGCAGTGAGCGGGTCATGTCCGAGACTCTGAGGCAGTTCGAACGAGCGCCGGGGCTTTGGGCATCGTATCTCGAATGGTTTCTCGAGATGCCGTTGTGCCTTGAGTTCGAACATTTTCGAGTGGCGCATGCCTGCTGGGATGAAACGCTGCTGCGCCCCTTTCTGAACGATCATCCGGATGGTCGAATCGATCGACATTTTCTGGCCGCGGCCAGCATTCAGGGCAGTCCCGAGCACCGAGTACTTGATCGCACGACACGCGGTACGCAGCTGCGGCTGCCCAATGGTCAGGTCATTCGTTCGATGGACGGTGCCAGACGAAGCGTTTTTCGCACTCATTTCTGGGCGCGTTCACCGCAGTCCTATGGGGACGTGGTCTTTCAGCCCGACCCGCTACCGCCCGAGTTTGAGGACCATCCGCTTCGCGACGACGAGCGGCGTCGGCTGGTACATTATGGGGCATCACAACGCCCGCTTTTTGTCGGTCACTACTGGTGTGAGGGTATCCCGAGCCTGCCGACGGCCAATATTGCCTGTCTGGATTACTCTGCCGTGAGAGGCGGCCGGCTGGTGGCCTATCGATTTGATGGTGAGTCAGCACTCGATGCCGGGCGTTTTTGCTGGGTCAGCGCCTGAGCTGCAGGCTCGGCCATGAAATAAAATTCGGATTTTTTAAATGTGTCCGGAACTTTTGAGTCACACTGTCGTCAGAGTAAGTGTTCCCTTGAATGATCCCTTGCTCTTGTCCGGCGGACCCTCTCCGCCGGACTTCTTTTTGTGTTTGTTATTCAACGTCCGAACCCATGAGCATGACCGGCTGGCAGGTCCCAGCCTCAAATGGAGTGAGCATGCCTCAGGCGCTGCGTTTTCCTCTTGATGCCGATATCGAAGGGCTGCGTCACGCACTCTGGAAACATCGCATTGGACACCATTACTCGCGCGATCAAAACGGACAGGTGCTCTGGCTGATCGAGGATGTTCAGCTCGAGAAAGCCCGTGAGCTGATCGACAAGTGGCACAAGGGCGAGGCCATGACCCTGGATGGCCAGGATGCGCCGGTCGCGCGTGCCGGTTCGATCATGGGGGCGCTTCGTCTGGCACCGGTGACGACAGTGGTCATTGTCATGTGTCTGGCGGTGTTTGCCTGGCAGAGCATCGACAATATTCAGGCGCTCACCGCGCTGGCCATTGCGCCCATCGCCATCGAGGGCAAGCAGCTCTATGCCTCCACGCTTGGGTATGCCCTGTCACAGGCAGAAGTCTGGCGATTGTTCTCGCCGGCCTTTTTGCACTTCAGTCTGATGCATCTGATCTTCAATCTGCTCTGGCTCTGGTATTTTGGCCGTCAGGTGGAGGCCCTGCAGGGGCGCTGGCGCCTGCTGGCCCTTTTGATTTCGGGCATGCTGGTGTCCAATCTGGCCCAGTACGCCACCGGCACGGTCCTTTTTGGCGGCATGTCAGGGGTGGTCTATGCCCTGGTCGGCTTCGTCTGGCTCTATTCACGACTGGTGCCCGACAGCGGCTTTCAGTTTCCGCCAATGCTGATGGTGTTCATGGTGGGTTGGCTGGTGCTTTGCATGACGCCGGCGGCCAACTGGCTCGGTTTTGGCAATGTCGCCAATGAGGCCCATCTTGGCGGGCTGTTACTGGGGCTGGCGGCCGGGCTGCTGGGATCACGCTTTCATCCGCGCCGTGCGGTGCCCGTGCCCAAAGACAGACACAAGGATATTGACGGATAAACCATGAGCGACATGAATTTTGAGCGCATGATCGAACAGCTGACGCCGCAGATGTATGAAGGACTCAAGCGCGGCGTGGAACTTGGCAAATGGCCCGATGGCCATGCTCTGAGCGCCGAGCAGCGCGAGCTATGCCTTGAGGCCATTTTGCGATTTGAAGCAAAGCATGATGTCGCACCCGAGCAGCGTACAGGGCATATCGATCATCATGGCTGCGGTAGCGACAAGCACGGCGAGGCCAAGGGCGACACCATTAAATGGGTCAACTAGACCTCGAATCGCTATGGTGTCTTCAGACACCCCCCGTTGAGAAGCTTGAGCGTGCCGGTGGTCTCTCCCGAATGATGATTACGGCAGATGCCACGGGCCGCGCTCACTATCACTTGCGCCTGGGCGAGCATGTTGAACCGCTCAATGTTTGGCTTGGGCACGACATTACACTGTGTTTTGCCGGGCGTATTGTCTGCGTTAACTGCCAGCAGCCCACCCGCAAGAGTTTTGGTCAGGGCCATTGCTACGCTTGCTTTCGGCGCCTGGCACGCTGTGATACCTGCATGATGGCCCCCGAGCGCTGTCATTATTTTCAGGGCACCTGCCGCGAACCCGAATGGGGCGAGCGACACTGCTTTGCCCCTCATGTGGTGTATCTGGCCAGCAGCTCGGGCGCCAAGGTCGGCATTACCAAACCTTCCCAGATGCCCACGCGATGGCTTGATCAGGGAGCCGTTCAGGCCCTGCCAATCCTGTCGGTCGCGTCGCGCCGTCAGTCGGGCATGGTCGAGGCGCTGTTTCGCAACGAAATCAGCGATCGCACCCACTGGCAGCGCATGCTCAAGGGGGAAACCGCTGATGTCGATCTCATCAGCCTGCGTGATGATCTGATGATGCGGCTGGCGCCAGGGATTGCCTCACTCAGGGCGCAGTTCGGAGAGGACAACATTCGGGCATACGACGAGCAGACGGTTGCCCGCTTTGACTATCCGGTGCTGGCCTGGCCCGAGCGCGTCAGCGCCTTCAACCTGGAGCGCACGCCGCAGGTCGAAGGGCGGTTGATGGGCATGAAGGGCCAGTATCTTATGCTCGATACCGGCGTGATCAATCTGCGAAAATATACCGGCTATCAGGTCAGTATGACGCTCTCGGCGCGCTCATGAGCCGTGTTGCTGACGCACAGGCGTCGCTATGGGCTGGCGCTTGCGCTCCATCTGTTCCAGAAACCACGCCATGATGCGCCGATAAAGCTCCGGCCCCAGCACGACATCTTCCACGCCAACATCCAAGTTGGGATTATCGTTGACCTCGATGACCACCACTCGATCACCGCTCTGCTTGAGATCAACCCCGTAAAGACCATTGCCGATCAGCCGGGTGGCCTTGAGCGCGGTCTTGATGACCTTTTCGGGTGCCTTTGCCGGATCCATTGTCTCGAAGCCGCCACTTCGCACCCGACCTCCGCTGTGGTCGTAGATCTGCCAGTGTCCTCGGGCCATGTAGTAGCGGCTGGCAAACAGCACCTGTCCGTCGAGAATGCCGATGCGCCAGTCGTATTCGGTCGGCATCCATTCCTGCAGCAACAGAAGGGCGGAATCCTCGAAAAGCCGCCGCGCTTCCTCAATCAACTGCTCTTTGGAACTGATCTTGACCACGCCGCGTGAAAAGGCGCCGTCGGGTATTTTCAGCACCTGCGGAAAAGTGAGGGTGTCGGCCAGGGCATCCAGACGATCAAGGTCACTGCGATTGAGCAGATGCCCCTCGGGGGCCGGGATGCCGCGAGCACGCAGCAAGGCATGGAGATAAACCTTGTTGGTGCAGCGCAGTATCGACTGGGGGTCGTCGATCACGACCAGGCCTTCGTGTTCGGCTCGGCGTGCCATGCGCCAGGTATGATGATCAAGCTGGGTGGTTTCGCGGATGAACAGGGCATCGAATTCAGCCAGTCGACCTTCGTCACGTCGGGTAATCAGGCTGACGTCGATCCCCATCGAACGCCCGGCACGAATGAACTGCTTGATGGCACTCTTGTTGCTGGGCGGCATGGCTTCTGCCGGGTCGACCAGAATGGCCAGGTCGAACCGGTAGCGTCGACGGGCAGAGGGCGTTCGCCATACCTGGCGGGAGTGGGCATTCAGCGCGCGAGCAAAGCGATCCTCTTCTTCCGGGGCAACGTCCTTGAGCGAGAGCGCCTGCAGACGTGCCAGCCGCCAGTCGCCGTGACGCTTGACGAGTCGTGCTTCCATGATCGGGCAGGGCAGGTGCGAGAAAAGCCGTCGACCCAGCCGCGCCAGCGATGCCATGCCGGTATCACCAAAGAAAAGTCGCAGGTCCAGCCGTTCACCCTGCAGCGCGCCGCGGCGGTTCAGTTCGGCCATCATGTCATTGAGCCCGTCCAGCTGCAGATCGATCAGTGCCTTGCGCTTGAGCTGGTTGAGCGTCTCCACATCGGGCTGAACGCGTTGCCCGCGTGCCTGTGCCAGAAGCGAGACGTAATAGCCGGTCTCCAGGTAGTCGAGGCCGCTGCAAAGGTTAATGACGTGAGTCGAGCGGTCCTGATCCGTACTCTCTTCCAGTGCCAGAAATTCATCGGCGCTGACCAGGTCATCACTGGGATAGTAGGGACGCCAATCGCTGGGGTGATCCACAACAATACGCAAACGTGACATGACGCACTCCGCCGCCCAAGGGGAAATATGCGCATCATAGGACGTCCCCGGCCATCGTGAAACCGTGACGAGCAACCATGATGGATGAGCATGCTCACGGTGGAGGGTGGTAGTCGCACTCGAGGCAGGATCGATGCGGTCATGACCCCAGAAGGGATTGGCTGACCCATTGAAAGGAAGGGCATCTATCCCCGGAAGTATTTGTCGCTGAAGACGTCTACAAATTTTGGCGATGAATGCGCCACACGGCAGGGTCTTGCACGCCGTGAAGTGATAGGATTGCGGCCCTTTGGATTCTGGCCTGGAGAAGAACGCATGGCTTTCACGCTGCGCGCAGCGGAGGGTAGGGATGCGGCGGCACTCAATGCCCTCGAGCGCACCTGTTTTGGTGATAACGAAGACAGCTTCAGCCCCTCACAGCTGAAGTACTTGGTCACAAAGGCCAATGCCCAGACCCGTCTGATTATCGACGAGGATGACGCGCTGGTAGGATACGGGACGCTGTTGTTTCGTCGTAACGAAAAAAAGGCGCGCCTGTATTCCTTTTGTCTGCATCCGGACGCTCGTGGCCAGGGGCTGGGGCAACGGCTGCTGTTGGCGCTGGAGGCAGTGGCCCTGACGCGCGGGTGCGACAGTATCTATCTGGAAGTGCGTGCTGATAACCGTGCGGCCATTTCGCTATATCGCCGCATGGGGTACGAGGTTCTGCACTGGATGGAAGATTACTATCACGATGGCTGTGCCGCCTGGAAAATGATCCGCTCACTGGGTGAGGGTACCGGTACAGCGCCATAACCCTGGCTCAGCCTGCAGGAGAGACGCTCAGGGTTGGTGGCGACCGCCTCGGACGCTATGATCGGCGGTTCAAGTTTTGCGGGAGTGTGGCATGTCGAGTCTTCCTCCGGATCCTGCCGCGGACCATCGCGCGCGCGCTCCGATCAAGCGTGCCCTCTGGATCACGCTGGCGGCGCTATGTTTCGGCATCGGCGTGGTCGGTATCTTTTTGCCACTGTTGCCGGCGACCGACTTCATGCTGTTGTCCGTTATCTGCGCCTCTCGAGGGTCAAAACGCTTTGAGCGCTGGATTCGGCGCAACCGTTTTGCCGGGCCGCTGATTCGGGCCTGGGAAGAAGAGCGCGCCATTCCCTTGCCTGCCAAGGTCGTGTCGATTGGCATGATGTTTTTCAGTGCCTGGGTGATCTGGATTCACACCGGTTTCAACTGGGTCTTCTGGGTACTCTTGATGGTATTGATCCTGGTGGGGACATTCGTGGCCACTCGTCCGCTGCCTTCCGGCAATGCTCGAACATCCAATGACCGATGACCTCGGCGCACGTGTTTTTGTGCACGTCGATGCCCCTGCGTTGACTGACAGGCCGCTGAAAACTCCTCTTTTGCTGTGCAGTAAACTCGCCGGGGAGGTGCCATGCGCTATCTCTGGATAGGCCTTGCGGGGCTCTGTTTTGCGTTAGGCGTTGCCGGGGTCTTTTTACCGCTGCTGCCCACCACACCCTTTATGCTGGCGGCGGTCGCGTTGGCTACGAAAGGGTCGCCGCGCTTTGCCAGCTGGATTCGACAGCATCGGCTGGCGGGGCCGCCCCTGCAGCGCTGGGAGCGCGAACGCGCCATTTCAACATGTGCCAAGGGACTGGCGGTGATGACCCTGCTTTTCAGCGCTGTGGTGATCTGGCTCACCATTCCGTCTCTGGCTGTGCGTGTCGGCGTCACTGCGCTTTTGATCGGTATCGGCAGCTGGCTGGTGACGCGGGCTACCCCTTCCCGATAGAACCCTTATGACGTTAGTGGTTTTGAGTCAACGCTTTGAGCCAACACTGGCTTGCGGCGTACACTGGAACCACGATCGATTTCAGGAGCCTTCCATGGCCGAGCCGCAAGCCATTTATCTCAGTGATTACCGCCCACCAGCCTACCGCGTCGAGAAAACAGAGCTGACCTTTGATCTGGACCCGAATGCCACGAGGGTCAGGGCGCGTCTTCACATGCATCGTCATGACGATTATGACGCTCAAGCAGCATTGACACTTTCCGGTCATGCATTGAAGACCGAACGTGTGGCCATCGATGGCCACACGCTGCTGGAAAGTGAATATCGTATCGAGGGCGACCAGTTAATCATCGATCGCGTACCGACCTCGTTCGTGCTGGATACCGAAGTGGTCATCGATCCGGAAAACAATACGGCGCTGGAAGGTCTCTACGTGTCGGGGCCGATGTTTTGTACCCAGTGCGAGCCTGAAGGGTTTCGACGTATCACCTGGTATCCCGACCGTCCGGATGTGATGGCCGTGTTTACCACAACCGTCATCGGCGATAGACAGCGTCAGCCGGTACTGCTATCCAACGGCAATCCCATCGAGCGTGGCGAGCTGCCGGGCGGTCGTCACTTCGTGACCTGGGAAGACCCGCATCCCAAGCCTTCCTATCTGTTTGCGCTGGTGGCCGGCTCGCTGGAATGCGTGCGCGATAGCTTTACTACCATGAGCGGGCGTGAAGTGGCGCTCGAATTGTGGGTCGAGGCACAGAATCTGGAAAAGACCGACTGGGCCATGGCCTCGCTCAAGCGCGCCATGGCCTGGGACGAGCAGGCCTATGGGCGTGAATACGATCTGGATCTTTTCATGATCGTTGCCGTGGACGACTTCAACATGGGCGCCATGGAAAACAAGGGGCTCAACATCTTCAACAGCGCGGCAGTGCTGGCCAACCCGCAGACCACCACGGACGCCACCTTCCAGCGCATTGAAGGGATCGTGGCACACGAGTATTTCCATAACTGGTCGGGTAATCGTGTGACCTGCCGCGACTGGTTTCAGCTGGCGCTCAAGGAAGGCTTTACGGTCTTTCGTGACCAGAGCTTTTCCTCAAGCATCAACTCGGCGCCGGTCAAGCGCATCGAGGACGCCGCGCTGCTGCGCACCCTGCAGTTTGCAGAAGATGCCGGCCCGACGGCACATCCGGTGCGTCCCGATCACTTCATCGAAATTTCGAACTTCTACACCCTGACCATCTATGAAAAGGGTGCCGAAATCGTGCGCATGCTCAGCAATCTGCTGGGAGAAGAGGCGTTTCGTCGCGGCAGCGATCTCTACTTCGAGCGCTTTGATGGTCAGGCCGTGCGGGTCGAGGACTTTGTCGAGACCATGGCCGAGGTGTCGGGTGAAGATCTGACCCAGTTCATGCGCTGGTACGCTCAGGCGGGGACACCTCAGCTCACGGCACGCAGCGATTACGATGTCGAGCAGCGCCAGCTTACCCTGACCATTTCTCAGCAAACGCCGCCCACCCCCGGGCAGAGCGACAAGCAGGCCCTGCATGTGCCGGTGCGTATGGGGCTGATCGCCGCTGATGGGCAGCCGGTCGAACTGGTCCTCAACGGTGAGTCACACGGTACCGATACCGTGTTGCATCTTCGCCAGGCCGAGCAGCAGTGGGTCTTTGACAACGTTGCTGAGGGCGCCGTGCCGTCGCTGCTACGGGGGCTGTCAGCGCCGGTTCGCCTTGAATATCCCTGGTCGCGCGATGAGCTGTCGCATCTGATGCGCTTTGATGAGGATGGTTTCAATCGCTGGGACGCCACGCAGCGGCTGGCGCTGATGGCGATTGAGGAGATGATGGTCGCGCATCAGCGTGGCGAGCTGATGGCGCTTGATGCTCGATTGATCGAGGCCTTTCGACATCTGCTGCGTGAGCCGACCGACGACAAGGCGGTACTGGCCGAAATGCTGCGCCTGCCCAGCGAGGCATGGATTGCCGAGCAGCAGGAGCGCGTGGATATCGATGCCATCCATGGTGCGCGCCGTGCTGCCATCGAACAGCTGGCGGACAACCTGTTTCCCGAGTTCGAAAGCCTCTATCACGCCAATCAACGGGTGGAGGCATACGCGCCCACGCCAGAACAGATTGCCTCACGCAGCCTGAAGAATGTGGCGCTTTCATACCTGGTCGCCAATGGTGAACCCGAGGCGCTCAACATGGCCCGCGCCCAGTATGAGGCCGATCACAACATGACAGATGTGCGTGCGGCGCTGACCCTGCTGGCGCATTCCGATCGGGCTGACCTGGGGGATCCAGCCATTCGCGCCTTCGGTGAGCGCTGGGCACATGACTCGCTGGTTATGGATCAGTGGTTTGCCACTCAGGTGACGCGGCCGCAGTTTGATGCACTGGAGCGCGTCCGCTTTCTGATGGCGCATCCGGCCTTTTCGATCAAAAACCCCAACCGGGTTCGGGCATTGATTGGGGCCTTCACCCAGCAGAACCGGGTCAATTTTCACCGCCTCGACGGGGAGGGCTATCGACTGCTGGCGGATGTGGTCATCGAGCTTAATCGTCTCAATCCGGAAATCGCGGCGCGCATGATTGTGCCGCTGACGCGTTATCATCGCCTCGACGAAAAGCGTCAGGCACTGATGCGTGGCGAGCTTGAGCGTATTCGGCAGGAAAAGCTTTCGCGTAACGTGTTTGAGGTGGTGGAAAAGGCGCTGGCCTGATCTCTGTCTGAAATACCATGCAAAACGGCGCCCGAAGGGGCGCCGTTTTTTGATGGCGGCAGGGAGGCTGCCAGACATCATGAGTGGCTTGCAGCGACTCAGGGGGCGATGGCGCGGGTAGCGTCGGTAAAGCCCAGCAGGGAAATATCGGTGTCCAGACGCTGGCCGTTGGGATCAAACAGACTGACCGTCGCCTTCGTGCCGCCACGCAGCTGGCTGAGCAGCTGACCCTGAAGGGGCAGATCGGCGCGGCAGGCGTCATCCATGCACACCTGGTACGGGAAGGGGATTTCCTTGCCGTTGTCGACCTGAAGCTGCATGCCGGGTGCCAGGCGCACGCCCAGTGGCAGCAGAAAGACCATGACCGGATCACTGCTCTGCGGCGGATAGGCCACGACGACCCGCATGACAGGGCGTTTGCTGTTAGGGCTGTTGACGAGCTGCGTCATGGTGCAGTGTGCGTCATTACCGCCGCCCTTGGGGCAGCGTACTTCCCAGTCCCGGAATTGTTTGATATCGGCATCGGGTGCGTTTTGTGGCTGCGCCTGGGCAGCGGGCACCACATAGAGGGAAAATAGCGTCGCCATCAGGGCCAGAAGCCCTGAAGCCGAAATGCGGCGTAACAGCATGTGCAGTCTCTCCTGTAAATGACGGGCACGGGTAGGACCACGCACGCAGCGCTACCCGAAGCGCTACACACTAAGCCCTGACGCCTGTTTTATAAAGTCTCTCGGCAATGAGGGGGTGTGGGCGATGTTTCTGAAAGCGAATGATCCCTGAAGTTCCCGCAGGGGTTCAGTATGGGGTGATAAGGTCAGTGGAAATGGGGCGATTGCCAAATACCGGGCGCAGCACAAAGTTGGAGTGAACGCCGGTGACCCCTTCGATCGGAGTGATGTGTTCCAGCAGCAGGCGCTGATAGTCGTCCATATCCTCCACACGAATCTTGAGCTGATAATCGACTTCCTGACCAGTGATCATCAGGCATTCGATAACTTCAGGCAGGGCGGCGACGCGCTGTTCGAAATTGGCAAAGCGCTCGGGCGTATGGCGATCCATCGAAATGTGGACCAGGGCCATCAGCCGATAGCCCAGCCTTCGAGCATCGACCTGGGCCTGATAGCCGGTGATCAGGCCACTTTCTTCAAGTGCCCGCACCCGCCTCAGGCAGGGGGACGGCGACAACCCTACCCGGTCGGCCAGGGCCTGATTGCTGATACGACCTTCCGTCTGAAGTATTTCAAGAATATGTCGATCATAGCGATCGATGGCAATGACGGGTTGTCTTTCAGACATTTATTGGTACCTTTTGCCAAAATTTTTCATGATGTTGGCATTATATTGCTTCAAAGGGGTGCTTTGCCACGATAATCGCAAGGACCTGTCATGCTGGCAGCGTTATACTGACTCTACTGTCACGAGCAGTGCCGATGCGGCTCATGGGAGTGCTTCACAAGAGCAGATCCCGATGACGTCCCTGTTCAGGCATGAAACATCCCTTCAGCGCTTATCAGAGGTAAACATGACTGCTTTCAATCATCGCAAGTACAGCCCTGCACCGCGTGTGGCCGCCTTTAATCGTCAGTGGCCCGATCGCGATCTCGAATCCGCGCCAATCTGGGTCAGTGAAGACCTGCGCGATGGCAACCAGGCGCTACTGGAGCCGATGAGCGTGAAGCAGAAAAAGCGCTTTTGGAAGCAGATCATTCGTGTCGGCATCAAGGAAGTCATGGTTGGCTTTCCCTCGGCCAGCCAGCCTGATTATGACTTCGTCCGCTGGCTGATCGAGGAGGATCAGATTCCCGAGGATGTCACCATTGCCGTACTGGTGCAGTGTCGTGAACACCTGATCGAGAAAAGTTTCGAGGCTCTGGTGGGCGTCAAGCGCGCCATTATTCACCTCTATAATTCCACGTCGACCACCCAGCGTGAGCGCGTGTTCGAAATGGACCGCGACGGTATCGTCAATATTGCAGTCAGCGGCGCGCAGTGGGTCAAGGAGCATGCCGACCGGTATCCACAGGTCGACTGGCGTTTTCAGTATTCTCCGGAAAGCTTCTCCAGTACCGAACTCGATTTCTCGCTGGCCATTTGTGAAGCTGTCATGGATGTGTGGCAGCCCACGCCCGACAACAAGTGCATTCTGAACCTTCCCAATACGGTGGAAGTGGCCGGACCGCATCATCATGCCGACCAGATCGAATATTTCTGTCAGAACATCAGTCGTCGTGACAGCGTCATTATTTCGGTACACACCCACAATGATCGCGGCGGTGCAGTGGCCGCAGCAGAACTGGCCCTGCTGGCGGGCGCCGAGCGCGTCGAAGGCACGCTTTTGGGTAACGGCGAGCGCACCGGCAACATGGATATCGTTACGCTGGCGATGAATCTCTACAGTCAGGGTATCGACCCCGGGCTTGATCTGTCGCGTCCGGACGAAATCATTCAGGTCGTGACCGAGTGCACCGGCATTGCCATGCACCCCCGTCACCCCTGGGTGGGCGAGATGGTCTATACCGCCTTTTCCGGCAGTCACCAGGATGCCATTCGCAAGTCACTCAAGAAGCAGGGCGACGACGAACCCTGGCAGGTGGCCTATCTGCCGATCGACCCACGCGATATCGGTCGTGACTACCAGGCGGTGATTCGCGTCAACAGTCAGTCCGGCAAGGGGGGCATGGCCTTTTTGCTCGAGCGCGACTACGGCATCAGCCTGCCACGCTGGATGATGCTGGCGCTGGCCCCTCATGTGCAAAAGGAGAGCGAGCGGCTGAGCGGCGAGCTTTCCAGCGAGTCCATTCGCCGTCTGCTGTTTACGACCTTCATGCGGGAAGGGCCGTTGTCGCTTGTGGATTATCGTTTGTCACGCGCCAGCGATGAAGGCCTCTTCATCACGCTTGAGCAGGACGGTGAGCATCTGACACTGGAAGGCAGCGGTAACGGCGCGATGTCGGCCTTCATGAATGCTTGGCAGCGCCACAGCGGCCAGCAGATCGGTATCCTTGATTACAACGAGCATTCACTGGGTGAAGACAGTGAAGCCAATGCCATTGCCTTTGTGCAGCTCAACGTGGATGGTCAGCGAATCTGCGCCGTCGCCGAGGACAGCGACACCGTCAGCGCCTCGCTCAAAGCAATCATTTCAGGCATTAACCTGTGTAATGAAATGACCGGAGCGCGGGATAGCCTGACAGCGATGGCCGACAGCGTCTGATCGTCGTTCACCAGTACGAAGCCCAAAAGACCTGTTGCCGATAGGGCGACAGGTCTTTTTTTGGATCCCTTTTTTCGACATCAGTAGGGTGACATCAGCAGCGTCTGAACATCGGCGTCCATGGGCACCCGAAAACTGCTGGCACCCAGAACGAGCTGGTCGGCCAGGCGAACGAGCCGGGCATTGACGAACACTTCGCCCCGCGCGACGGCATAGGTGCCCAGCAGTACGGCGCTGGCATTGTAGTTGTTGGCCAGCCGCTGCACATTGCGAGACAGGATCAGCTCGCCGGTGTACTCCTCGATATACAGGCTGTCACGCAGCTTGACCTCGATAACGTTGAGGCCCTGTTCGACCAGCTTGGACGTCATGGTTTCGGTCAACGTGCGGCCGAGCGTGGAGGAGCGGCCAAGCTGGTCCACGTCGACAAAGGTGGTCGCAATGACCGTATCGTTGGGCGACAGACGGCCATGAGCATTCTTGACCAGCTGCTCGGCAGCCGTATCGACTCGGGAAAGCAGGGTGGGGGGCTCGGGCACAGTGTTATATCCCGGCAGGGAAGAGCAGCCCGTCACCAGCATGCAGATCAGTAGTGCCACCGTCAGCGGCAGACGAGAAAATCGTTGGCTTACCATTGCGATGAAACCCTCAGCCCGCTTCGGCTTTCGTAATGATTGCTGTCACCGGCATTGATGTAATAAATGTTGGAGGACGAGTACAGCAGCGTGTCGAATTCGGTGGCCCGGGTCGTAATGATGACTTCAGTATTGCCCACCTCGGTGATATTACCGCTGAAGGCATCAAACAGTGCGGCACCCGGGATCAGTGCCAGAGCCGGCTCGGACCAGTGGTTGAGCGGCTGGAAGGCCCAGGCCACGCCTGCAGCGAGGAAGGTAAGGGCGCCCGGTGGCGGACGGATGCTGCCGCGGTCACTGTGGGTGACAACCTGAACCGATGGATTGATGATCACGGAACCTTCGGGCTGGGTACTGACCAGAGCGCCCTGCTGAACCAGCTGGCTTTCAAGCAGCGAATGATAGCCGCGCTCAAAAGGCGTCGCCGGCTGTGGCGAGAAGACATAAAGCGGCCGGCTGCGAAGGCGCTGATTGGCCATGATGCCGCGGGCTTCGTTGCGGGCCAGTACGTCCCAGTGATGCGCTGCCTGCATGCGCTGCTGGTCGCTCATCTCCCAGGTTGTCGCCATCGGGACCTGGGACGTATTGACTTTAAAACAGCCACTCAGCGTGGCGGCCAGGCAGATGGCTCCCCAGATCCTTAACGACATCGATTTCCTTCCCTTGATAGTACAGCTCTTGTCAAGCTGTGCCATGGTTGATCAGGAAGGTCTTATCGGCCACGTCAGAGCCGGCTTGAGTCCGGCAATGACGAGTGCATTGATGTCCAGGCCTCGATGTCGGTTGAGAAGAAAGAGGGTCGTGTTGTTTCCGGTCGTATCACGGAATCAACCATGAAAGGACCAGAAGCCCCAGCACCAGCCAGATCAGGCCGCCAATAATGCCACCGCGCAGCATGGCGCGAACGCCGTTGATCAGCAGCAAAAGGCCGATGACCAGAATGACCAGGCTGAACACGGAAGGGCTGATGCCCAGCGAGCCGGTCAGTCCATCGATGAAGCCGCCCATGGCGCCAAAAAGGTTGGCGAAAATGGAAGCCAGAAATTCCACGATGGCACGAATAATGTTGCCCAGCGTTTCGCCGACCCAGCTGAAAAAACCGTCTGACTGCATGGTGAAGTTTCCGCTAAAGATGAGAGGGCGTCAGTCGCCGGCAGTGCCGGCCTGCGCGCGCAGCCATGCGATTTCCTGGTCCCAGATGGCAGGCTCGATGGTTTCTAGAATCATGGGAATGCCACCAATCCGTGGGTCCTGCATGATGGTCTTGAAAGCCGCACTGCCGATATTGCCCTGGCCCAGGCTGTGATGACGATCCACGCGGCTATCCAGTGTGCTTTTGGCATCGTTGAGATGCATGCCGCGCAAGTATTCAATGCCGACCACTGTGTCCAGTTCATCCAGCACAGCTTGAGTCGAGGCTTCAGTGCGCAGGTCGTAGCCACCGGCGAAAGCGTGACAGGTATCGATACAGACGCCGACGCGTGACTTGTCATCTACCTGCTCGATGATTTCTGCAAGCTGTTCGAAACGATAGCCCAGATTACTGCCCTGGCCGGCCGTATTTTCGATGACAGCGGTCACGCCTCGGGTTTGCGCCAGCGCCTCGTTGATGGACTCGGCAATGATCTTCAGGCATTCGCTTTCACTGATCTTGCGCAGATGGCTGCCCGGGTGGAAATTGAGCAGGGTCAGACCAAGCTGCTCGCAGCGCTGCATCTCATCGAGAAAAGCCGCGCGCGATTTGGCCAGCCCTTCGGCTTCCGGGTGGCCCAGATTGATCAGATAACTGTCATGGGGAAGAATCTGCTCAGGCGTAAAGCCATGATGGTGGCATGCCTTTTTAAATGCCTCGATAACGCTGTCATCGAGTGGTTTGGCCTTCCACTGACGTTGATTCTTGGTAAACAGCGCAAAGGCATTGGCACCAATGTCTACGGCGCGTTTGACCGCCTGGTCAACGCCACCAGCGGCGCTGACATGTGCTCCAATATAATGCATGTCGCCATCGTTCCCAGAGCCATAAACGCCCATTATGACAGCCGAGGCGGCAGAGCTCCATGTCAGGCGTACCAGCCCTTACGGCGTATTGTGAAACGTTAGTACATCATTGACGTCGTCAAGTCTTGCCATGGCGGCGTCAACCGTGAACGCAGGAGTGCGCGGGGGATCGAATACTTCACCACGTACGCCCTGGACAATATGTTCGATGGATAGGCAGCTATCACCTGCAATGCCGCGCCAGGCGCTGACCTGGCGGTAGTGGCTCATGCCGGCATCGCTGGTTTCAAAATGGGTAAAGGGATGGCCATCGATTGTGGTGGGTGTGCCGTTCAGTGTTTGGCCGGCATCGTCAGGGCGAGTGCAATGGGCCGCTATAAAGGGATCCCGGCTGCGCCCCAGCAGCCACCAGCCGCTTCTGATGTCATCGGAGCTTGGCAGCTTCAAAAGCACCAGCCTCTGACCGGCGCCGGGGGCAGTGCTCAGACTGCTCCAGCCAGGGTCGCCGAACCCGGGCGCGTCAAAATGATCCGTGCTGACCAGATCGCTGCTCGCTATCGTGAGCAGGTCATCCTGATAAAACGGTGTCGGTGAGCGGGATGCCGACGGGCAGCCCGTGAGGGCTGCCCCAACTATTCCCATAGTCATGACTTGTAGCAACAGTCTTCTCATGAAGACCTGTCACGCTTGTGCAGATTCTGAGCGTCCTTTGGCTTTTTCGACATGTGATGCCGTTGAATCAGGCCCTGTTTGCATTCCTTCTGGGCTTCCAGGTCGCCACGAATCTGCGCATGACTGATCAGGGAAAAGATAAACGTGCCGCCGACCACGTTGCCGGCAAGTGTTGGCAGGGCAAAGCGTAAAAGGAAATCGCTCCAGTCGGCATTGCCTGAAAACACCATGTAAAACATTTCACTGGCCCCGACCACAATGTGCGCAAATCCGCCGATGGCCATAACGTAGGTGATAATCAGAATGATCCAGACCTTGGCCTGATCGGCAGCCGGAATCAGCCATACCAGGGTGGCAATCATCCAGCCGGCCAGAATGGCGCTTGAAAACATCTCTAATGGCGATTTGTCCATGAGATGCTCGCCCAGCGTGATAAAGGCGTCGTGGGTGGCCGGGTCAAACATCGGCATGTACAGGAATGTGGCCGCTGAAAGTGCCGCACCGACCATGTTGCCGAACAGCACGACCCCCCAAAGGCGACCCAGAGCGCCAAAGTTGGCAAGCGTTGGATGGCTC
The DNA here is from genome assembly GCF_002157205.1 of Kushneria marisflavi. NCBI lineage: Bacteria > Pseudomonadati > Pseudomonadota > Gammaproteobacteria > Oceanospirillales > Halomonadaceae > Kushneria > Kushneria marisflavi. The sequence goes on along the minus strand of NZ_CP021358.1, from coordinate 382,099 downwards.
ATGACCGGTAAAACGGCCGTCACGGTGTTTTCCGTAAAGAGCTGCTGGCGGGCCAGAATGACGACGATAAAGCCAATCGTATAGCCCAGGCATTCGATCATGAAACCGGCGCCCGTGTCCGGCAGCTGTGCGTGCATAAGACCGCGCGCGACCATGGAAAAACTCATGGAAATGCCGGCGGCGATGGCGGACCACAACAGTGCCATCGAGTCTCGAGCCAGTTCCTTCTGGCCATCCTTGCGAAGTCGCTGGTGAACCGCAGCAGCCTGAGAGGGTAATTCCTGGCCTTTCTCCTCTTCATCGTTAGCATGCTTGTCGGAAACGCTGCCTGATGAGGCTTCCTGTGGTTCCTGTTCCACGGCTTCTGCATCCAGTCCGCCTTCAAAATCATCTTCTGCGTGCTGTTTTTCTTCCTGGCTCATAGAGGTGCGCGCCTGTTTGTTATCGCGATGGTCAATAAGCTTAGCGTAGCCGGGCCGCTTTCAAACCGACAGGAAGTGTTGGCCGGCCCTGATGTAGTCTGTACAGTGCCTTTTCTTCTTTTAAAAGAGTTTGATAATGGGCACTTTCCCCGGCAATCGCCGCCTGATTGCCATGATGATGGCGCTGATCGTGCTTACCCCTCTGGGCGTCGATATCTTTTTACCCTCGCTGCCCATGGTCGCGCAGGACTTTGCGCTGGATACCGCCGGTATCAAGTGGTCCATCACGTTGTATCTGATCAGCATGGGAGCAGGGCAGCTGGTGGCCGGCCCGTTGGTAGATGGTCTGGGGCGACGACCCATGGCGATTGCCGGGGCGCTCTTGTATGGACTGGCTGCGGCACTGTGCCTCATGGCCGACCAGATTACGCTGTTTTATATCGGACGCCTGCTTCAGGGTCTGGGCGCTTCACTGGCTACCGTCGTGGCGTTTTCCTGTGTGCGAGACCGTTTTGATGGGAACCGACGCGCCGGCATTTACAGCTTTTTGAATGCAGCGGTTTGTGTGGTACCAGCGCTGGCTCCCCTGCTGGGGAGCCTGTTGGCCGCCTTCTGGCACTGGCGTGCCAGTTTCATTTTCATGACGGTCTTTGCGCTCGGTGTTGCGCTCTTTTGTCTCTGGGGGCTGGAGGAAACTCGACCGGCCGGCGAGCATAAAAGCCGCCTTTCTCATTATGGGCGTGATGTGGTCACCATCCTGCGCGATGGCCAGTTTGTCTTTCATGTCCTGATTGCCATGACCGGCATGACCGTCATTCTTGTCTATGTCACGACATCGCCAATACTGCTGATGGATCAGGCGGGTTTGAGCGAGCTGGCCTTTGGCGGCTGGTTTGGTGCTATCGCGGCCATCAACGTAGTGGCTTACTTTCTCGCTCCGCGTCTGATTTCGTCTCTGGGGCAGCATCGCGCCATTCAGGCAGGACTTGCCGTCATGGTCATGGGTGGCTGTTGTCATGCCTTGTTTTACAGCGTTTCTGGCTCGGATGTGGCTTCCTTCATGCTCCCCAATGCCGTCATGGTGACCGGCTTTTCACTGACACTGGGAGCTGCGTTGAGCCTGGCGCTTGAACCCTATGCAGACAGGGCAGGGCTTGCCTCATCGCTGGCAGGGTGTTGCCAGATGGGGGGCGGTGCGCTGATGGCCTCATTGTTGACATGGTTGCCGCTATCACCTCAGTGGATACTGGCATTGACTGGCATTATTGGCGCAGGAGGGCTTTTATTAACGGCATTAATGACATGTCATCGACATCGGGTACTGGCATGACCGGTTAAATCTGTTATCGACGTGTCACCAGGTGGTAAAAAAAGACAGCGTTTCATTATGACTACTGAGAAAAAGCCTTGCCGGCGCTAGAATAGCGTCCGTATGCACATCCAATGCATGATATCTCCTGGGTCGCTGCGGCATCTTGGGACGTATCGTGCGTAGAAAAGTGACGTAGAATGCTGCACCCGAGCTTCTGGTATAAAGGTGCAGGGTCGTGGTAAACAGGCCTGCTGAATTCGACAAGGCATATGCTGCCATGTATGGCTGCCCTGAGCATTTTCCTGCATGGCGGTAATGGTATGAACCATACCTTTTTTAAATACCAGGGCACTTCAAGGATGCTTATGAGGAATGTTGCTGTGACGTCTTATCTGAAAACCTCCGGTAGTTTCGCGGCTTACGCTACCCTGAAAAAAAGTGCCTTGCTGGCTTTCGGAGTGGCTTCCCTGTTCTCCACTCAGGCCGTACTCGCATTTGACTTCAACGATGTCAGCCAGGAGGCTCAGGAGCTTGCACAGCGTGGATACACTGCGCCTCAAAGCAATCTCCCGGAATCCCTTGCCGGATTGAATTTTCAGCAATATCAGCAGATTCAATACAAGCCTGCCCAATCACACTGGCGCAGCGATAACCTGAGATTTGATCTGGGGTTTTTTCACGAAGGTATGCACTACAACACGCCGGTAACCATCAATGAGGTCAACGGCGATGATGTGCAGGAATTGAAATTTTCCCCGGAGAATTTCAATTACGGCAATCTGGATGTCGACAGATCAAAGTTCAAGGATCTTGGTTTCGCCGGCTTCAAGATCAACTACGGCGATAGCCCCGACAAGAAAAGTGAGTCGATGGTATTTCTGGGCGCCAGCTATTTTCGTGTGGCGGGCCAGAACCAGCGCTATGGACTCTCAAGCCGCGGTCTTGCCGTGGATACCGGGCTCAATTCGGGCGAAGAGTTTCCGCGGTTCAAGGAGTTCTGGGTGGTTAAACCCCAGGGAGATGACCGCTATCTGACCATCTATGCGCTGCTGGATTCACCCAGCGCCACCGGCGCCTATCGCTTTATTCTGCGCCCGGGACAGGACAGCGTTGTCGATGTGCAGTCTCGCCTCTTCCTGCGTCGTCAGGTCACCAAGCTGGGCATTGCACCGCTGACCAGCATGTACCTGTTTGGTCCCGAGCAGCCGTCCACCAGCAGTAATTATCGTCCTGCCATTCATGACTCCAATGGTCTGCTGCTGGCCACCAGTGACGGGCAGTGGCTGTGGCGTCCGCTGGCCAATCCCAAGCGTCTTTCCGTGGATACATTCCCGGCCAACAACCCGCGCGGTATGGGGCTTTTGCAGCGTGACCACGATTTCGGCGACTATCAGGACATCGAAAATCGTTACGACCTGCGCCCGAGTGCCTGGATCGAGCCGCAAAATACCTGGGGTGACGGACAGGTAGAACTTGTCCAGATTCCGACGCCGGATGAAACCAACGACAACATTGTCAGCTTCTGGCGCCCGACGCAGGAACTGCCAACCAACCAGCCGCTGGATTTCAATTACACCATCAACTGGACGCTCAATGAGGCGCGCTACCATACGCCTGATCTGGGTTGGGTTGCACAGACCCGTCGTGCTCGTGGTGAAACGGTTCAGAACAACCTGGTGCGCAAAAGCGATGACAGCACGATGTATGTGATCGATTTCGTGGGCCCGAACCTCAAGTCGCCGGGCAGCAATGACAATGTTCAGGCGGACGTCAATCTTGGCGATAACGGCCAGGTTGTACGTAGCGAAGTGGTTCGTAACCCTGCCATGGGTGGCTACCGCCTGAAGCTGAGCGTCAAGGCCAACGACACCTCGAAGCCGATCAACATGAAGGCTTTTTTGAAAAATGGTGATTCGCGTCTGACGGAAACCTGGAACTACGTGCTGCCTGCCAATGAGTGATGATGCCTATTCAAGCCCGGCCCGGGCCTATCTCGAGCGCCTGGCGCTCGGGACCCGGGATCTGGGTAATCGACGAGAGCTGCTGGAACTGGCGTCTCAGGATACGCCGCTGTTCAAGGTTCATGAAGACGTCGGCAAGCAGAGCCTCCTGCAGGACGACCCTGCCAGCGCTTCGGTGCTCCGGCGTCTGGAGCTGGCCTATGGGACAGCGCCTCTGGCGCCGCCCGAGGTGCTTGGAACCGACAAGGTGGGGCGTGTGTGTCTCAAGACCATGCCGCCCATCAATCGTACCTCGATTGCACCGCACCCCTGGACCACCAGCCCGATCAAGCGACTGAAAAAGGGCTATCACCTGCGCCGCGGCAATTTAAAGCCGCGGGTACGCAAGACTCAGGCCCCTGAAGCACCTACTGCGCCGCGCTGGAAGATGGTGGGTACCATGCGCCGCTGGACGCTGCTGCTGCTGGTCATGGTGCAAAGCGCAGTAGCGGTCTGGTACATGAGTACCGTTTTGCCTTATCAGGGCGCACAGCTGCTTGAAGTGCTGGAACTTGTGCTCTTTGCGCTGCTGTTTTGCTGGGTGTCGGCCGGTTTCTGGACGGCGCTGATGGGGTTCTTCCAGCTTTTGAAAGGGCGGGACAAATACAGCATCTCGGCGACCAGTGCGGGGGATGAGCCGATTGACCCTTCGGCCAGAACCGCTATCGTCATGCCGATCTGTAATGAAGACGTCAACCGCGTCTTTGCCGGTCTCAAGGCGACCTATGAGTCCGTTCAGCGCAGTGGCAACATCGAGCATTTCGATTTTCACGTTCTCAGTGACAGCTATGATCCCGATACCTGTGTGGCTGAAAATCATGCCTGGTTGAGGCTGTGCCGTGAAGTGGGTGGGTTTGGCCGGATCTTCTATCGTCGCCGCTCTCGTCGGGTCAAGAAAAAGAGTGGCAACATCGATGACTTCTGCCGTCGCTTTGGGGCCAACTATCGCTACATGCTGGTCATGGACGCCGACAGTGTCATGAGCGGTCGCTGTCTGACTCGACTGGTACAGCTGATGGAAGCCAATCCGGATGCCGGTATCATTCAGTCGGCGCCGATGGCAGCAGGCAGTAACAATCTCTATGCCCGTCTGCAGCAGTTTGCCACAAGGGTATATGGGCCACTTTTCACGGCGGGCCTGCACTTCTGGCAGCTGGGGGAATCTCATTACTGGGGGCATAACGCGATTATTCGCGTTGAGCCTTTCATGTATTACTGCTCCCTGGCCCCGCTGCCGGGCAAGGGCGCCCTGTCGGGTGAAATCCTCTCCCATGACTTTGTCGAAGCGGCGCTGATGCGTCGTGCCGGCTGGGGGGTATGGATTGCCTATGACATGCCGGGCAGCTATGAAGAAATGCCGCCCAACCTGCTTGACGAGCTGCAGCGCGATCGCCGCTGGTGTCAGGGCAATATCATGAACTTCCGACTTTTTCTGGTGCGCGGCATGCATCCGGTACACCGTGCGGTATTTCTGACCGGCATCATGTCTTATCTGTCGGCGCCGCTCTGGTTCCTGTTCTTGATGCTGTCCACGGCGCTGCTGGCCGTGCATACGTTGACTACGCCCGAGTATTTCACCGAGCCCATGCAGCTGTTTCCGCGTTGGCCCGAGTGGCATCCAGGCAGGGCGGTAGCACTCTTTTCCACCACGCTGACTCTGCTGTTTTTGCCCAAGATCCTGAGTGTGATCGTGATATGGGCAAAGGGGCCACGCTATTACGGTGGGGCCGTACGTCTGGGCGTGTCGATGGTAATCGAGTCCTTGATCTCGATGCTGCTGGCGCCGGTGCGTATGCTGTTTCATACCCGCTTCGTACTGGCGGCGCTGATGGGTATCGAGGTCAAGTGGAAGTCGCCGCAGCGTGATTTCAGCGAAACAACCTGGAAAGATGCCTTCATGCGTCACGGTGGGCAGACGATGTTCGGCATCATCTGGACGCTGTTCGTCCTGTGGCTGGATCCTTTGTTTCTACTCTGGCTCTGGCCGATCGTTGGGGCGCTGATGCTGTCGATTCCGGTCTCGGTCATTACCAGCAAGGTCGGGCTGGGCCGTGCTGCCTTCCGGGGGCGCATGTTCCTGATTCCCGAAGAGTCGAATCCGCCACGGGAACTGCGGGCCACCTGGCGGTTTGTGCGCAACTCGCGCCATCAGCCACCGGCACCGACCTTCGTGCAAACGGTAGTCGATCCCATCGATAACGCGCTGGGTTGTGCCATGGGTGTGGCACGTCACAACAAGTCCGAGGCGATCGAGTCTCAGCGTCAGGCAATGGTTCGCCAGGCGCTGGTGGGCGGGCCGGAAAAGATGCCCAACAAGGAAAAGCTGTTGGTGCTGGATGACCCGGTCATGCTCTCCAGGCTGCACTATCAGGTCTGGGATCGCAGTCATCAGTATCCTGCCTGGATCGATGAGGCCTATGCCGATGATCCGCCGCCGCGCTTTATCTAGCGTGATGCGGTTTGGCTGCGAGGCAGTCTGATCCTGAAAGGCCCTGCCATTGGCAGGGCCTTTTTTGTATCCGCCTGGTTGATGCGATGATGAGTTAACCGAGTGCCATAAAAAGAAAAACCAATAAAAAAGGCCCGGTAGATGCCAGGCCTTTTGGGTGCTTCGAGATACGTATCAAGCTGTATGGAAGTCCAGCCCGTTCTCGGTTGCCTTGATGATACCGACACGAACAACAAAATCACCGAAGTGCTCGCCGACCTCACGCTCTTTCGCATAGCGATGGATCATCGGCGTCAGCTCTTCAAGAATGGTGGTCTCGTCGATGTTCTCGCGATACATCTTGTTGAGCCGGGTGCCGGTGAAATCACCGCCCAGATAGAGGTTGTATCGACCGATGGCCTTGCCGACGAAGCCGATTTCAGCCATGAAGGGACGTCCGCAGCCGTTGGGGCAGCCGGTCATGCGTACGATAATCGGATCGTTTTCAAGCCCCGCGTCCTTCATGATGGCATCGAATTTGTCGAGCAGGGTGGGCAGATAACGCTCACTTTCCGCCATGGCCAGACCACAGGTAGGGAAGGCCACACAGGCGATCGAGTGCTGACGAAGAGGGGTGACATCCTTGAGCATTCGATAGCGATCAATGATGCCGTCGATCTGCTCGCGAAGTTCGGGTTTCACGCTGGTGATAATCAGATTCTGGTTGCAGCTCAGCACGATATCGCCATCGTGAATTCTGGCGATTTCGCGCATCCCGCTCATGATCTGCATGCCGGCGTGGATGGGGTTGTCATCGGCGTAGTCGCGGATACGACCGTTCTCGACGAAAAGCCCGTAGTGCCACTGGCCATCTTCACCCTGATACCAGCCGAGAATATCGCCGGTAGTGGTAAATTCGAACGCACGCTCTTCACCCAGCGCGTAACCGAGATATTTCTCGAGTTCGGCTCTGAAGCCTTCGGCACCCATGGTGTCCACGGTGTACTTGAGGCGTGCATGCTTGCGGTTTTTGCGGTCACCGTTGTCACGCTGTACCAGCATGACCTTTTCGGCCACATCGACCGTCTGGTCGACATCGCAGTAACCAATGATCGACCCGCGGCGCGGATAAGTATCCGGTTCGCCGTGAGTCGATCCCATGCCGCCGCCGACCGCGACATTGAAGCCCTTGAGCTCACCGTTTTCGACGATGGCGATAAAGGCCAGGTCATTGGTCAGCACATCGGTTTCGTTGTCCGGCGGAATTGCCAGGCCGATCTTGAACTTGCGCGGCAGGTAATGCTGGGTATAAAGCGGCTCGGTGACTTCTTCAGGACCACCGGCAACGCGTTCTTCACCCAGAAAGATCTCGTGATAGGCCCGCGTGCGCGGCAGCAGATGATTGCTGATCTCTGCGGCTAGATCATAGACTTGCCGATGAATCGCGGAGCGATGCGGGTTGGCCGTCGAGGTCACGTTCCGATTGACGTCGCCGCAGGCGGCGATGGTGTCGATCATGGCGTCGTTGACGGTTTTCAGGTGCGCGCGCAGGTTGCTCTTGAACACGCCATGGTACTGAAAGGTCTGGCGTGTGGTGATGCGCAACGTGCCATTGGCATAGTTGCGTGCCACATCATCCAGGGTCAGCCACTGCTGGCTGCTCATGCGACCACCGGCAATACGCAGGCGCACCATGAAAGAATAAAGCGGTTCCAGCTTTTTCTTGCGGCGCTGATCGCGAACGTCGCGATCGTCCTGCATGTAAAACCCGTGGAACTTGGTCAGCTGCGTATCGTCAGGGCTGACAGCACCGGTGGCATTGTCCGCCATGTCTTCCATCAACCGCCCACGCAGAAAGTCACTGTTGACCTTCAGGCTTTCATTGGCGGCATAGTCATCAAGCGACTCGTCACGGAGTTTGGCAATAATATCGGTCATGTTCAGTATACGTCCCGCTGGTAGCGTTTGGACTGCTGGAGATCGCGGACATACTGGGCTGCGGCATCCTCATCGAGGCCACCGTGCTCCCGGGCAATATCCAGCAGCGCCTGATGCACATCGGCTGCCATGCGCTCGCCATCACCACAGACATAAAAATGGGCGCCACGCTCAAGCCAAGCGTAGAGTTCTGCCCCTTTTTCCCGCATGCGATCCTGTACGTAGACCTTTTCGGCCTGATCACGTGAAAAGGCCACATCCAGACGGGTCAGCAGGCCTTTCTCTCGCCAGTTCAGCCATTCGGCCTGATAGAGAAAATCGGTGTGAAAGTGCTGATCGCCAAAGAAAAGCCAGTTATCGCCTTCAGCGCCCGCATCGTCACGCTCCTGCATGAAGGCGCGGAAGGGGGCCACACCCGTCCCCGGACCTACCATGATGACCGGCGTGCTGTTGTCGTCCGGCAGCTTGAAGTTCTTGTTGCGATCGACATAGATCGGGACCTTGTCACCGGGCTTGACGTGCTCGGAAAGATAGCCGGTGGTGACGCCATTGCGTGCCCGTCCATGCGCTTCATAACGTACAACACCGACCGTCAGATGCACTTCATCGGGCTCGGCGTTATAGCTTGAGGCGATGGAGTAAAGCCGCGGTGGCAGCTTGCGCAGCGCCTGGGTGAAAGTGGCAGCATCGAGGTTGTCGACCGGGAACTCTTCAATCACATCAATGATGTGACGGCCGTAGACCCAAGCCTTGAACTCGTCTCGGGCTTCATCGCTCAGGATGCGACGCAGCTCGGCATCATCGCTGAGTTCGGCCCATTTCTCGAGAAAGGGGCGTGTCAGCGTGGTGACTTCGAACTCGGCCAACAGGGCATCACGTACCTTGCTGCCGGTGTCCAGTTCGGTGTCGTGACTGATTCTGAGCTTCTCGAGCAGTTCATCGACATAGGCCGGATCGTTTTGTGGGACGACGCCCAGCGCATCCCCCGGCTCATAGACAAGACCGGAATCTTCCAGCGACAGCTCTATATGACGGGTTTCCTTGCTGGAGCCGTCGTCATTGAGGATCACCGTGTCGAGAATCTCGGCATAGAACGGGTTCTTCTTGGACCACTGGCTTTCACCGGACGAGGCAGCCGGTGCACCCTGAGCGGCGGCTGCGGCAGTCGCGCCCGAGAGTTCTGCGTAGCGGCCGAGTACGGTGTCGATCCAGGCTTCAGCAGGCTCTTCGTAGTCAACATCGCAATCGATGCGATCGCTGATTCGCTCGGCGCCAAGCTCGGCCAGTCGGGCATCAAATTCCTTGCCCATCTGGCAGAACTGATCATAGCTCGAGTCGCCCAGACCCAGCACCGCAAAGCGATGACCTTCCAGTTTGGGCGCCTTGCGGCCATTGATCAGTTCATAGAAACTGATGGCAGTATCCGGCGGATCACCTTCACCCTGGGTGCTGACCACGACCACCAGGTTGGCGGGATCCTTGAGATCCTTTTTGGTGACGTCTGCCATATCGAGCAGGCGAACCTTGAAGCCTTGCGCCACGGCGCGATCACGCGCCTGCTCGGCCACGCCTTCAGCGTTGCCGGTCTGGCTGCCATATAAAACAGTAATTTCGGGTAGTGCGGAGGCGGTCTGTGGTGCACCTGCAGGTGACGCAGCGCTCAGCTGGCCGCCGGACGCGTTGAGTCCGGCGAGATACCCACTCAGCCAGGTCATTTGATCGCGATCCATACCACCCAGAACGTCATTGAGACGCTGGGCCTGGTCGCCATTCAAAGGACTGTTGGTGTCGAGCAGGGGGCCTTGTGACATCGTGGATATCCTCATCTGTCCCCGTGGGAGGAAGGCGAATGCTAGCGACCTCCCCCATGAATTAAAAGGTATAAATTATAATGCTTTTATACTTTAAAGGAATTAAAAGGCAGGTCAGGGCTGCCAGTGTTCTGATCCGCTGCTTAATATCATGACCAGCGCGACGGTGCCGTCTAAAGCCGGCCTCTGCACGGCATGCTCCGCAGGCAATGCTCCCTTCTGCAGGCGAAAGCCATGGCGGGGGTGAATGTAGCATGCCTTTAGCCTTCGATATCAGGCCGTTGCGATCTAAACTTGGATCATGCGCGCAAATGATAAAAACGGCGGAGTATACCCTTATCGGCAGGACGGTTCGAACCTGTGTGCCCATGAGTGGTTAAAAACCGTCGAGTGCCAAGTGAGCTACGAGGTTGATATTCACGGCCATTGGACCGGTGTCGCCAGGTCAAGGTCTGCACGGGCCATGGCGCGTTTAGAAGGGTGATGCGCAAGGACCTTGATATGGCATATACGTCAGCATCGCGTGCGCCTGCTAGGATAGCCTTTATAGCGTCATGGTACTGGCGTCTCTCAATTCGATAAAACAGGAGTGCGAGATTGAATTTCTGGCTGATTGTGAATGGCAAGGGGGTCGGGAATCCTGAACTGCGTGAAGCAGTGGATCGCATTCGAAATGAGGGCGTGAACCTTTCGGTTCGGGTGACCTGGGAGCATGGCGATATTGCCCGCTTTCTCGAGGAAGCGGTAGATCAACAACTGGACCGCATTATTGTTGCTGGCGGTGATGGGACGATTCACGAGGCGACCAACGCGCTAATGGGGATTGAATCCTCAAAACGCCCGGCACTTGGCATTATCCCCATGGGAACAGCAAACGATTTTGCAACTGCCACCGGCATTCCCAATCCGCCGCTTGATGCGCTGTCTCTGGCCGTTCACGGTAAGAAGCGTGCTATTGATGTTGGTCGCATCAACGATCTTTATTTTTTGAACATGGCTTCGGGTGGCTTCGGCGCCAAGGTGACCAGTGATACACCGCCTGCCCTTAAAAAACTGCTGGGAGGCGGTGCCTACTCACTGGTAGGCGTGATGCAGGCCTGGCGTTTTGAGCCCTTCCGCTGTCACTTGCAGACCCGCGATGGCAATTATGACCGTGATCTGATCGTGCTGGCGATTGGCAACGGTCGCCAGGCCGGAGGCGGGCAGGAGCTGGCGCCACGCGCGCTGCTCAACGATGGTCTGCTGGATGTGCTCACTGTTGAATCCTTCTCGTTGAGCCGGGTGGGCAATGCCATCCGGGAGTTGCGGGAGTTGCCGACCGACGGAGAGCTGGTCCGTTATCATCAGCTTACGTCCATGGACTTCCAGAGCGAGACGCCTCTGCCAATCAATCTGGATGGCGAATTTCACGAGTTTACCCAGGCAACCATAGAAGTCTGTCCGGGTGCACTATCGGTCATTCTTCCTGATGAATGTCAGCTTATCTATGAAGGACGGTAGCAGGTTCATGTGAACGTGGCCGAGAACCTGACGACCACAGGCTCCCTCACTGTCTGGTATTAAGCTGAATGTTACAAAACAACGACGGCGTGGCCGTCATCCTGTGTCTATAGGTAGTAGATTCGCTGGTGTGACAGATCGAAATGGGCCGTCATGAGCTGATGAACCGGTTGGTCAGGTCTGCAGCATTGAAGAAACCGTTTATTTGAGGTGGTCAGGGAGAGAGTGATGAAAGGGAAAACGATTGCGGCCGCAGGTCTGGCCTTCGTCATGGTATTGGGTTTGAGTGCCTGTGGTCAGGATGAACCTTCCGAAGAAGCTGCGCAGCAGGCCGAGGAGGCCAGCCAGAACAGTCATTCGATGGATGGTGAAGGCGCCAATGCTACTTCTGAAGGCGCCGCCGAGCAGGCGGGTGATGATGGCAGCATGTCCGCAGACCAGGATTCAGGCACCATGCAGGGCATGAATGAAGCCTCGGAGAGCACGGATACTGACAGTGATGAGAGCATGAGTACTCGTGAGGGCGGTACGGCCCATACCGCGACCAATGTCGACTCATCGGGCGCCATGACCCAGGCAGAAGAGTCCAGAAATCTCGATAACTGATTGATCACCTTTCGAGGCCTTGTCGATCAACCATAAAAAAGCCCGCGCCATGGCGCGGGCTTTTTGCAAGGCAAACGTGCTGACGCAGTGATCAGTCCACGGCCTTGATATTGGCGGCCTGAAGGCCTTTCTTGCCCTGAGTCACTTCAAAGGAGACCTTCTGGCCATCCTGAAGTGACTTGAAGCCTTCAGCCTGAATCTCGGAGAAGTGCGCGAAGAGATCGTCGCCACCGTCATCGGGAGAGATAAAGCCGTATCCCTTTGTGTCGTTAAACCATTTGACAGTACCGGTTGCCATCTTTGATGTCCTTGCTTTGCTTTATTTGCAGTGATACCGAGCCGCAGCCCGTTTATGCGTTGGGCTTACAGACAAGCGATGATTGAAGTGTCAGTCAGCGATTTATCTGTAAAGCTGCCTTTTGCAGCATGATTCAGGTCCCGGAGAAACGTCAAGTGCAATTTGCCAATCTTCAGGCGCATGCCATCATGCAATGAAATGATCAGCATTGGAGACAGTATTGATGAACGTTCAGAACGTCGATTACCAGGATGCACAGGCCGCGCAAAAGTTCACGCAGTCGCTGCGCGAGACCGGATTTGGCGTCGTGCGTAACCATCCCGTACCACAGGCGCTTGTCGAACGGATCTACGCTGGATGGTCGGCCTTCTTTGAAAGCCAGGACAAGGAACAGTGGCGTTTTGACCCTGAAACTCACGCCGGCTTTTTTCCTGCCAGCATTTCCGAGACGGCAAAGGGGCAAACGCAAAAGGATCTCAAGGAATATTTTCATATCTATCCTGGGACCCGTGTGCCTGACAGCCTGCAGGCCGATATCGATGAGTACTATCGCATTGCGCAGGATGTTGCGACCACGCTGCTGAGCTGGATTGAAGCCAACACGCCTGAAGAGGTCTCAGGGCAGTTTAGTGAAGCGCTTTCCAGCATGATTCGCGATAGCCAGCAGACTCTTTTGCGCGTGCTTTACTATCCGCCTCTTGAAGGGAGCGAGAGCGAAGGTGCCGTGCGTGCCGGTGCCCATGAAGACATCAATCTGATTACGGTGCTGCCGGCTTCCAACGAAGCAGGGCTTGAGGTCAAGGGGCGTGACGGTCAGTGGCTACCGGTGCCCTGTGATCCGGGGCAACTGGTCATCAATGTGGGCGACATGCTTCAGGAAGCGTCCGATGGATACTTTCCCTCGACCACCCATCGGGTCGTCAATCCGGAAGGCGCCTCGCGTGGTCGAGCTCGTCTGTCCCTGCCGCTGTTTTTGCACCCGCGCCCGGAGGTGGTGCTTTCCAGTCGTTATAGCGCCGATGACTATCTCAAGGAAAGGCTGCGGGAGCTTGGCGTGTCATGAGTGCCGTCACTTCTCAGCCGCAATGGCCGCTGGACTGGCGACCCGGTAATCATGCTGACGATCTGCGTTTTGCTCAGCAGCTGGTAGAGGAGACCATGTCTCCCTACTGGCAGAAGCGGCGTATGGTGTTCAGTCGTCAGCTGTTCAGGGATCAATGGGTGCGGTTGGAGACGGCCATCATCATGCGTGATGATCGAAAGGCCGGGTTGATTGCCTGGGATGTGACCGATGGCATTCACCACCTTCGTGAGCTTCATCTGGCGGCCCCGTGGCGGGGGCAGGGCATCGGCTCACAGGTGCTTGCCAACTGGATCGCCCGTCAGGAAGCCCTGGGGGCTGGAAAGATGCGGCTCAAGGTGTTTGCCGAAAACCCGGCTCGCCGGCTTTATGAGCGTATGGGGTTTCAACCCATGAAAAATGCGAGCGATATCTCGGGGCTTTTGAACATGGAGCGGCGCACCTGACATGATGCTGTTACAGCATCCGGCATTGACTGTTTGATGACCCGCCACCATATCGTGTGCAGTCTTAAACTTCTCGAAAGGCAATGCCATGTCCGCATCCGAAAACGCAGCCCATACATTTCCTGCCACACAGGGCACCCACAATATGTTGATGGGTTACCTGCTGTGGCTTTTCGGATTCACCGGTGCCCACCGGTTTTATTACGGCAAACCGATTACGGGAACGATCTGGTTTTTTACCTTCGGTCTTTTCCTGATCGGCTGGATTGTCGATCTTTTTTTGATCCCCCTCATGGATCGTCAGGCAGATCTTCGCTTCCAGCGTGGCAGCAGAAGTTATACCGTTACCTGGATACTACTGACATTCCTTGGCGCGCTGGGTATCCATCGCATGTACATGGGCAAGTGGATCACGGGCGTCATTTATCTACTGACAGGCGGCCTTTTTCTACTGGGTGTGCTCTATGATTTCTGGACGCTTAATGACCAGCTGTCCATCAAGCATCAACGTGAGCGCTAGTCTCCAGTCAAGGAATATTCATGGCTTCTGAATCAAAGGCCGTTATTTATGCGGCAATGGCAGGCAATCTGGCCGTTGCCATTACCAAGTTTGTGGCCGCTGCCTTTACGGGCAGTTCGGCCATGCTGTCCGAAGGTATTCACTCGGTGGTAGATACCGGTAATCAGGTCCTGCTGCTGCTGGGCATGCATCGTGCCCGCAAGCCGCCGGATCGCGATTTTCCGTTTGGTTATGGCAAGGAGGTCTATTTCTGGAGCTTTGTGGTTGCCATTCTGGTGTTTGCCATCGGTGCGGGAGTTTCGTTCTACGAAGGTGTGGTGCATGTCATGTCTCCCGAGCCCATGTCATCGCCCTTGATCAACTACATTGTTCTGGGTCTGGCCATTCTCTTTGAAGGGGCTTCATGGCTTTTTGCCCTTCACGGCTTTCGCAAGGCCAAGGGCAAATGGGGGTATGTCGAGGCAGTACAGCGTGGCAAGGACCCGTCGCTGTTCATGGTGCTGTTCGAGGATTCAGCCGCCATGCTGGGGCTCGTGGTGGCGCTCGGTGGCGTCTGGTTGAGTCAGGTGACCGGCAATCCGATCTTTGATGGTGTGGCCTCCATGGTGATCGGGCTGATTCTGGCCGGCACCGCGGTATGGCTTGCCATCGAAACCAAGGGGCTATTGATCGGTGAAAGCGCCAACCGTCGAGTGGTTGACGATATTCGCGATATTGTCGGGCGCCACTCACAGGTGGAGGCGGTCAACGAAGTGCTGACCATGCACATGGGGCCGGATTTCATACTGGTCAATCTGAGCGTGCGCTTTAATCGCAGCATGCCGGCCGAACGGCTGGAGCGAGTGATCTCTGAGCTTGACAAGAGCCTCAAGCAGCAGCATGAGGAGATCAAGCGAATCTTTATCGAGGCCGAATCAAGCCTTGAAGGCAATGCCTCCTCCGAGCAGAAACAGGTCTGACACATGCAGGCTCATTCACCCAGACCATACGGATATTCATGACGCAAACCACCAGACTCAGCGAACTGATGACATCGCTGGACGACGAACATGAGGGTAACGATGTCAGCATTAATGACATTCTGAAGACCTTCGAGTCACGTGGCTTTGGACCACTGCTGGTGATTCCATCGCTTCTGGCACTGGTCTGCCCGGTACCGGGCATCCCGACTGCCTGTGGTCTGTTCATGGCATTGATTGCCATTCAGCAGGTGTTTGGCCGTGCTCACCCCTGGCTCCCCAAACGATTGCGCCAGGTGTCCATCGGCGGCGATCGGTTTCATCGTCTGGTGGTTCGTATCAAACCCTGGGCCGGGCGCTTTGAGTATCTCTTCAAGCCTCGTCTATTGTTTATGGACACCAATGCGGCTCGACGTGTGGTGGCCGTACTGGTTACGCTTCTGAGCCTGTCGATGGCGCCGCTGGAGCTTTTGCCCTTTGCCGCTGCACTGCCGTCTGGAATGCTTTTGTTGATTGCGCTGGGCATGATCGCACGTGACGGTCTGGTCATGCTGACAGGCCTGGTTCTGGCCGTCGCGGGAGTGGCGTCTTTTCTGTTTTTTCTCTAATCAAAAAGGGCCCTGTTTCAGGGCCCCGTTTTGAACGACATGTTCTTCAGCGCTGAAGATCGCCGTTGTATCGTGTCGTGCGTTCATGCTCGGTCATCATGTGAACGCCCTGAGTGGTCCCTCTGGCAAGACCTTCGAAAATGGCGCGATAGGTCAGCACGGCCTGAACGTACTCGCGTGTTTCGCGAAACGGAATTTCCTCGATAAAGAGATCAAAGGGCTCATCGCTATCGGCCAGCCAGCGGTCCACTCGGTCCGGCCCCGCGTTATAGGCCGCCGCCGCCGCCACACGATTGCCGCTATAGCGTGCGGCCATGTCGCGAATGTAGGCGCTACCCAGCATGACATTAGTTTCCGGCTCTTCAAGGCTTGTCACCCCCTGCCAGGGCACGCCCAGCTGCTGACTGACGTGCTGACCCGTGCCGGGCATCAGCTGCATCAGGCCTCGCGCGCCGACCGGTGACTGTGCCTGAGGATTGAAGGAACTCTCACGGCGCGCCAGCGCCATCAGCAGCCACGGGTCGACGTTACGTTGCTGCCCCCATTTCTGAAACAGGTCGACATAGCCCTGTGGGAAACGCCAGTCGAGGGCATCCCAGTGATCGCCGCGAATGGCAGCATAAATGGTCAGGTCGTACCATCCCTGGCCAAGCGCATACTGTGTGAGCGTCGGATGCTGCGCCTTTGGGAGATGGCGCATCAGGTAGTACCACTCGGCGCGAGCCAGTCCCGGCTCACCGATACGATACAGCGCGGCAATGCGGCGCATCGAAGGCAGGTTGGCAGCGTCCTTCATGTCCTTCTCGGCGATGGTGATCCGCTCGTTTTCAAGCGCATAGGGCTGATGAAGTCGATCAGCGGCGGCAAAGCCGAAAAAGCTGCGCTGACCGGCCGCGATCTGCCATGCCTGGCGGGCGCCATCGGCATCACCGAGCTGCTCACGTGCACGGCCCAGCCAGTATTGCCAGTGAGCGTCACGGCGCTCGTCTGGCTTCATGCGCTCGATCCACGCTGCCACCTCGTGCCACTGGCGATGCTCAAGCGCCTTGCGGGTTTTCAGTTCAAAAAGGTCCTGATCTCCCAGCTGCGCCGTGGCGGCATTGGCCCATTGGGCGTTGGCATCGATGTCGCGGACCAATGAATAGAAGGCCAGATCGTGCTCGATATCGTGACGCTGCTCATCGGTCAGCGGGGCGCGGGATTTGATCTCGCCCCAGGCCGTGAGTGCTTGTGCCGTATCCTGTCGGGTAAGTCGCGCCATAGCGGCACTGTACAGCGAGGAAGCGCCTGGCGTGTCCTGGCGAATCATCCCGGGTAATTCGGTGATGCGGCCGGGGTCACCTTGCAGGCGCTCGAACGCACTTCGCTGAGGCTGCCAGCTGTCAGGCAGTTCGTCAGGTAGATAGCGCGCCATGGCGTCTTCGCCGGCACGCCAGGAAAGCATCAGTCGCGACCAGATATCGGCGCCATCAATGGTGCCATTGGCGCGAAGGCGGTCAAAGAGAGGGTCGCAGGCGGTGGGCTGTGAATGACCCACCAGCCACAGTTGGCGTCCGCCGATCGCGGCGCGCTGTGGTTCCCGGTCCAGAAGCGCCCGATAGTACCAGCACTGACGAGTGGTGCCCTGTGGAACGCCATCACTGACGGCAAGAAAATCATCGAACTGCTGGCGGGCGCCCCATGTGTCCTGAGCCACACCGCGCATCCATTCGGACAGTACCGAATGTCGATAGCGCTTTAGATAGTCGTTGATGACGGTGGGTGATACCCCCGGCAGGCGCGACTTGAGTTCGTGATATTCAACATAGCCTTCCAGCACGTGTCCCTGGATGGCGTCATGATTGATCTGGTCCCACTGATGGGCCCGAGCAGCCTCGAAGGCCTGTTGAAAGCTCTCATCGCTGGCCATCGCCGGTGCGGCAATGCCCGCGGCCAGCATGATGCCCAGCCAGTGCCTGAATAGTTTGTGCTTAACCCTCACCCGAAAACTCCTGTCAGCCATCGATATGAACCTGCACGGGACAGGCATACTGCTTCCCGGGGGCCTAGACTAATGCAGGTGACTGAATTTAACGATCCCATCAAGGACTATCTTCAGTTGCTGCTGCGTTGAATGAACCCTGTCAGCCAACGGCCTTCTCGAAACAACATTTTTTATGCGGAGTATCCATCCATGGCAAAGGGTCGACTCAATCCCATCGGTCTGATTCGTGGTCGCGGTCGCGTTTACTGGCGCATCTTCAAGGCGCTGCGCACCTTCTTTCCCATGCTGAATGACTGGCGAAAGGGGCGTTATCGCCCGCTGCCCAAAAAGGCAGTGGGTCTGATGGCGCTGGCGATTGTCTATGTGGTCAGCCCCATCGATATCGTCCCTGACTTCATTCCCTTTTGGGGACTGCTGGATGATTTCGTTATCGGCGGCTGGCTTCTGGCCAAGCTTGATGAGGAGCTTGACGGTTATCGTCGCTGGCGTGAAAGCGCCGATACGCCCGCTGCGTAGCGCCCGTCACTCATGCGGGCGCGACCATGCGTTCATGAATGTGACATCGTTTCTCTTGAAAAATCGGCAACTTCCCCCATAACGGGTAACACACAGCACGGCATGGCCTGCTCGGGTAGCAGGTCGCACCGTGTGTTTCACCCTGTTGATTATTGTCAGAAGAGAAATGTTGCCATGACGAGTGCGCAAGAGCAGACGCTCGGTTTTCAGACCGAAGTCAAACAACTTCTTCACCTGATGATCAATTCCCTGTACTCCAACCGGGAAATTTTCCTGCGTGAGCTGATTTCCAACAGTGCCGATGCCTGCGACAAGCTGCGCTATCGTGCCCTGGAGAGCGACGCCCTGTATGAGGGTGATCCCGAGCTTCGCGTTGAGATCGAGTTTGATCATGACGCCAGAACCGTCACCATTCGTGACAACGGCATCGGCATGAACCGTGAAGACGTGATTGCCAATCTCGGTACGATCGCGCGTTCGGGAACGGCCGAGTTTCTCAAGCAGATGTCCGGCGAGCAGCAAAAGGACGCTCGATTGATCGGCCAGTTCGGTGTCGGCTTTTATTCAGGCTTTATTGTGGCCGACGAAGTGGTCGTTCGTACTCGCCTGGCCGGCACGGCGCAGGATCAGGGCGTGGAGTGGCGCTCGAAGGGCGAGGGTGAATTCACCATCGTCGATATCGAGCGCGCCGCCCACGGCACTGAAATCGTGTTGCATCTCAAGGAAGATGCGCTCGAGTTCGCCGACGAGCATCGCCTCAAGGGGCTGGTACGCAAGTATTCCGATCACATTGAAGTGCCGGTACGCATGCCGACCGTTCAGGAAAGTGAGGACGACACCGAGGTTACGGTGACCTGGGAGACGGTCAACGAGGCTCAGGCACTCTGGGTGCGCCCGCGCACCGAGGTCACTGATGACGAGTACAAGGCGTTTTACAAGCACGTGGCCCATGACTTCAGCGATCCGCTGACCTGGAGCCACAACAAGGTCGAAGGCAAGCTCGAATACACCAGTCTGCTCTACGTGCCGTCTCGGGCGCCGTTTGATCTGTATCAGCGTGAGGGCGCCCGTGGCCTCAAGCTGTATGTCCAGCGCGTTTTCATCATTGACGATGCCGAGCAGTTCCTGCCGCTGTATCTGCGCTTTGTGAAGGGCGTGGTCGACTCCAATGATCTGTCGCTCAACGTCTCGCGTGAAATTCTGCAGCAGGACCCGCAGGTCGAGAAAATGAAAGGCGCGCTGACCAAGCGTGCGCTCGATATGCTGAGCAAGCTTTCAAAGGACAGCGACGCCTATCAGAACTTCTGGAACCAGTTTGGCGGCGTGCTCAAGGAAGGCCCGGCAGAAGACCACAGCAATCGTGAAAAAATTGGTGGCCTGCTGCGCTTTGCCAGCACTCACACTGACACGTCGGCCCAGAATCAGTCGCTGGCGGACTATGTGTCTCGCATGAAAGAAGGTCAGCAGGGCATCTACTACATCATTGCCGACAGCTTTAATGCCGCGCGGCACAGCCCCCATCTCGAGATCTTCCGCAAGAAGGGCATCGAGGTGCTGCTGCTGTCCGATCGCATCGATGAGTGGCTGATGACCCATTTCACCGAGTTTGATGGCAAGTCGCTGATCGACATTACCCGTGGTGATCTGGATCTGGGTGACATCGACAGCGAGGAAGAAAAGCAGGCGCAGCAGGAAAGTGCGAAGGCCAAGGAAGGATTGGCCGAGCGTTTCCGCGAGGCGCTGGGGGATCAGGTTCAGGAAGTGCGGGTCACGCATCGTCTGACCGAATCGCCGGCCTGCGTGGTGCTGCCTGAAAACGAGATGGGGTATCAGATGCGTCGTTTGATGGAGGCTGCCGGCCAGCCGGTACCCGAAGTTAAACCGATTCTGGAGTTCAACCCTGACCATGCGCTGGTCGCGCGACTGGAAAGCAGCGAAGGAGAGGCCTTTACCGACCTGGCCCACGTGCTTTTCGATCAGGCGGTGATCGCCGAAGGCGGCCAGCTTGATGATCCTGCCGCCTATGTGCGTCGTCTGAACGCCATGCTGGCCCATTAATCCGGTCCAGGATAAAGGGATGACGGTCGCATGACCGTTATCCCTCTCTCAGATGATACCTTCTGAAAATATTCATTCTGCATAATGATGCAAGATGACGGATTTTAGACTCATGTCGCCGCTTATGGCGACATGGTGGGTAAACCATGCTAGTCTGCCGTCTTGTCCTGATACCGAGTCCTGTCAAATGACACGAACGCATCGCCCGTTGACGACGTTGACGCTCGTGCTTGCACTCTCAGTTTTCAGCGTGTTCACACCCTCTCACGCCGATACCAGCAAGCCCAGTTTCCAGATGCCGGACCTGCGAGAACACCCGGCCGGCAGTGATCGCAAGATTGCCTTTTTCAACCTGATGATTCCTCTCATCGAGAAAGCCAACGATGAGATTCAAAATGATCGCGTATGGCTGACCCATATGCGTGATCAAAAGCGCTGGACGACAGACTCACGTCAGCGCCTTTCCTCCATCTGCAGCGATTATGGCCTGAGCTGCAAAAGCGAGAAGGATGTTGACTGGTCCACATTGCTGGCTCGTGTCGATACCGTGCCCATCCAGCTGGTGCTGATTCAGGCCGTGGAAGAATCCGGCTGGGGGACATCAAGGTTTGCTCGTGAGGGCAACAACCTGTTCGGCATGCGCTGCTTTGGCGATAGCTGTGGCTTGGAGCAGATCGGTACCGGCAGTGGCTATCAAAGTTTTGCCACCGTTTATGATGGTATTGAAGCCTATATGCGCAACCTTAATACCCATCGTGCTTATGGGCACCTGCGTGAGCGCCGTGCTGCACTACGTGACAAGGGTAAAAACGTCAACGCGCTGGCACTGATTCCCTCGTTGCAAAACTACTCCATTCGCGGTGATGCCTATCTGGCGGCTCTCCAGTCGCTTTTGAATACCAACGCACCGTTGATTGAAGAGATGCGCGTACAGGAGAGTGACGACCCTGCGTAGTCATTTTTGCTGCCATCACACGCATGAAAAAGTCGCCCCTTGAGGCGACTTTTTCATTTATGGATGCTGGATATGGACTTATTTTTGTAGCGTCGGCCAGATCACGGTGACGATCAGCCCATGGGGCTGGCGGTTATTGATGACCAGAGAAGCCTTCTGGCGCTGCGTTAACTGCTTGACGATTGATAGCCCCAGACCGCTACCGGTCATGCGTTGATTGGCTCGATGAAAACGCTCTGTGATCTTTTCAAGCGATTCATCGGGCACGCCGGGGCCATCATCAATGACCTGGATCATCGGCTGACCGCCAGACCGATCCAGATGCAGCGTCACGGTTCCGCCATTGGGCGTATAGCGCAGTGCGTTATCCAGAAGATTGCGCAGCAGTACTCCCAGCTCGGTTGGATCAGCACGCACCTCGAGCGTGGATAGCCCGCTCATCTCCAGTTGCTGCTGTCGGCGTCCGGCAAGGGGCCACATTTCGCCGGCCAGCTCTGAAGCGATGGGGTAGAGATCTACCCGATCAAGCTGACGCTGCGGTGTCCGTTCGACGCGTGCCAGCGTCAACAATTGATCGACCACGCGTTGTAGACGCTCAATGCCTTGACGAGCCTTGTCCAGCGAACTCTGATGATCCTGTTGGCTGGTGCGGGCGTTATCAAGATGTATCTTGAGTGCCGCCAGTGGTGTACGAAGCTCATGCGCGGCATCGGCCGTAAAGCGTCTTTCCCGATCCAGTGCCATCCGCAGCCGCTCGATGAAAGCGTTGAGCGAATCGCGAAGCCCCTTCAATTCGCGGGGTGGGTCCTGTTCGATGGGGGTGAGGTCCTGATGGTAGCGTCTTGACACCTCGTCGGAGAGACTGTCGATGGGCCGCAGGCCTCGACGAATGACCCACCACAGGGCCGCGCCCAGAAGCGGCAGAATAAACAGGAAAGGGATGCTGTTACCCAGCAGGATCTTGTTGGCCAGTTCCTGCTGAAAGTCATCACGCAACCCGGTGGAGACCCAGACACCGTGCTCCTTGTCATAAATGCTGAAGACGCGCCAGTCCTCATCGTCGTAGCTGACCCATCGATAGCCGATTTCTTTCGGAGGTGGAAAGGGGCCCTTGTCATTCCATTCGGCACTGAGCATTCGCGGTGTAAGGTCGCTGTTCCAGAATCCCAGTGACAAAACCCGCTCTTCCTCCCGAAAGCGACGCGGCGCACTCGTGGAATGCGTGTCCATGACGATGCCTGAAGAGGTGTTATTGCCCTCTATGCTGTAAAAGCGTGCAGCATGACCAGGCTGTGTCAGGCGGTCCGCCAGTGCCTGATAATCCTGCGAGTCCATATTGATATCAATCATGCCTGTCACGATTCGCCCGAACTGGGAGAGCTGTGCATCAAACATCTCCTCAAGCTCGTGCCTTGTCACCAGCCAGGCCGCCAGACCTGAAAGAAGAGCGGCCAGCAGAACCAGTCCCATGACGGCACGTGTCAGATATCGGCGAATCGAGATCATTCGATGGTGTCGTCCAGACGGTAGCCAATGCCGCGCAGGGTCACGATCAGATTGCTGTCGAGCTTCTTGCGCAGGTGATGAATGTGCACTTCAAGCGCGTTGGATTCGATTTCGTCACTGCAGCCGTAAAGCAGCTTCTCCAGATGGGGACGAGTAAAGACCTGCCCGGGGTGCTGGGCCAGTTCATGAAGCAGGGTATATTCGCGCCGGCTGAGTTTGACCAGCCGTTCCTTCCAGCTGACCTCATGGCGGGCATGGTCAATATGCAGTGGGCCAATGCGGATATTCTGCTGTGTCCGCCCGCCTGCACGACGGCTGATGGCGCGTAGCCTGGCGTGAAGTTCATCAACATCGAAGGGTTTTAAAACGTAGTCATCGGCACCGGCATCCAGTCCCTGGATACGATCTTCCAGGCTGTCCCGCGCAGTCAGTATCAACACTGGAATATCATGGGCGGCACGAATGCGGCGCAGGACTTCCATGCCGTCGATGCCGGGCAGTCCCAGATCAAGGATGACCGCTTCAGCCTGACCCTGCTCGACGTGCTCAAGCACGCTCTCACCTTCGGTCAGCCATGTGACCTGATGACCCTCGCGGCGCAGCGCGGTCTCTACGCCATCGCCCAGCAATAGATCATCTTCGACAAATAATACCTTCATATCATCGGGTTCCTGTTCGTAGCGAGACATGAACAGCTCAGGCGCTCTGAACATGCAATGATGCGTGATGGTTCCATACTCTCATGATCACTGAGCGCTGTGTTGAAGCAGGTCATTGATTCGATTCCTGAATCCTGAAAGCCATCGTTGCTGCCTGTTCAGATGCCTCGTCATGCTGTCCTGCGAATGGCCCTGTGCTGCGGCATTCCGACATTCTACCCGGGCAGGCCGGGCATGCGTTACCTGCGCGGCTCGTCAAGCGTTACACTAACCTCTGTCCATCGTCGATCAACAAGGATTATCCATGGCAGTCGAGCATCAGCCTCAGGTCACTACAGACGATATTCGTGTGCCGCCGGTGGCCGTGCTGGGAGGAGGGAGCTTTGGCACGGCGCTGGCCAGTATTGCCTCCAGTGGCGGAGCCAGAGTACGACAATGGATGCGTGATTCGGCGCTGGTCGATCACGTCAACACGCACCGCATCAACCATCGCTATCTGCCCGAATTCAGGATTCACCCCGACGTTGTGGCCTCCACTGACCTGGCCTGGGTGCTCGAGGAGGCGCGTCTGGTATTGATTGCCATCCCCTCGGGCGGCTTTCGACAGGTGGTACGTCAGGCGGCCCCGTATTTTGCAGACGATGCCATTCTGGTCAGCACGACCAAGGGCATCGAGACCGATAGCTTCCTGCTCATGAGCCAGATTCTGGAGCAGGAAACCCACAGTGCCCATATCGGAGTGCTCTCCGGCCCCAACCTGGCCGCCGAGATTGCCCAGGGGCACTTGAGTGCCAGCGTGATTGCCAGCAATGACGAACAGACCCGGTCGCGGGTGCAGGCAGCACTGTCATGTGATCATTTTCGTGTCTATGCCAGCAACGACCGCTATGGTGTAGAGATGGGTGGCGCGCTCAAGAACATCTATGCCATTGCCGTGGGGATGGCGGCAGCGCTTGGCATGGGAGAAAACACGCGCAGCATGCTGATTACTCGGGCACTTGCCGAAATGAGTCGCTTTGCGGTGGCGCAGGGCGCCAGCCCCATGACCTTTCTGGGGCTGGCGGGCGTTGGCGATCTGATTGTCACCTGCTCCTCCAATCTGTCTCGCAACTACAGGGTCGGTTATGCGATGGGGGAAGGGCGCACGCTGGAAGAAGCCATCGAAGCCCTGGGGCAGGTGGCCGAAGGGGTCAATACGGTGTCTCTGGTGGTCAAACGAGCCAGCGAGGAAAACATTTACATGCCGCTGGCCACCGGGCTTTATCGGGTCATGTTTGAAGGCGTCGCGCCGCGTGACATGGCCACCGCGCTCATGCGCAGTGAGCAAAGCAGTGACGTTGAATTCACGCTGCCGCGAGAGGATACGCGGCGTGCACAGCAGCAAACCGCAGCCAGGGATATCCCAACATGAAAATCTATATCATGCGCCATGGCGAAGCCGCCTCCGGAACGCCTGACGCCCATCGTCCACTCGATTTGACCGGCCAGCAGGAGGTGGCCCGCATTGCCGACTGGTTCATCTCGACGCTTGGGGAAGACAGGCATCAGCTGAAGGTGGTGGCCAGTCCCTATGATCGTGCTCAGCAAAGTGCTCGAATTATCGGTCAGGCATTGCATGTGGATGACATCATGACCCTGCCCATCATGACGCCGGATGCGCCGCCGGAAACCCTGATCGATTGGCTCACTCACAATATCGATCCGCGTGAGGACGATGCCCCTTGGCTGTTTGTCAGCCACATGCCGCTGGTGGCCGAGCTGGTCGGTCAGCTGGTGGATGGCAGCCCCAACGCCCGGCTGCCCATGGGGACAGCGGATGTGGTCGAGCTCGAGGCTGAGGTCTGGGCAGCAGGGTCTGCCACGCTGGTACGCCATGTGACGCCTGCAACCGCGGCCATCGATTAGCGGCGTCTGTCATCGCATGACTTCTGACCGGTGTGGCGGGCACTCAGCCTGCCACACCGGTCATCTGCAAAATGAAAATACCCAGGGTCACCGTCACGCTGCTGGCAAGGGTCGTCATGGCAACCGTGTTGGCCGCAAGTCTTGCATTGCCGCCCATGGCTCTGGCCATGACGAAGCTGGCTGCCGCTGAAGGGCTGCCCATAAACAGAAAAAGCAGTACCAGTTCCTGCCCCTCAAATCCTGCCAGCCACGCCACGAATACGGCTGCGGCCGGCATCGAGACCATCTTGATCGTGCTGGCGCCCAATGCCACATGACTGGCTTCCCGTATGGCCGCCATCGACATGGTGCCGCCAATGCTGATCAGGGCCAGCGGCAGCGTCATATTGGCGAAATATTCCCCTGACGTGTGCAGCCAGCCCGGCAGGGCAAGACCACTGGCCGCAAAGGACAACCCAGCGACCACCGAAAGTATCAACGGATTTTTCACGATCTTGAGCGTGATGCTGCGCCAGCTGGTGGTGGCTTCGGGCTGATACCAGGCCAGTACGATCACGGACAACACGTTGTAGAGCGGAATAATGGTGGCCACCAGCACACTGCCGGCCGAGAGGCCAAAGGCGCCGTACATACTGCCGGCCAGTGCCAGCCCGATAATGCCGCCATTGCCGCGAAAGGCGGCCTGGACATAGACCCCACGATCCTCGAAAGGCACGCGTTGGGTCGCCCACCACCAGATGAGCAAAAAGCTGACCACGGTGGCCAGTGACAGATAGATCATCAGGCTCGGTATCAGCGCCTGCGACATGTCTGCATCGACCAGCGATAAAAAGAGTAGCGTGGGCATGGCGCCACGAAACACCAGTCCCGAGCTGGTGTTGATAAAGGCAGTGTCGATCCATTTAAGGCGCTTGAGCGCAATGCCCAGAAGTACCATGGCAAAGACAGGAAAGGTCACGCTGAGCGTTTCAGCGAAAAGGGCTGACGGATTCATGCAGGGATACCGTAGGGCGACAGGAGCCATGACCTCGTGGTGTCTGCCATGAGCCAGCCCATTCGGGCACGTTCATGGCGAGAACCAATGGGGGAATCTGATTCGAAGAAGTGATGGCTCGGGGACTAGAGCGTTATAAATCCGACGATCAGGCCGGCCAGTACGACAATGAAAAAGAGACGGTTTCGCAGACGACGCGAGGACAGGGACATTCATGGCTCCGGAGTAGGGGGAGTGAAGGCCGCGGCATTATACGCGTCAGGGCATTCGGCGGCGAGTCGATCAGCCTGTCTGCAAGAGCTGACATGCTAAAGCAGAGAGTGCTGGTGGGGCGATGGCATATCCAGAGGGAGTGCATCGCGACGATGGTCGTCGTATTGTCTCCGGTTTGATGACAATGGAGCGAGCAGGATGAGCGCAAGACCGCGAGAGTGCCATTTGGCCGATAATCGTCTGGCCGGGCTGGTATGGGAGCGGGAAGGGCTGCCGGTGGAGGCGCCGACCTGGGTGGCCCTGCATGGCTGGCTGGACAACGCCGCCACCTTTACCCGGCTGGTGCCACTGCTGGTGGAAAGGCTCGATATCCGTATTGTGGCCATCGATTTTGCCGGCCATGGCAAATCGCAGTGGCAGGGCAGAGGCACCGATTACGCCCTGTGGGATTATATTCACGACGTGCTGGATACGCTTGATGATCTCGGCATTGAGCGTGCCACACTGCTGGCCCATTCGCTGGGGGCCTGCGTCTCCTGTCTGTTGGCCGCAGCGCTGCCCGAGCGCATCGAGCGGCTTTGGCTGATTGATGGCATTGGCGCGCTGACAACCCCGGTCAATCAGTCGACCCGCCAGTTGCGCAATGGGGTACTGGGCGTGCGCCGGCCACTGTCGCCGCCGCCCTCCTATTCGAGTCTCGAAGCGGCGCTTGACGCACGCGTGGCCGGTGCCATTACACCGCTGGATCATGACACCGCCGAGCCGCTGATGGCGCGCAGTTTAGTGAAGGATGAGGCACGCATGCGTTATCGCACCGACCCGCGCCTGCTGCGGCCATCACAGGTCAAGCTGACGCCCGAGCAGTCGCGGGACATGCTGCTGGCCATTCGTGCTCCGGTTGATCTGATCAAGGCCGACAACGGCATCGTTGGGGATCACCTGGACCGGGAAGGCGTGCGCCATGAAATGACTACCCTGACCACCCATCAAGTGCCGGGCGGTCACCATCTTCACCTCGAACCGCAGAGTGTGGCCGGTGTGGCCGAAGTGATTCTCCGGGCCTATGGTGTGGCATAGCCTTATTTGACATAGTCTTCCCGGGTGCGGCGCAGCAATACATAGACGGCGCCGGTGCCGCCATCGCGGTCTTGTGCCGAGCAAAAGGCCAGCACCTCGGGAAGTTCGCGCAGCCAGGCGTTGACGTGGCTTTTGATGACCGGATAACGCGCTGCTCCCGACCACGCCTTGCCGTGAACGACCAGCACGCAGCGCGCGCGGTTGGCACGGGCTTCGTGAAGAAAGGCTTCAAGTTCGGCTCGAGCCTGCTCCAGATCGTAGCCGTGAAGGTCCACCCCTGCCTGCCAGGCGATCGCGCCGCGCTTGAGTTGAGACAGGGTGCGATGTGGTAAATCGCTCAGGGCGAACATCAGGGCTTCCGAAGGGCGAACCGGGTCGACGCGTCCATCGGAGGTGCGTGAAGAGGTGGCCGTGGTGTTATTGGCACTGCTGGCGGCCGCCTCACGGCGATGGCGCAGTTCGCTGCGCCGCGGCATGCGGCCCGTGTCGGCGCGGTCGTGATGGACCGGGCGGATATCGCTGCCCTGCATGGCCTCGCGAAAGGCAGTCCGGTCGTCATCGTCAGTCTGGCGGTTACCGGTCATGCCCTTGTCTCCGCTGGATGGTAGTGACCGTCACGCTGACGGTGGTTTTGAGGTAATGAATGGCGACCCTGATTATAGGGAATCGAGTGGCGATGTGCAGGCCTGCACCGATGCGCCGCTACCGGATAACGGGTACACTTTCGACCTTTCTTCATTTTACCAACCCTCGACAAGGCCGCCGCATTCATGAGCGACGTTTCTGCCCGCATGCCTGTACCCGCCGCCGCGCCCCTCTCTCTGGATGATGACACTCTGATCGATGAGCTGGTCACCTTGCGTGACTATCTACGCCTGGCCGTCAGTGTCTTCAATGCCTACGATCTCTATTACGGGCATGGTACGGACAGTGCCTGGGACGAAGCCGTGGCGCTGGTGCTGGGTGCGCTGCGCCTGCCACACGATGTCGACCCTGCCATCATCGATGCCCGGGTACTGCGCATCGAGCGCGCGCGTATCATCACGCTCTTGCGCGCGCGCGCCGTCGAGCGTCGTCCGCTGCCCTATCTGCTCGGGGAGTCCTTCTATGCCGGTTTTGCGTTCAATGTCGACGAGCGTGTTCTGATTCCGCGCTCGCCCATCGCCGAGCTGATCGAGTCGGGCTTTGAGCTGTGGTTTGAAACGCGTGACCCGGCGCATATGCTCGATCTGTGTACCGGTTCTGGCTGTATCGGTATTGCGGCGGCGCTGATGATGCCCACGACCCATGTCATGCTCGCTGACATCAGCGGTGATGCCATCGATGTAGCTCGAGCCAATATCACACGCCACGATGTGGGAGATCGCGTGAAAGCCGTGGCCGGGGATCTTTTCGAACCGGTGGTCGGCCAGCGCTTCGATCTGATCGTCAGCAACCCGCCCTATGTGGACGCCAGCGATCTGGGCGGCATGCCGGCCGAGTTCGGCCATGAGCCGACACTGGCGCTGGGCGCTGGTCATGACGGGCTCGACCTGGTGCGTCGCATGCTCCGCGAGGCGCGTGAGTATCTGACCGATGACGGCGTGCTGATCGTGGAGGTAGGGAACTCCGAGCGTCACGTGATCGAGACCTGGCCGGAAGTTCCCTTTTTATGGCTCGAGTTCGCCCGAGGCGGCCATGGCGTGTTTGCACTGACCGCCGCTCAACTCGATGAGTGGGCAACGGAACTGTCGCGCTGAGCGGCGTGGCTGGCAGGCGCTGATTTGAATTTTGATCTGTCGTACGCCCGGGTGACGGGCCGATACGTCGCACTATCAGGAACACAACATGTCCGGTAATACCTTCGGCAAGCTCTTTACGCTGACCACCTTCGGAGAAAGTCATGGCCAGGCACTGGGGGCCATCATCGATGGTTGCCCGCCGGGACTGCCGCTGTGCGAGTCGGATCTGCAGGCCGATCTGGACCGCCGCCGCCCCGGCAGTTCGCGTCATACCACACAGCGTCGCGAAGCCGATGAGGTGCGTATTCTCTCCGGTGTCTTTGAAGGCGTGACGACCGGTACCCCGATCGGTCTCATGATCGAAAATACCGATCAGCGCTCGAAGGATTACTCAAAGATCAAGGATCAGTTCCGTCCGGCACATGCCGATTACACCTACCACCACAAGTACGGTGTTCGCGACTATCGCGGCGGCGGCCGCTCCAGTGCGCGTGAAACCGCCATGCGCGTGGCGGCGGGCGCGATTGCCAAGAAGTATCTGGCAGGCCGTGGGATCAGCGTGCGTGGCTACATGAGCCAGCTCGGCCCGATCACCATCGACTTCAAGAGCTGGGACGGCGTCGACGACAACCCCTTTTTCAGCCCTGACCCTGATCGGGTACCGGAGCTTGAAGCCTACATGGATCAACTTCGACGTGATCAGGACAGCGTCGGTGCCCGAATCACCGTGGTGGCCGAAGGCGTGCCGGTCGGTCTGGGCGAGCCGGTGTTTGACCGCCTTGATGCCGAGCTGGCACATGGGCTGATGAGCATCAACGCGGTCAAGGGTGTCGAAATTGGCGCGGGCTTTGACAGCATTGCCCAGCGCGGCAGCGAGCATCGTGACGAGATGACGCCAGAAGGCTTTCTCTCCAATCATGCCGGCGGCGTGCTGGGCGGCATTTCGACCGGACAGCCCATTGTGGCGCATCTGGCGCTCAAGCCGACCTCCAGCATTACCACGCCCGGCCGTTCAATTGACGTGCATGGCAACCCGGTCGAGGTGATCACAAAGGGCCGTCATGACCCCTGTGTCGGCATTCGAGCCACGCCGATTGCAGAAGCCATGATGGCGCTGACGCTGATGGATCATCTGTTGCGTCAGCGCGGGCAAAACGGTGACGTTCGCGTCGAGACGCCGCAGATTAAACAGCTGTAGCTATAGGGGCTCAGCGGTCAGGACGGCCTGGCCGTGCAAGCCTTTGTCTATTTCGGGACCCGCTTCTGGCATGCCCCTTGTCTATGGTCATGGTTGGCTCTCAAGGGGGGCATCGCTTCCGGACGCCATGCGATGAGTCGCGACAGTCATGGCAGAAAAAGGCGGTTTCCTGAAGACATGTGATCCGACATGTGCTGTTGCAGGGCGTGGGGGTTATCACGTTATTGTGTTGAAACGCGCGTCGGCTAAAACGATCAAGGCACAAAAAGTTACGCTGCGTTACTCTGTTCGCCGTCGACAGGGCCCGGAAAGCTGAAATGGCAGAACGTCTCCGGCGGATACAATATCTTCGATGAGAAGCGATATGCTGCACGAGATCAACGCACAGGTCAGCGTCTTTGGCCTGCTGCATCAGGAAGCGCGCACGGCCGCCGGGGCTGAACCCCTGCTGGCGGATATGCTTGAGACGTACGTAATATCCCAGTCCCACCTTGAGGGGTGTCTGACGGCAGTCATGGCCTCGGCCATGGCAGATGCCACGCTTTCGTTTGAGGCTTTGACGGACTGCTTCCGGGGACTTTATCAGGCTGATGCGTCACTGGTGGACAGTGCCGCCTGTGACATGACGGCGGTCCTTGAGCGCGACGCTGCCAGCAGTGAATACCTGCCCATTTTGCTGTATCTAAAGGGATTCCAGGCGCTTCAGGCCCATCGTCTTGCTCATGCCCTGTGGCAGTGTGGTCGTCGTATGCTGGCTCGTGCGCTGCATCATCGCACCACTCAGGTTTTTGGCATCGATATTCATCCCGCCTGCCGAGTCGGCCGTGGTGTCATGCTGGATCACGGTACCGGCATCGTGATTGGTGAAACCGCCGAGATTGGCGATAACGTTTCGATCATGCAGGGTGTCACCCTTGGCGGCACCGGCAAGGAGAGTGGCGATCGCCATCCCAAGGTGCGCAGCGGTGTC
Source organism: Kushneria marisflavi (assembly GCF_002157205.1). Lineage (NCBI taxonomy): Bacteria > Pseudomonadati > Pseudomonadota > Gammaproteobacteria > Oceanospirillales > Halomonadaceae > Kushneria > Kushneria marisflavi. The sequence continues at coordinate 350,414 of NZ_CP021358.1, read as the reverse complement.
CTGATCGGTGCCGGTGCCACCGTGCTGGGCAATATCGAAATCGGCTATGGTGCCCAGATCGGTGCTGGAAGCGTTGTGCTGGCGAAAGTTGAAGAGCACACCACCGTCGTTGGGATCCCTGCACGTCAGGCCGGTCGGCCACGATGCCCGAGTCCATCGGTCACCATGGAACACGGCAGCTTTCAGCCGGTGTCCAGGGCCCAGTGGTATCAGCAGGGCTCTTGATCGGGTCGCTGAAAAAGACAGACGCTGACATCAGGAGGGGCCGGTCAAATGATCGGCCCCTTTCTTTGGCAAGCGTTTCACGAAACGTTAAAACTGCCAGCCGACGCCGAAGTAGTAGCCCCAACCGGTGCTGCGTACGCGGAAGTCGCCATCCCCGAAATTCAGCTCACTGCCATCGTTCCACTGGCCGCCATTATGAAAATAACGGGCCACGGCCAGAAAACGCAGGTGCGTAAAGGAGTAGACAAAGGCGTTGGTGGCGACCACGGCTTCGTTGGTGCGCGCCGAATTATCATCGCCCAGATCCGAGCCGAAATCATAGTTGGTGAAACCGGCGTAAAAGAGGCTGGCGCCATTATCAAAGCTTGCCAGCGGGTAGCTGTACTCGAGCTGCGCGCGATAGCCATCCCAGCTGTTTTCGTTGTCCGCGCCGTAATTTTCCCACTGATACTTGCCGTAAAAATTAAACGACACATCCAGCGGCGTGCCGGTCTCGATGTCGGTACCCAGACCGCTATAGAGCGTGTTCTGACGATTGTCGCTGTTGTGACCCCAGTCATAGATCCAGTTGGCTGCCAGATACCATTCACTGATGGGCCCCAGGCTCAGGTCACGACCGCTGAGCTCATTGAGAGACAGCCGCGGCTTGATTTCGGCAAAGATCGGCGAGCCCTTGTCGAAGATACCGCTGTCGGCGGCGTTTCCGATGCCAAAGAACTTTGGCATGTCGATATAGCCGTAAAGATCCAGCGGCCCCTTGCGACCGAAGAACTCATATTCCAGATAGATGTCATCGATTTTTTGCGGACCAAAACGGATGTCCTTGCTGCCGATGACGGTGACGTTCTGATTGTACCAGTCCGACAGGTAGGCGCTGCGTGGTGCTTCGTCGGTGGCCTCATAGCTGGCGGTTTCACCCGAGGCAGCTGCCGACTCGCCACTCTGCGGCTCGGCATGGGCCGATAATGGCAGCAGCACGGTGGTGAGAAGCAGGGCATAAGTCGCGCCAAAAGATGGACGCAGACTCGTCCGGCATGTTGTGGGCATGCGTAGAGGGTAGGGCATGGTCATTCCTTGCAAGACGTTGTGTTGTTATTGGTCGGGTTATCGTTATATCAAACAGGGGAGCTTTCAGGCCGCGATGGCACCACGGCGGAGCCTTTGATGCAACTCTCGCGTGATCTGTCGGGCACGGTTCAGACGTTGTCGGAGGGCCGGCGTGAGGCTTCAAGCAAATCGATCATGGCGCGTGCGGCGTTTGAGAGCGTGCGATTTTCATGAAATAGATAGCCCAGTGGCCGCTCGATGGGCGGATGATCGACCCTGAGAACGTGAACGCTTTCATCGAGCAGGGTTTCTGGCAGCACGCTCCAGCCGAGCCCGATGCTGACCATCATCTTGAGCGTTTCCATGTGGTTGGTGGACATGGCGACGCTGACCTCACATCCGGCGCGATGAAAAACATTTGTGACCATGGCACGGGTAAAGGTCTGCTCGCCGGGCAGGACGGCGTCAACCCGGCTCAGGGCATCAAGGGTGAGCGCGGACTGGCGCACCAGCGGGTGATCCGGGGCACAGACGAAGTGAAGCCTGTCGAGCCATAGGGGGGTGGCCATCAAGGGCTTGGCGGTCTGCGGGGCAAGGGTTGCCAGTGCCAGTTCAAGTGAGCCGTCCAGAACCCCCTGATAGGCCTGCTCGGAGTCGAGAAAGCGCATGTCCAGTCGCACATCAGGCCAGCGCTGGGTATATCGCCGCAGAATTGAAGGCAGGCGATGCAGGCCGATGTGGTGACTGGTGGCAAGACTCAGTCTGCCGCGCACGTGCCCGCTCAGGCTGGTCAGTGCGCGCTGGGTATCCTCGAACAGCCCTAGAATTTCACGCGCACGGGGCAGCAGCAGGTGGCCTGCCTCGGTCAGGGCAATGCGTCGGCCAATGCGATCAAATAGACGCGCATCCGTTTGGGACTCGAGTGTGGCAATGCGTTTGCTCACTGCTGACTGGGTCAGGTAGATCTGCTCGGCGGCCAGCGAAAACGAGCCGCATTCGGCCACGGCCACAAAGGCACGCAGGCTTTCGGTTTCCATCGATTCCTCTCAGGAATGCATGCCATGAATAGGATGAATTGCTTTCATGGTATATCGCGGCGTAGTGTAGACGCCAGACAGGTGTCAATGGGCCACATCACAAGAGCCTCAAACATCACGGACCGTGAACGCGCCTCTGGCGCAAGGAGAGACGACATGGCAGGACAGACGCTTTATGACAAGCTCTGGGCATCGCATCTGGTATCCAGCCGCGATGACGGCACTTCACTGATCTATATCGATCGTCATCTGCTCCATGAGGTGACCTCGCCACAGGCCTTTGAAGGGCTGCGCTTGGCCAATCGTCGTCCCTGGCGCATCGATGCCAACATCGCCACGGCTGACCACAATGTGCCGACCTCTCTTAAAGAACGCAGTGCCGGGATCGAAGGCATCGAGGACAATGTCTCGCGCATTCAGGTCCAGACGCTGGATGACAACACCACAAGCTTTGGCATCGAGACCTTCGGCATCAACGATGTCCGTCAGGGGATCGTGCACATCATTGGCCCGGAGCAGGGTGCGACATTGCCGGGCATGACCGTGGTGTGCGGTGACTCCCATACCGCCACTCACGGCGCCTTCGGCGCACTGGCGCATGGCATCGGTACTTCCGAAGTCGAGCACGTGCTGGCCACGCAGTGTCTGATCCAGCGCAAGATGAAGAACATGCAGGTGCGTGTTGAAGGTCAGCTTGGGCCTCATGTCACCGCCAAGGACATCGTGCTGGCCATTATCGGCGAGATCGGCACGGCAGGAGGCACCGGCTGTGCCATCGAATTTGCCGGCAGCGCCATCCGTGATCTCTCCATGGAAGGCCGCATGACGATCTGCAACATGGCCATCGAGGCGGGGGCTCGCGTCGGGCTGGTGGCGGTCGATGACACCACCATCAATTACGTCAAGGGACGTCCCTTTGCGCCCACGCCCGAGCAGTGGGACGCCGCCGTCGAGAGCTGGCGTTCGCTGGTCTCCGACGATGACGCCGTTTTCGACAAGGTCGTTACGCTGGACGCTGCCGCCATCGAGCCGCAGGTCAGCTGGGGGACCAGCCCTGAAATGGTCGTGGGCATTCATGACTGCGTGCCTGACCCGGCGCAGGCCACGGATGAGACCACGCGTCGCGGCATTACTCGTGCGCTGGAATACATGGGGCTGCACGCCGGGCAGAAGATCACCGACATTCAGCTTGATCGCGTGTTCATCGGTTCGTGCACCAATGCCCGTATAGAGGATCTGCGCGCGGCCGCCGCCGTGGTCAAGGGGCGCCAAGTGGCCGGCACGCTCAAGCAGGCCATGGTGGTTCCGGGCTCCGGTCTGGTGAAGCGTCAGGCCGAGCAGGAGGGGCTGGATCAGGTATTCATTGACGCCGGATTTGAATGGCGGGAGGCGGGCTGTTCCATGTGTTTGGCCATGAACGCCGACAAGCTGGGAGCAGGCGAGCACTGCGCCTCGACCTCGAACCGTAATTTCGAAGGACGTCAGGGCTATGGCGGACGGACGCATCTGGTCAGCCCGGCGATGGCGGCCGCTGCGGCCGTGGCCGGTCACTTCGTCGATGTTCGCGAGTTTGTCGACACCCCTGCGCCTGCCAGGCGCGCTGCCGGGCTTTAAGCGCTCGTCCACGCCATTTTCAAGGAAAACACCATGAAAGCCTTTATCCGTCAAAAGGGTCTGGTTGCGCCGCTGGATCGTGCCAATGTCGATACCGACCTGATCATTCCCAAGCAGTTTCTCAAGTCGATCAAGCGCACCGGCTTTGGCCCCAATCTTTTTGATGAGCTGCGCTATCTCGACGAGGGCTACCCGGGACAGGACTGCTCGAACCGGCCAGTCAATCCGGATTTCGTGCTTAATCAGCCGCGTTATGAAGGTGCCAGCGTTTTGCTGGCACGAAAGAACTTTGGTTGCGGCAGCTCCCGTGAACACGCCCCCTGGGCGCTGGAAGACTTCGGCTTTCGCGTCATCATCGCGCCGAGCTTTGCCGATATCTTCTTCAACAATGCTTTCAAGAACGGCCTGTTGCTGATCCAGCTGGATGAAGCCACGGTGGATCGACTGTTCAAGGCCGTTGAGCAGAACCCGGGCTATCGTCTGGATGTCGATCTGATCGAGCAGAAGATCATGACGCCGGAGGGTGAGGCCATCGAGTTCGACGTCGATCCGTTTCGCAAGTACTGCCTCGAAAACGGCCTTGATGATATCGGCCTGACGCTGACCGATAACAGCGAGGCCATCCGCGCGTTTGAAACTCATCATCGCGCGGCTCAGCCGTGGCTGTTTCGTGATGCATGAGACGCGCTCGAAGGATCACAGCGCCGTCGTCGAGCGCCAGTTCGGCGAGCAGGCCGCTGCCTATCTGAGCAGTCACGTTCACGCCGAGGGGCAGGAGTTTGCCCAGCTGCGTGAGTATCTCAGAGACATGGGCCATGCGCGCGTGCTCGATCTTGGCTGTGGCGCCGGTCATGTGAGCTTCAGGGTGTCCGATCTGGTTGACGAGGTGGTCGCCTATGACCTGTCGCCACGGATGCTTGAAGTGGTGGCCGGTGCGGCTTCAGAGCGGGGGCTGAACAACATCCGTACGGTACAGGGCGTTGCCGAATCGCTGCCCTTTGCCGATGGCAGCTTTGATATGGTGTGCAGTCGCTTCTCTGCCCATCACTGGCGCGATGTCGGGCTGGCGCTGCGTGAAGCCAGGCGTGTCCTGAAGCCTGGTGGCGTGGCGGCGTTTATTGATGTGACCGCCTCGGAGCAGCCGCTTTTCGATAGTTTTCTGCAAACGATCGAAATGCTGCGCGACACCAGCCATGTTCGTGATTACACCCCGAGCGAATGGGCGCAAATGGTCGGCGAGGCCGGGCTTGTCGTGACATCCAGCACGCGTCAGCGTCTAAAACTGGATTTCGAGACATGGATTGCGCGCATGCGCACACCTGATGTGATGCGCGATGCAATTTTGCACCTTCAGGGACAGGTCGGTCAGGAAGTGCGTGATGCTTTCGAGATCACCGATGATGGATCGTTCACTACCGATATGCTGGTGCTTTGGGCGATCAGAGCGCCATTTTAAGGAAAACGCATGAGCAAGAAGATTCTGGTACTGCCGGGCGATGGTATCGGCCCCGAAATTACCCGTCAGGCGCGCCGCGTGCTCGAAGCCTGTCGTGAGGCCGGTCTTGATATCGACATCGAGGAGGCCCCGGTCGGTGGTGCCGAGATCGATCGTTCCGGCGTGCCGCTGGCGGCCGAGACGCTTGAGAAGGCAAAGGCGTCGGATGCCATTTTGCTGGGCGCCGTGGGCGGACCGAAGTGGGACACCATGCCCGATATTGCCAACCGTCCGGAAAAGGGACTGCTGGCCCTTCGCAAGGAGCTGAACCTTTTTGGCAATCTGCGTCCGGCGCTTTTGTATCCGCAGCTGGTCGAGGCCTCGAGTCTCAAGCCGGAAGTGGTCTCAGGCCTTGATATCATGATTGTGCGCGAGCTGACCGGTGGCATTTACTTCGGTCAGCCACGCGGTCGCGAGACCCGTGAAGACGGCACGCGCTACGGCTACAACACCTATATCTATGACGAGCACGAGATTCGTCGTATCGGCCGGGTGGCGTTTGAAATGGCGCAAAAGCGCAACAAGAAGCTCTGCAGCGTCGACAAGGCCAATGTGCTGGAAGTGACCATCCTGTGGCGCGATATCATGAACGAGCTGGCGCCCGAATATCCGGATGTCGAGCTGTCGCACATGTACGTGGACAACGCCGCCATGCAGCTGGTGCGTGCGCCCAAGCAGTTCGATGTCATCGTCACCGGCAACATGTTTGGCGATATTCTCTCCGATGCTGCTGCCATGCTGACCGGCTCGATCGGCATGCTGCCGTCGGCCTCGCTCAATGAGAGCGGTCAGGGCATGTTCGAGCCCTGCCACGGCAGCGCGCCGGACATCGCCGGCCAGGGCCTGGCCAACCCGCTGGCGACCATTTTGTCGGTGGCCATGATGCTGCGCTATTCACTGGACGCCCCGGCGCTGGCCGATCGTATCGAGCGGGCCGTGGGGGCTGTGCTGGATCAGAACCTGCGTACGGCAGACATCGCCTATGACGGCACGCGTCAGGTCACGACCGAAGAGATGGGAGACGCTGTGGTGGCGGCGTTTGAGGCCAGCATCTGAGCCGGGTTGTGTAGGCAGGTAACCGGGTGCCTTTAAAACATGCAGGGCACCTCTTGACGGCAGCGAACGTAACGGTTCGCTGCCGTTTTGTCTTGCCGTCCTGTCGGGCCTCTTCACACGATGGGTAATGCGGCTGGTCATGCGCGGCGCGGGTGGTAGACTGAAAACCGGTAGGCACGTGGATAACGGAGGGGGCATGTCAGGGAAGAGGGAAAGACAGCGCTGGTTGATTCGTCAGGCCAGCATGGCAGATGCCGAGGCCGTCTGTCATATGTTCAATCATGACGACGTTTTTCCCAACACGCTGCAGCTGCCGTTCAGCTCGCTATCCGATTGGCAGCAGCGCCTTGAACGCATGGATCACGGTCACCACATGCTCGCCGCCTGCCATCCCGAAACGCCTGAGGCGCTGCTGGGACTGATCGGACTGCATCCGGTTGCCGCCTCGGCGCGCGTGGCGCATGTTCGAACGATCGGGCTTGCCGTGCATCCCGACTACGCCGGTCAGGGGATCGGCAGTCAGCTTTTAAGAGCGGCCATTGATCTGGCAGACAACTGGTTGAATGTGACCCGGTTGAGCCTTGGAGTCTATAGCCACAACCATCGGGCGATCGATCTTTACGAGCGACACGGCTTCGTTAGAGAGGGCCTGAGTCGCGGTATATCCTTTGGCCATGGCCGCTATCTGGACAGTCTGGAAATGGCACGCCTGCACCCACGCCTTGAGCAGGCGATCGAGGCGCAGCGCGAGTCGAACGAAACAGGTATCCATCACTTATCACAACAGGGGAACACAAGATGTTGAGAACCGGATTTGTTGGCTGGCGCGGTATGGTGGGTTCCGTACTGCTGCAGCGCATGCTCGAAGAGGACGGCTTCAAGCATATCGAGCCCATCTTTTTCACCACGTCTCAGGCGGGCAAGCCCGGCCCGGACGTTGGCGTGGAAGTGCCGCCGCTCAAGGATGCCTTTGATATCCAGGCGCTGGCCGAGCTGGATGTCATCGTGACCTGCCAGGGCGGCGATTACACCGGCGAGGTGTATTCAAGGCTTCGTGAGTCCGGCTGGAAGGGCTACTGGATCGATGCTGCCAGCACCCTGCGCATGGCTGATGATACGGTGATCGTACTGGATCCGGTCAATCGCAAGGTGATTGATCAGCGCCTGGATGAGGGGTTCAAGACGTTTGCCGGCGGCAACTGCACGGTCAGCCTGATGCTGATGGGGCTGGGTGGCCTGTATGAGGCCGGGCTCATCGAGTGGATGACCTCCATGAGCTATCAGGCAGCCTCCGGTGCCGGAGCGCAGAACATGCGTGAGCTGCTCAACCAGATGTCGATGGTAGGCAATGCGGCTCGCGCCGAGCTGGATGATCCCGCCTCGGCCATTCTGGACATCGATCGCAAGGTCATTGAGACCATGCGTGGTAGTGACTTCCCCATCGATCAGTTTGGTGCACCGCTGGGCGGCAGTCTTCTGCCGTGGATCGACAAGAAACTGGACAACGGTCAGAGCAAGGAAGAGTGGAAGGGTGGCGTCGAGAGCAACAAGATTCTCGGCATGGCGCCCAATACCGTGCCGGTCGACGGTCTGTGCGTTCGCGTCGGTTCGATGCGCTCTCACGCTCAGGCCTTCACGATCAAGTTGACGCGCGATGTGCCGATAGACGAGATCGAGGATCGAATTGCACGTCATAACGACTGGGTCAGTGTGGTACCCAACGACAAGGATGCGACACTGGCGCGTCTGACGCCGGCAGCCGTCACCGGAACGCTTGATGTACCGGTGGGCCGTCTACGCAAGATGGCCATGGGCGGTGAGTATCTCTCGGCCTTTACGGTCGGCGATCAGCTGCTGTGGGGCGCGGCCGAGCCACTGCGCCGCATGCTGGCGCTTCTGGTCGAGCGTCACTGACGCACCATCATCGTTATGCACCATGGGGCGCCTCATCGAGGCGCCCTTTTTCATTGATGGCTCTGGAAAGAGTGACGGGAGAACATGATGGCCGAACGACCCTGTCGTTTGCGTTCAAGAGGCTACCTGCTGGGCATGTTATTGATGTCATGGACCATGGCCTCTCATGCCGTGGGCATTGCCGCGCCTCAAGTCATGTCCGGGTTCAACGAACCCCTGAGAGCACGCGTGGCGCTGCTGGATACCGGAACGCTGCGGGCCGATGATATTCGCGTCACGCTTGCAGACAGTGCGCGCTGGCAGGCCATGAATGTCACCCGAACGGCCGATACGGATACTCTGCGCCTGGCCGTCGACGGGACGCCGGGTCACCTGTACCTGGACCTGCGGGGCAGTCGCGCACTCGATACCCCCTGGCTGGATGTGGTGCTCACGCTTCGCTGGCCAGAGGGGGAGTTAACACCTCAACTGACATTACTGCCCACTGCGGAAGCCTCTGGCGCCGGTGAGGTGCCGACTGCCGGGAAACCCGCCTATGGGCCGGTAGCGCGTACTCGAGTGCCGGCATCAAGTAATCTACGGCGCGATCCGGAGGCGGATCGGCAGGCGACGTCTTCGGAGTCATCTGCGCGGGACGATCAGCGTCTTTCGGCTCTGGAGGAAAAAATTGATCGTCTTGAGCAGCAACTGCGCGCAAGCCTTGACGCTCAGACGGCACTGGCAACGGATCTGGCATCGCTCAGGGCATTGTCCCTCAATGCAGCTCCTGTCAACGATAGGCCCGATGATACCGCTGAGCTGGCGGCGCTGACGCAGCGACAGCAGGCGCTGGAAAGCCGTCTGGATCAGCTTGATCAGCAGGTGCTGGCGGCCGATACCGTTGCCTCGCAAGTGCCTCGGGCCGAAACCGTGCCATCAGCGGTGTCGTCTCAAACGGCAGCCCACATGCTCGATAACGGCGCCGGCCGCCACACCAGCTTTGTCTGGACCTGGGTACTCGCGGCGGTCCTTTTAATACTGGCAGGGGCATGGGCCGGGGTACGTCGCTGGCGGCAGCGCCGTTACCGGCTGGTCAGCGCTCAGGAGCTTTCTTCCACACCAGGGGCTACGGCGCCTTTTGAAGGCACGGCCGCTGCTGATGGGGGGGAGGACGATGCTCCAGAGAGAAGTGATCTCCACGAATATGATGAGGCATGGTCGGCGCATCGCGCGCAGGTCGAAGCCATCTGCGCAGAAGCCGAGGTATTTCAACGCCATGGACGACGTGAGCATGCCATCACCATGCTCAGGGAGGGACTTGCGCAGTATCCCGGGGATGCTCAATTGATACAGGCGCTGGCCGCACTGGAGGCAATGTCCGAGCGCCAGGATGCCTGCGATAGCGCAGACGATGACCAGGCCCGTCAGGGGGCATCGATGCCCTCGTCTGATCCTTCGCCGACGCTTGCTCCGGCGTGGACCTTATCGTCCTTTCCGGATCGCGATGCGCCTTCTGATGCTATCGAATGGGACATGTCCGATCCCCGGTCAGGTAACCGCGTGAATCTGCCTGCCACCCCTGGTGCTGTCTTTCCTCAGGGGTGGGCGCTGGAAGAGGTGGCATTTGAGGGTGGCGATACGGATAATGAGCGCCCCGATGCAGATTCTCCCCACCGTCATCGTTGACGAGCCGGGGCGATATCGATCCTTCAATCCCTTATATGAGGGTGCCCGGCCGGGAGACATGCGATGTCATGGCCGGGTACCCCTGCATTACCGAGTCACATGTCCCTTTTTACACGAATGGATGAAAACGAGCGCGTCAGCGGTCGAATCGCGCTGGGCCTTGAGTATCGTGGCACGGCCTATCAGGGCTGGCAGCGCCTGAGTCATGGTCCATCTCTTCAGGCCTCCCTCGAAACGGCACTTTCCCGCATCGCACAATCGCCCATCGAGGTCATGTGCAGTGGCCGTACCGACAGCGGCGTCCATGCGACCCGTCAGATCGTGCATTTCGATACAGACAGTGCGCGCGCGTTAAAGGCCTGGGTCATGGGAACGAACGTACATTTGCCGCGTGACATGTCGGTGCGCTGGGCACGTGTCATGCCGCATGATTTTCATGCTCGTTTTTCAAGCCTTGCCCGCCGCTATCGCTATGTGATTCTCAATCAGCCGGTGCCCCCAGCGCTTGATGCCGAGCACATGACCTGGCATCGCACGCCACTGGATGAGCGGCGCATGCATGAAGCGGCGCAGGTACTGGTCGGCGAGCACGATTTTTCCGGTTATCGTGCTGCTGGCTGTCAGTCCAGTACGCCCTGGCGCCATGTTCATTTTGTCGAGGTCACACGGGTCGGGCCGCTGGTCGTTATCGACATCCAGGCCAACGCCTTTTTACATCACATGGTACGTAACATTGCCGGTGTGTTGCTGACCGTTGGTGACGGGCGTCGCGAAGTGTCGCGCACGCGTGAGATTCTGGAAGGCCGGGATCGGACGCTTTCCGAGGCCACGGCTCCGGCGCAGGGCCTGCATTTCGTGGACGTGTACTATGATTCACGTTTCAATTTACCGGTCGAGCCGCTGGGGCCTGCAGAGCTTTACTTCAGCGGTGAATGGACCGGTGAGCGTACGCTGCCTGTCTCGAACTATCAGCGTCCGGTCTATCGTGGTGAACCGGCAGGACATCTGTAAATGCGAACCCGAATCAAGATTTGTGGACTGACCCGCGAGGCGGATATTGATGCCGCTGTCAAAGCCGGGGTCGATGCGTTGGGATTTGTCATGTGGCCCGGCAGCAAGCGGGCGCTGACGCCCGAGCGCCTTGAACAGCTCAGTGCCCGGGTGCCACCGTTTGTGACACGGGTCGGGCTTTTTGTCGATCAGGCCCCTGATTTGATCGCCGAATGTGCCCCCTGGCTCGACATGCTGCAGTTTCATGGTGAGGAACCGCCCGAGGCCTGCGAGCTTTATGGCATGAGCTGGCTCAAGGCGCTTCGCATGCGCGATGATATCGATCTTCATGAGCAGGCCAGCCGCTACCATCGCGCGCGCGGCCTGCTGCTGGATGCGTACCGCCCGGGCGTTCCCGGGGGTACTGGCGAGGTCTTTGACTGGTCACGTGTTCCGGCAGATCTGGCGCTGCCGGTCATTCTGGCGGGTGGGCTTTCCCCGGAGAACATCGTACAAGCCGTTCATCAGGTTACGCCTTACGGTGTAGACGTCTCTGGAGGGGTGGAAGCCAGCGCCGGAGTGAAGGATCATGATCTGATCCAGGCCTTTATCGGCGGCGTGCAGACAGCAGACGTCACGCCTGCGACACGCTGACGCTTCAAGGCGGTGGAAAAGAATGATGCAGGGTAGAGATGCACGCCGGGCTGGCCCTCACTACCGCCGATGATTGATAATGGGGCCATGCGCCACGAGTTTTTTCGGCGCGCCCATTTTAAAAGACTGACCATCAACGATATGGAAGCCCTTTCTCGATGAGCTGGCTCGACAAGATTGTTCCTTCAATGGGGCGTACTGCCCGTACCGATCGTCGCAACAACATCCCCGACGGCCTGTGGCGCAAATGTCCCAATTGTGAGGCTGTCCTTTATCGGCCCGAGCTTGAGCGGCATCACAATGTCTGCCCCAAGTGTGATCACCATCTGCGCCTGAACGCGCGTCGTCGTCTTTCCTGGTTCCTTGACAGTGAGGGACGTGAGGAAGTCGCGGCTCAGCTCGAACCGGTAGATCGACTCAAGTTCCGCGATTCCAAGAAGTACAAGGATCGTCTGGCCGGTGCACAGAAGGCCACTGAAGAAAAGGATGCCCTGATCGTCATGAAGGGAACGCTGGATGGCCTGCCGGTGGTGGCCGTAGCGTTCGAATTCGAATTCATGGGCGGCTCCATGGGCAGCGTCGTGGGCGAGAAATTTGTTCGCGCAGCCACGATTGCCCGTGAAGAGAAGCGTCCGCTGGTCTGCTTTGCTGCCTCTGGTGGTGCGCGCATGCAGGAAGCCCTGTTCTCGCTGATGCAGATGGCCAAGACCTCGGCGGCACTGGAGCGTCTCAGCGGTGCCGGTGTTCCGTATATCTCAGTGCTTACTGACCCGGTCTTTGGCGGCGTATCGGCCTCACTGGCCATGCTGGGCGATCTGAATGTCGCCGAACCCAATGCCCTGATCGGCTTTGCCGGCCCGCGCGTTATCGAGCAGACCGTACGTGAAAAGCTGCCCGAAGGCTTCCAGCGCAGCGAATTCCTGCTGGAGCACGGGACGGTTGACATGATCATCCATCGCAGCGAAATGCGTACGCGTCTGGGACGTATCCTGCGCACGCTGACCGATCGCCCCTCGGAGCCTGCCGTCACCATGCTGGAGGACGTGGAAGGTGATGATGGGACACCGTACAGCGCCGAAAATGCGCGCTGATCATCATGTCTCGCACACTGACACAGTGGCTGGCCCACCTGGAAAAGCTGCACCCGATCGCCATTGACCTGGGGCTTGAGCGTATTCGCGTCGTGGCCGAACGGCTGGGGCTTTTATCCCGTCCCATTGCCCGGCAGGTCGTGACCGTGGCCGGCACCAATGGCAAGGGCTCAACCGTTGCCATGCTGGAAGCCGTGGCGCGTGCTCATGGGCTGAGTACGGCCTGCTACACCTCGCCGCATCTGCTGCGCTATAACGAACGCCTTCTTTTTGACGGTGCCGAGGTTGGCGATGATGCCCTGATCGATGCCTTTGAGCGTATCGATGCCGTCCGCGAGGATACTGGGCTGACCTACTTCGAGATGGGTACGCTGGCAGCACTGGTCATTATCCGTGACCGTGCGCCGGACATGGCCATCCTTGAAGTCGGGCTGGGTGGGCAGCTGGATGCCACCAATATCATTGATGCCGATGTCGGCATCGTGACCAGTGTGGCGTTGGATCATGCCGATTTTCTGGGGACCGATATCGAAAAAATCGGTGCCGAGAAGGCCGGTATCCTGCGCGCCGGCCGGCCGGCGGTGCTGGGCAGTCGACAGATGGTCAAAACCGTCGCGGCGCATGCCAAGGCACTGCCGGTTTCCCGCTGTCTGGTGCTGGGTCAGGATTTTGACTGGCAGCATGCCGAAACAGGTCGCTGGCAGTGGCAGCGACCGAGCGAGGCGGCAGACGCCGGGGGTTGGTCGCTTCCCGACCCCGGACTGCCGCTGGATAACGCTGCCAGTGCACTAACGGCACTCGTCGCGCTTGGTCTATCGCTTGAAGCCGAAAAGCTTGAACAGGCCTTTTCCGGCATTCGACTGTCGGGAAGGATGCAGCGCATCGGGCGCTACTGCCTGGATGTGGCGCACAACCCCCATGCAGCGAACTACGTGGCAAGTCAGCTTGCTCAGCGGCCTGTGGGCCGGCGCGTGGCGCTTTTGGGCATGCTTGGGGACAAGGATGCCGAAGGCGTGATCGATGCCCTCTGGCCGGTTGTCGATGACTGGCTGGCGGTGACACTGTCGGGCGCGCGCGCGCGCCCCGGTGAAGCACTGGCCGAGATTATTCGCGCACGTGGTGGGCAAGTCCTTGCCGTGGTTGACGGCCCTGAAGCGGGCATCGACTGGCTCGAACAACATTCACAACATGATGACGTACTGGTTTGCGGCTCCTTTTTTACCGTGGCAGAAGCTCTGGCTCGGCTCGAAAGGGGCGAGGGAACCGCGTAACAAGGAGAGAGTCGCATGAAATACGGCATGCGTGAGCGCATCAGCGGTATCGTCATTATTGTGGCACTGGCCCTGATCCTGCTGCCCATCCTGTTTGGTGGTTCAAGTGATGATGAAAAGAGCAGCGACGATTCATCGGTGATCATCGAACAGCCCATCGAAATGTCACAGCCCGATGTGGCCGAGCCGCAGTCGCCGCTGTCCAGTGAAAACGATGTCGCGACCAATGACGACATCAGCACTGATAACACTGATGAGCGCTCCGGTCAGGCCAGCCAGAGCAACCAGCTTTTTCCGGACCGTGAGCGCGAGACGTCATCATCGCAGACCCCGGCCCGTAGTGCGTCGTCCTCTTCGAGCTCGCGTGACAGTGCTGCTGCGCGTGGCAATGGCGGCAGCACGAGTGCTGCAACAAGTGCGAGCAGGCCTTCCACAGCCTCCCGGGACAGCAGCGCCGGCAGCACTCAGCGCCAGACACCGGCCCGCAGCGATGACTCCTCGGGAGACCCGATCATGGCGGCTGCCAATCGAAATAGTCATAGCGCCTCACAGCCTTCCGGAAGTGGTGGCTGGGCCGTTCAGGCGGGCAGTTTCGGTCAGCCCGGTAACGCTGACCGACTAATCCAGCAGCTCAAATCGCAGGGCTTTTCTGCCTACCAGCAGCCGCGTGGCGAGCTCAACACGGTCTATGTCGGGCCGTTCAGCTCTACCGAAGAGAGTGAACGCGCGCGCGCCGAGTTGCAGGAAAAGGCCAACATCAAGGGGCTGATTGTTCGCCGCGAAGGTGGTCAGTGAGCTGGACCTGGATCGACTGGGCATTTGTCATCATTCTGGGGTTCTCCGTTCTCTCGGGGTTTGCGCGTGGCTTTATCCGTGAAGGGCTGGGGCTGGCGGCCTGGGTGGCCGCGCTACTTACGGCCCGAGCCCTGGCAGCGCCGGCTGCCGGTCTTTTCGCAGACTATATCGACAGTCAACAAATTCGATTGGTGATCGGCTTTGTGCTGGTGGTATTTGTCGTGCTGCTGGTAGCCAACATGGTCATCAGGTTGTTGCACGCCATGATCGAGTGGGTGGGGATGGGGTTTTTCAATCGTCTCCTGGGGGCCGCCTTTGGTTTTTTGCGCGGCGGTCTTGTCCTTGTCGTGATCGTGGCGGTGGTCGGTTTGACACCGTTGAGTCAGACCACTGACTGGCAACAGTCGACATTTTTACCCTGGGTCGAGCAGGGGCGGGATCTGGCCATTCGCCAGTATCAGCAGCTCGACAGGGATCAGTCCCTCATGGATGAAGCATCGCAGCGCGCTCGTGAACTGCAAGGGCATCTGCCACGGCAGATGTCGCAATGATCAAGCGATCAGTACGGCCGACAACACGTCGGCAATCACCGACAGCGAGGATGTAACGCATGTGCGGTATCGTGGGCCTGATGGCCAATTCGATGGTAAACCAAGCAGTCTATGATGCGCTGACGGTGCAACAGCACCGGGGCCAGGACGCTGCCGGCATGATGACCTGGGATAACGGGCGCTTTTTGCTGCGTAAAAGCAATGGTCTGGTGCGCGACGTCTTTCATACGCGTCACATGAAAAGACTCAAGGGCAATATTGGCATCGGTCATGTGCGCTATCCGACCGCCGGCTCTGCCAGCGAATCGGAGTCCCAGCCCTTTTACGTCAATTCTCCCTACGGCATTGCGCTGGTTCACAACGGCAATCTGACCAATTCCGAACAACTCGTGGCGGAGCTGTTCAACGCCGATCTGCGCCACATCAATACCAGTTCGGATTCAGAGGTGCTGCTCAACGTCTTTGCCCATGAGCTTGGCAAGCAGGGGCACCAGCTGGAAGCCGAAGATATTTTCGATGCCATTCGCCGGGTGCATCGTCGCTGCAAGGGCGGCTATGCGGCGGTATCGATTATTAATGGCAAGGGGCTGGTCGCCTTTCGCGACCCGCACGGCATCCGTCCGGTGGTCTTTGGTCGTCGCGATACGCCGGAAGGCCCGGAGTACATGATTGCGTCCGAGTCGGTGGCACTGGATGTAGCAGGCTTTGAGCTGATCCGTGATCTGGCACCGGGCGAGGCGCTCTACATCGATATGGCGCGCAATCTGCATACGCAGCAGTGCGTTGAAAACGCCCGGCTGACGCCCTGCATTTTTGAATACGTTTATCTGTCTCGTCCGGACTCGATCATCGACGGTGCCAATGTCTATGCCACACGCATGCGCATGGGGCAAAAGCTTGCCGAGAAGATCAAGCGTGAGTGGTCCGAACATGATATTGACGTCGTCATCCCCATTCCCGATACCAGTCGTACGGCTGCGCTGGAACTGGCACTGCATCTGAACGTGGCGTATCGCGAAGGCTTCATGAAGAACCGCTACATCGGGCGGACCTTCATCATGCCAGGGCAGACGCAGCGTCAGAAGTCGGTTCGACAAAAGCTCAATGCCATCGATATCGAGTTTGCCGGCAAGAATGTTCTGCTGGTCGATGATTCCATCGTGCGGGGCACGACCTGCAATGAAATCATTCAGATGGCTCGCGAGGCCGGCGCCAAAAATGTCTATTTCGCGTCTGCTGCGCCTGCCGTACGCTATCCCAATGTCTACGGGATCGACATGCCGGTGGCCATGGAGCTGATTGCCTTTGATCGCACGACCGACGATGTGGCCGAGTTGATCGGCGCCGACCGGCTGGTCTATCAGGACCTTGATGATCTCAAGGAGGCGGTCAGGGAAATCAATCCGGGGATTTCCGAGTTTGATTGCTCGGTCTTTGATGGCTGCTATGTCACGGGGGATATCGATCCGGACTACCTGGCCCGGCTCGAAATCGCGCGTAGCGATGCCGCCAAACAGCAGTCCAGCGGCGGTCATGCGCAGGTAGACCTGCATAATGATGTCGAGGAAGTTGACTGATTCCCGTGCCCGCGGCAGGGTAGGATATCGCTAAAGGGTATTCATTGAATGACCGGGCCATGCGCCCGGTCATTTTGTTCATGATGATGACGGGCCGCGCGGTCCCGGGCATTTTTAAATGACGTCACGGTCTTCGACCATTCAAGGAAGCCATCATGTTTGAAAAAGACGCCCAGGGCGATCATCTGCATCCGGATACACTGGCCATTCGAGCCGGCCATCAGCGTACCCATGAGCAGGAACACAGCGAACCGATCTTTCCTACTTCGAGCTTTGTCTACGAAAGCGCTGCTGAAGCTGCTGCCAAGTTTTCCGGCGAGTCGCCGGGCAATGTCTATTCGCGTTTTACCAACCCCAGTGTCCAGACCTTTGAAGCACGTCTGGCAGCCATGGAAGGGGCTGAGGCCTGTGTGGCCACCTCGTCGGGCATGGCGGCCATCATGTCGACCGTGCTGGGCCTTCTGGAAGCCGGTGACGAGATTGTGGCCTCCAGATCACTGTTTGGCTCGACGGTCAGTCTGTTTGCCAAATACTTTGGCAAGTTTGGTGTGGTCACCCATTTTGTAGAGCTTTCCGACCTGGAAAGCTGGAAGGCGGCCATGACGTCGCGTACGAAGCTTTTATTTGCCGAGACGCCGTCCAACCCGCTGTCGGAGATCGCCGATATCCGCGCGCTGGCTGATATCGCGCATGATCATGGGGCATGGCTTGCGATCGATAACTGCTTTTGTACGCCGGCGCTGTTGCGACCGATCGAGCATGGCGCTGATCTGGTGATCCATTCGGCCACCAAATATCTGGACGGGCAGGGGCGTGCCATCGGTGGGGCAGTGGCCGGTCGTGCCGATCTGGTCCGGGAAGTGCATGGGGTTGTGCGAACCTGTGGTCCCAGCATGAGCCCCTTCAACGCCTGGATATTTACCAAGGGCCTGGAAACCCTGGGGCTTCGTATGCGGGCGCACTGTGACAATGCGCTGGCGCTGGCACAGTGGCTCGAAGCGCATCCGGGCGTAGAGCGGGTCCATTATAGCGGCCTGACCTCGCACCCGCAGCACGCGCTGGCCGCTCGTCAACAAAGCGGTTTTGGGGCCGTGCTGGGCGTGGAAGTGAAGGGCGGTCGTGAAGGGGCCTGGTCCGTGATTGATGCCACGCAACTTCTGTCGATTACCGGCAATCTGGGCGATCTAAAGACCACTATCACGCATCCGGCAACCACTACGCATGGTCGGCTCAGTGATGAACAACGTGACACGGCGGGCATCACGGAAGGGTTGATTCGTATTGCGGTCGGTCTTGAGCATCTCGAGGATATCAAGCGGGATCTCTCGCGAGGACTGGACGCACTATAAACCCGTTGGTATCAGGGCTTCAGGCATGTTCTGGAGCCCTTGCAACGCTTTGCCGTCCGTTTTGTTCGTACTCAGGCCATCGGGTCATAGCCCTGCAGCATATTGATACGCGGCATATTGCGCTCCCATACGGGCGGCTCTCCCACGATTTCCTGCAGACATTCGATAAAGCGTCGGGTCTTGAGAGAGAGAAACTCTCGGTGGGGGTAGACCATGTAAATATCGGGGCTCGGCGCCAGTCGCAACTCTGGCAGCAGCGGAAACAGTTTGCCTTCCCGAAAGGGCTCTTCGAGCATGAAAGCTGACATTACGCCATAGCAAAGCCCTACCAGCATGGCTCTGACCATGACCTCAGGTTCGTTGGTCCGAAAGTGCGAGTTGAAAGCCCCACGCACGATCGTGTTGCTCTCGTCGTAATAGTGGAGATAGTCGAGCGTCAGGTCGTCGCGTGAGTAGGTCACCGCCGGTAGCTTCAGCAGATCTTCAACGCTTTCAGGCAGGCCGTATTTTTGAATGAATTCGGGACTGGCGCTGATGACTCGATGGTTGCTTGCCAGCGGCCGCGCAATCAGTGATGAATCCCTGGGCTCGCTGATGCGAATGACCAGATCATAACCGCCGGCGATGACATCGACGTAGGCATTGTCGAACTGCAACTCGACCTGCATCTCATTAAAGCGTCTCATGAAAAGACCCACGGCGGGGGCCACGTAGCGTCGACCAAAGTCCGTTGGCGCATTGATGCGCAGTACGCCTCGTGGTTCGCTGTGATAGGCTTCTGCCACGTGCCGGGCATCTTCCATGGCGGTGCGCAGCCGCAGGGCGCGCTGGTAGATTTCACGGCCGACGTCCGTGAGATGCACCACCCGGGTCGAGCGGTTGAAAAGTCGTACCTCAAGCTCCTTTTCCAGCTGCCCGATCTGGCGCGAGATGACAGAGCGGTCAACGTGGCGCAGATCGGCGGCACGCGTGAAGCTTCCGGCATCGACCACTTCGGCAAGCAGTAACAGGCGGCTGGACAGATCCATGGGAAACACGTCTCCCGGCTCGAATGTTGCATTTTTTGCAACATAAAGTTGTTATAGAGTGCATCGATCAGAAGTGCTTTCAGGTGGAGAATATATCTATCGATACGGGCGCTGACAAAAACAGCTCCGAGATATACCACACTGAAAAGGGACATGACATGACACGCACACTTCTGATCGCTGCACTTTCGCTGACCACACTGATGGCACAGCAGAGCATGGCGTCTACTACTGAAGGCCAGTTCATGAAGGCCAACAATGGTTCAGCTCTGAACACCAGCAGCAATGCACTGTCGCCTTCTGCCGTAGCCACTGCCGATGGTCTGACCGGCACCTATTACGCCGCTCAGGGCGCTCCGCAGCGCTTCAACTTTCACGTTGAAAACGGCGGTCAGGTTCAGCTTGCCAGCCGTCATTCGGCAGGCGCTCACAACGCCTCCTATCGTCTGAATGCCATGGTACTGGACCAGCAGGGACAGGTCGTTGCCAGCAGCGCCAGCGACGCGCAGGGCAACTTCAACATCGACAGCACGCTGTCCGCCGGTCATTACACGCTCGTCGTGGATGGCAATACCACCCAGAGCCCTTCAAGCTCGGACAGCAGCTACGAGATCCTGACCTCCATGTAATCCAGCTGCTTCCGGCGGCCGATAGGTCGCCGGAAAGTAATCCTCTCGAAAAGCAGGCCTTGCCTGCTTTTTTTTGTGCATAAGGTTAGACTGCGCGCCGCATTCATTCTCATCCCATCAACTCTGGAGGTGCTGTGGCATCGCCTCAAACCCGAGAAATGGGTAAAACTCTCTGGCGTCAGACACTGCCCATGGCCATGGGCGTCATGGCGCTTTTGGGCTTCAACCTGATCGATAGTATTTTTATCGCCCGCCTTGGGACCCAGCCGCTGGCGGCGCAGTCATTCACGTTTCCTGTCGCCACGGTCATCATTGGGGTACAGGTCGGTTTTGGCATTGCCATTGCGGCCATGATTTCACGCGCGCTGGGGGCAGGTGAAACGGCTCGCGCACGTCGTCTGGGCAGTCTGGTTCTGCTGGGAGGCAGTGCCGCAATGCTTGCGTTGCTGCTGCTGCTCTGGCTCATGGAACCCATTATTTTCCGTTTGCTGGGGGCCAATGCAGATACGCTGGTGCTGATCCATCAGTACTGGGGGCCGTGGCTTCTGGCCAGCTGGGTCGGGGCATTGCTGTATCTGGGTTACAGCCTTTTTCGCGCTCATGGCGAAACGCGGCTTCCCGGACGCATGATGATGCTGACCAGTCTGATCAATCTTGTGCTGGACCCTGTGTTGATCTTTGGGGTGGGCCCCTTCAATGGCTGGGGGTTGGCAGGTGCCGCATGGGCCACGCTGATTGCCTTTGTCATCGGCCTTTTGGTGCTGCTACGAAGTCTTGCCCGGCGTGACTGGCTCAGCAGAACAGGCCTTCGTCAGGAAGCCGGCGCCTCGTTGACACGCTTTATGGGCATTGCGCTTCCGGCCATGGCCTCGCAGCTGTTGCCGGCGGTATCGGCCCTGGCCGCGACCGGCATCGTGGCAAGGCTTGGTGAGGCGGCAGTGGCGGCCTGGGGGCTGGCAGCGCGTCTGGAAACCTTCGTCATTCTGGTCGTGCTGGGGCTGACCATGTCTCTGCCACCCTGGCTTGGCCGCAGCTTTGGCGCCGGTCGCTGGCAGGAGATTCGTGCGCTGATGAACCTTGCCGCTCGTGTGGTGCTGATGTGGCAACTGGTGCTTGGCATCGTATTGAGTGCTGTCGCCATGCCGCTGGCGGGGCTTCTGGCCGGTAACGAAGAAGTGCGTGGCATGCTGGCCACGCTTTTGCATTTCATGCTGCCAAGCTATGCCTTTTTGGGGATCTGTATGCTGGTGGTGTCGGCTTGTAATGCGCTTGGCTGGCCGCGCCGAGCGGTAACGGTCTCTTTCATGCGTCTTTTTGTCTGCTATTTGCCCTGTCTGAGCCTGGGCGCCTGGCTGGGCGGCTTCATGGGTCTTGGCATCGGCGCTGCCATCGGCAATGTGATGGCGGGTGTTCTGGCCTGGTGGAGTTATCGTCGCATATTGGGAGACAAGGGGCGCTCACCGGCTGACGTTCCTGTAGAGCAGTCTTCAGAACGTCTTTCGTGAAGCGTGACCTCATTGTGTTTATAGTATTAGTACTCTTTCATGATCGATGGTGCGGAGATGCTTATGCGCAGCGGGCCAATGGGGTATCACAAACGGCTGTCAGGATTTGTCATGATGGCAATGCTGGCCGGGTGCGCTCAGCACTCGACGCAGGAAGGCGATGCCACACAGGCAGGCGCCACATCGGACAGCGTGCAGCAGGCCGACGCGCTTTTTGATCAGGGCAATACCGATCCTCGCGATGGTCTGAGTGCGCTGGACCTTGAGCACCTTGGTCTGGGAGATCACTGGAATACGCTGGATGAAAATGGTGATGGTCAGATATCGCGTCAGGAGTTTCGCAAACGTCTGAGTGATCCTGCCCTTCAGCGACAGCTTCAGGCCAGCACGCAGGGGGCGGAGGCGATGGGCTCTGATCAAATCGTCTCATCTTCATGGCGACTGCCGCCAGAGCCGGCGTCCCAGACGTGGCAGCGCTCCAAAGCGACCGCTACGCCTGCCACCATGAGTTCGTCCACAGCGGCGGCCTGGGGCGTTGTTCCCTCATCCGAGGCGGGCGATGAGCCGGTGCAGATCGAGCCGAATACGTCTGCAGAGACGGTGGAGTCGGTCTCGCCCTGAGTCATGGAGACATAAAAAAGCGAGCCGGATGGCTCGCTTTTTTTTGTTTCAACAAATGGTGATGCCTAGGCGCTATTTCACAACGGTCGCAATGGCGTTGGCCACGTACTCCAGCGTCTTTTCAGACAGTCCGGCAATGTTGGCACGGCCGGAGCCCACCATATAGATACTGAACTCATCACGCAGTCGCTTGACCTGCTCGTGAGTCAGCCCGGTGTAGGAGAACATGCCGCGCTGCTCGGCGATGAAGGCAAAGTGCTCTTCAAGGCCGTGTGGACGGAAAGCGGCCACGAAATCGCTGCGCAGACCATTGATACGCCCGCGCATGTCGGCCAGTTCCTGTTTCCACTCGTCGGTCAGTGCCTGAGAGCTCAGAATCTCGGCGACGACCGCAGCGCCATGCGAAGGTGGCGTGGAGTAATTTTCGCGAGCGGCAATGGCGACCTGGGTGCGAACATTTTGCATCTGCTCTGTATCGGCGGCCAGTAGCATCAGCGAGCCGGTACGTTCACGATAGAGGCCGAAGTTTTTTGAGCACGACGTTGTGATCAGCATTTCGTCGAGTGCTTCAACGAAAAGGCGAACGCCAAAGGCATCCTGATCAAGGCCATCGCCAAAACCCTGGTAGGCAAAGTCGATCAGCGGCAGCAGTCCGCGAGACTTGACTACGTCCAGGATCTCTCGCCACTGCGCCTCTGACAGGTCAAAACCGGTCGGATTATGGCAGCAGGCATGCAGCAGGACGATGTCGCCTTCGGGGACTTCCTTTAAAGCGGCCAGCATGGCCTCGAAGTCCAGACGATTATCGGCGTTGACGTAGGGGTAGCGCTTAACGTCGATGCCAGCAGCATCAAAGATGGCCGGATGGTTGGGCCAGGTCGGGTCGCTAAGCCAGATGGCGCGGCCAGGCAGGTGCGCTTTCAGGAAGTCGGCGGCCAGACGCAGCGCACCGGTGCCCCCCGGGGTCTGGGTAGTACTGATGCGACCGGCGCTCAGTGCCGCAGAGTCTTCACCTACCACCATTCTGGTGACCGCCTCGGTATAGCGCGTATCGCCATGGGAGCCTATGTAGCTTTTGGTGGCTTCGTTCTGACAAAGCTGCTCTTCTGCTTTCTTGACCGTCGCAAGCACCGGCGTGCGGCCCTGGTCATCACGATAGACACCGACCCCAAGATCGACTTTCTGAGGGTTGGAATCCTTTTGATAGGCTTCGATCAGGCCGAGGATAGCGTCCCCGGGAACTCGCTCGATACGCTCGAACATCTTGAATGACTACCTCGTCGGGTTGACGGTCCTGAATGAATGGGCATAAGGATGATACCTGGGAAATAATGCCATTGCGGGGCCGCCACGGCTACCGCAGATGCCAGGTGGCCACACATCCGGGCGAGAGTGCCTAACGAGGCGCGTCATAACGCCCGGGGCGACGTTTGGAAAAGACGACCTGCCAGAGCTGAAGGTCACGGGCCCTGAAGGCGCCGGCACAGCTGGCCAGATAGTAATGGAACATGCGCTGGGTACGTTCATCGTAAGGCAGGCCGGGCCAGGCCGCTTCGATGTTCTCCAGCCAGGCCATCAGGGTGCGGTCGTAGTCGGCACCGAAATTCTGCCAGTCCTCCATCACCATCCTGTTCTCGGTAGGCGTGATGATCTGCGCTATCGAGGGCAGTACGCCATTGGGAAAGATATACTTGTTGATGAAGGGATCTGCATCGATGGTCGAATTGTTGGAGCCGATGGTATGCAGCACGAAAAGACCATCCGTCGTCAGCAGACGTTCCACGGTGTCGAAGTAGGTCTGATAGTTTTTCTGCCCGACATGTTCGAACATGCCGATGGAGACAACGCGATCAAAGCGGCCTTCCAGGTCGCGATAGTCCTCGAGCAGGATGTCGACATCGAGCCCTTCACAGCGTTTTCCGGCAAGCTCGGCCTGTTCTCTGGAGATGGTGATGCCGGTCACATGAACGCCGTAGTGACGAGCTGCATGCTCGGCGAAGCTGCCCCAGCCACAGCCGATATCGAGCACCCTCATGCCGGGTTCGAGTTGCAGCTTGCGCGCGGCCAGATCCAGCTTGGCCACCTGCGCTTCATGCAGGGTGGTGGCCTCTTTCCAGTAGCCGCATGAGTAGCACATGGTGCTGTCCAGCATGGCCTCGAACAGGTCATTGCCGAAGTCATAGTGCTGCTCGCCTACCATGAAAGCGCGTGTCCTGCTCTGCAGATTGGTCAGGCTGGTTTGAAGCTGATAAAACATCTTTTCACGGCGGGTATGGGCCCGCTCGCCCAGATTGGCCAGCAGGACGCGCTCGATGAACTGGTCGATGCGCTCGCACGACCACCAGTGATCCATATAGGATTCACCGAGGCCCAGTGAGCCCTGTCGCACGACCCGGCTATAGAAATCGGAATTATGAATCTGCAGATCCCAGGGCTTGTTGCCATTGAGTGTTATGCCCGTGGGTTCCAGCCAGCGCTCGATCAGTCGGCGTGATCGGCTTTTGCCGTAGGCTGTTGAATTGTCAAAGGTATTGCTGGTCATGCCATTCTCCCCTGGTAATGGTTCATTACCCCCACGATGCCTCCCTGTACCATGAGCGGGTGACACGTCCGGTGATGCCAAGGAAACGTCGAGCTATTTTTCTTGTTCGGACCTTAAAAATTTAAGCAACAATTGCCGATTTTGCAGCCCGTTTTTTATGAACCAAATTGACGTTACCAATATTTTCGGGAGGAAAGCGTTATGAAGGTCATGGTGGACCTGTGTGTTGTGCCACTGGGTGTGGGTGTTTCGGTAGGGGCTTATGTCTCGGCATGTCAGGATGTGATTGAGCAGGCAGGGCTTTCACATCAGATGCATGCCTATGGCACCAACATCGAAGGAGAGTGGGAGGCTGTTTTTGATGTGGTCAGGCGCTGTCATGAGGTCGTGCATGAGATGGGGGCGCCCAGGATCACAACCTCTATGCGTATCGGAACGCGCACGGATCGTGAGCAGAGCATGTCGGACAAGATCGAGAGCGTGCAGGCGATTCGCCAGCGTGAACAAGGCGGGCTCAGCGACAGCGAAGGGTAAGTCTGGCGCGCCAGATGTCGCCTTCAGAGGTGGCCGCTTCCAGGGCATCCGTGTTGGATCGGGCGAGCGGATCTTTATCAACGTTGGTCATGGTGGGTGGCGTGACCTGCATATCCACCATGCTGGCCTGTCTTCCACCGCGTGACAGACACAGATGCTGACCGGTTTCCATGGCATTGGCTCGGGCAGTAGGCTCATCGGTGGCGCCGGCAGCGACGACCAGCGTATCTCCACCCTGTCCGCCCTGCGGGGCAGTGCTGCAGGCTGTTAACAGACCGGATAAAAGCAGTATGCAGGGATAGAGATACGCTGTGCTGAAGACAGACGGAAAACTCATGATCAGAGCACTCCCGAAGGGTTATCAAAACCATCAAGGTCGGTCAGCCAGCGCCGCGCATGCTGGGTCAGATGCTGTGTCAGGGCTTCCAGAATATTCCCACCCTGACGCCAGTAATGCCAGTAGAGCGGCACGATAACATCGGAGCTTGTTTCGAGATCGACCAGCTCGCCCTGATCAATGGCCTCCTGAGCCTGAATTTCAGGGACCAGTCCATAACCGATGCCGGACCGAATCATTCGATAAAACCCTTCTGACGACGGGCATAGATGATGCGGGAAAGGGGCGGTCACGCCATGATTGGCCACATAGCGCTGCTGTAGCCGGTCATCGGGACCAAAGACCACGGCGGGCGCCTCTGCCAGCGCAATGCGGTTGAGGCCGTTGGGAAAATATCGGCTCATGAAGTCAGGCGTGGCCAGGGGGCGATAACGCATGCCGCCCAGCGGGCGCGCGCGCGCGCCCTGGATGGAGCGCGGGGTCATGCACAGACAGGCTGCCACTTCGCCGTCGCGCATGCGCTTGAGTGCCGTTTCCTGATCTTCAACGACCAGGTCGAACATGACCCGGTGATCGCGAAAGAAATCCTCTACCGCTTCGGCCCACCAGGTGGCCAGGCTATCGGCGTTGAGCGCAATGCGAAGACGCTGTTCGCGATCACCGAGTGAGGGGACATAGTCAAGCAGATCATGTTCGAGCAGACGAACCTGCTGAATATGATTGAGAAGTCGCTTTCCCAGATCTGTCGGGGCGATACGGGGCGCTCGAATCAGCACCGGCTGTCCCAGACGCGCCTCCAGAAGCTTGATTCTCTGCGACACGGCAGACTGAGTCAGCCCCAGTACCTGCGCACCGCGCTCAAACCCTGCCTGATCCACAACGGCGCCCAGCGCCTCAAGAAGTTTATAGTCGAGCATAACGCCTAGCCAGGAAGCCTTATATGATTGATCTATCAGGAACTACAGGATAGAGCAAACGATGCGAGTACGCGTCTTGTGAAGGGCCCTACGACTATTAGCCGATCTGCAGGGGCGCCCTGGCGAAGCGTGTCGCAGGTGTGTGTTTGCCGGCCATCATGTATCCCAGAGACAGGGGGCCAACGCGGCCGATCAGCATGGTCGCGATAATGATATATTTGCCAGGCATGGACAGCTCGCCGGTCAGGCCGCGGGAGAGGCCCGTTGTGCCAAAGGCGGACACAACTTCAAACATGATGTCGAGCATCCGGGCATGCGGCTCGGTGATGCTGAGCAGCATGATGACTGCAAAAATCATGAAGACGGCAGCTAGGGCCACGGCCACCGCCTTGTTGACGGTATCGATGCTCAAGCGTCGGTTCATGATAACCGGTTCTTCACGCTGTTGAAAAAAGGCGCGAGCCGTCAGTACCAATACGATAAACGTAGTGATCTTGATACCGCTGGCGGTAGAGCTGGGCCCGCCGCCAATAAACATCAGCATCATCGTAATCAACGAGGACGGTTGCGTCATGGCGCCCGTATCAACGGTATTAAATCCCGCGGTGCGCGGCGTCACGGCCTGAAACCAGCCGGCCATAAGACGGTCAGTGGTACTGTCAAGCTGGCCCAGCGTCCCGTTATTGTGCCACTCAAGTGTGGTAATACAGGCAAAGGCCACCATATTGAGCAGCAGGGTGGCGATCAGGATCAGGCGGCTCTGAGTGGAAAGGCGTGACCAGGCCCGCTTTTCATGAATATCGGCCAGCACCGCAAATCCCAGCCCGCCAATGATAAACAGCGCCGAGATGGTGAAATTGACCAGCGGGTTGCCGACTTCGCTCATCAGGCTGTCTGCGTGAGTGGAAAAGCCGGCATTGTTAAAGGCGGATACCGCATGAAAGAAGCTTTCCCATAGCCCGACACGCCAGCCGCTTTCAGGTACCCAGTGTATGGCCAGCAGCACGGTGCCGGCGATCTCCACGATGACGGCATAAAGCGCGACCGTGCGCACCAGGCGGCCAATCTCGCCCACCGAGGACTGATTAAGTGACTCTCTCACCAGGCTTTGCTGGGACATGGGCAGGCGGCCTCCCAGCATGATGACGGTCAATGCGGCGAAGGTCATGAAGCCCAGGCCGCCAACCTGAATCAATACCAGTACGATCAGCTGGCCCCAGAAGCTCAGATCGGCGCCGGTATTGATAACGCCCAGCCCCGTCACGGTGACCGCTGAGGTCGCTGTAAACAGGGCGTCCAGCCAGCCGACGCCCTGCGTGGTCGATATCGGTAACTTCAGCAGCACAGTGCCGATCAGGCTCATGGTCATGAAGCCCAACAGCAGAATTTCAGGTGGATGGAGCTGTAGTATCAACCCTCTTGGAGAGCGCCGTGCTGGCCTGCGTAGTCGCTTAAAGGCCATGGTCAGGCTTTCACATCAAATCGCTTCAGGGCATCAAGGTCCCCGATCAGAATGACATGGTCCCCGGCCTTGAGGTCTGCATTATTGTCCGGGGAGCAGTCGAGTTTGTCGTCGCGCTTGATGGCCACCAGCCTTGCCGATTCGTTGTCGTGAAGATGCATGATGCCCCCCTTGCCCTGATGTTCGACCAGGGCCCGAGTAATCTCGACCTCGATGACGTACTGGCCATCCCCCAGCGAAATCATGTCGACCACGGTGCGGTGATTGATGCTTTAGGCCACATGAATACCCTGGTCGTGCTCTGGATAGACGATATGGTTGACGCCCAGATGCTCCAGCAGCTTGTAATGATCATCGGATAGTGCCCTGACCCAAAGCTCCTGCACCTTTCGTCCACTGACGTGCATGGCGCACAGGATGCTGCTCTCTATGGTATCCAGATCGATCAGTACCGCATCGAATCTGTGCAAATCCAGTTCATCAAGCGCTCGCTCATCCTTTGGGTCGGCAATGACCGTATGCGTCAGCTGGTTGGCAAGAGAGTCCACCCGGCCCTCATCATGGTCGATGCCCAGGACCTCATGATCCTGGCGCACCAGTTCAAGGGCCACTGTCATGCCAAAGTACCCAAGGCCAATCACGGCATACTGACGACTCATGGCCGCGCCTTGTCGGCTGATGTATCAAGGGACCAGTTGACCAGTACACCGGCATCCACGCTGATGGTGCCCGGTGTATATGTCGCGCTGTCGGCCTGTTCGGTGCGTGCCGAGGCCATCATCATTGGGCGCAGAACCGGTGAGCGGGTTTCCTGGATGCGCTCAACGTCGCCCAGTGTCACGGACAGGGCGCTCGCCATCAGTTCTGCCTTCTGGTGCGCACGTGCCAGCGCCTGTTCAAGTGCCTTGTCTTCAACGGCTTCACGATCGCTGACGTCGTAGCGAATGCCCTCCAGGCGGTCGATGCCGTTGGCAAACAGGGCATCGATAATCCCGGGCAGGGCGCTCAGGTCGTTGATGTCGATATCCAGATTGCGCTCGATGACCACACGCTCTTTCAGGGGAGCGGCCTGGTCATTACCCTGCAGCTGCTGCTCGTTGTAGACGCTCAGATTGCCGGCATGAAGATGGTCACTGTCGACCCCCATCCTGTTTAAGGCCTTGATCAATGCCGTGCTGCGCTTTTCCAGCTTCTTGCGTGCCTCTGTCGTGTCATCTCCATCGCGCTTGCTGCCCATCTCGACCAGAGGGGTTGCCTCAACCAGCACCGCATTGAGGGTCGCGCGGTCAGGCAACACATCAATGCTGGCGCTGGCCTGAACCTCGATTTGTCGGGATGGGGTGCTCTCGGCAGCCGCAGCAGGCAATACGGGAAGGCTCATGGCCAGCAGTGCCAGGAGTGCAGGAAAACGCTTTGAAACGGACATTTGGCTGAAGCTCCATGCAAGGGCATCATCTGCGCCATCAAGGTGCGATGATGGTGTCAAAAGGATTCTGAAATGACCCCGGGGGAATGCTGTCCGAGATAGTAAAGAGGCTGTGACGTAAAGTGCAACGCTCTTCAAGAGACATCTTCTGCTGGCGTCGGGAAAGCAGCCCAGCCGTTTGATGCGATATTTGCCTCATCATCGCTGCAGGATCATGATGAACGCCGCGGGCAATGTCCCGCATCACGCTACCGTTTTTTGATCAGTCAGGACAATACATCAGGATGCATGTGAGTAAACGATGGCTTGCAGGTCTCGCCCTGGGTGTTTTTTCACTCTCGGCGCAGGCGGACATTACGGTACATGATATTGAAGGCCGGGATGTCACCCTTGAAAAACCGGCGGAACATATCGTACTGGCCGAGGGACGCCAGTTGATCGCATTGTCGTTGCTGGACACCAACCCGGCCCACTGGCTGCTGGGCTGGGGCAGTGACATGAAACGCTCCCCCGAACTTTATGACATCTACCACAAGCGTGCCCCCGAGCTTGATGACTTGCCCATCGTGGGGGATGGCCCGGGTCCGGGCAGCATCTCGGTGGAAAGGATCATCTCGATGAACCCTGACGCGGTCGTACTGAGCCGCTCGCAGATTCCGGTCTCTCAGGGACAGGAGCTCATGCATCAACTGGACGCCGCCGGCATTCCGGTCGTGTTCATTGATTTTGCAACCGACCCACTGGATGACACCGTACCCAGCCTGCGGGCCCTGGGGACTCTGCTTGGTCGGGAAGATCAGGCAGAACGCTATATCCGCTTTTATGAACAAAAGCGTCAGGCCGTGCTGGACCGGGTCGGGCAGATATCGAAAGCCGACAGGCCCACGGTCATGATTGAAGCCCATGCCGGTATGGGCGAGTGCTGCAATTCACCCGGGCAAGGCAGCTTTGACTATTTTGCCAAACGCCTGAACGTGGATAACATCGGCGCCGATGTGCTCAAGGGCAAAAGTGGGCGTATTGATCCCGAATATGTTCTGACCCGCGATCCGGAGGTTTATATCGCGACCGGTGGGGGCTATCTACGTCAGGTCAATGGTCTGGTGCTGGGGCCGGATGTCAGCGAAAGCGAGGCCCGGCAATCCCTCAAACATATTCTTGAGCGTCCGCTGATCGGTCATTTGAGCGCTGTTGAAAATGGTCGAGTGCACGGGCTGTACCACCATCTCATCAACACGCCGCTCAATATTCTGGTGCTGGAACAGATGGCCAAATGGAGCTATCCCGACCGGTTCAAGGATATCGATGCTCAAAGGACGCTTGAAGAGATCAACGAGCACTACATCAGTGACCCGTTCATGGGCTCGCTGTGGGTTGACCTGAAAAAGTAAGCGGCGCCATCAGGAATGGCGCCGCACTGGACGAGACGGTCCTGTTGTTGCCAGGCCCGCGTCTAGTAGTCGAGTCCCCG
Organism: Kushneria marisflavi; assembly: GCF_002157205.1. Taxonomy (NCBI): domain Bacteria; kingdom Pseudomonadati; phylum Pseudomonadota; class Gammaproteobacteria; order Oceanospirillales; family Halomonadaceae; genus Kushneria; species Kushneria marisflavi. Next base: position 319,611 of record NZ_CP021358.1, on the reverse strand, counting down.
TCGTGCCTTCAAACCGTTATTGAAGGCATGGCGGGTCTCCTGCATTTCGGTAATCGTATCGGCCATGGCCATCAGTTCACGATGCGCATTGCGACCAGTCACGATGACGCTCTGTTCGACGGGGCGATTTTGCAGCGCGGTCTTGACCGATTCGATATCGAGATAGCCGAATTTAAGCATGTAGGTGATCTCGTCGAGCACGACCAGATAGATATTCGGGTCGCTCAACATTCGGCTGGCGTGCTGCCAGACCGCCTCACAGGCCTGACGATCGGTTTCCCTGTTCTGGGTCTCCCAGGTAAAGCCGGTGCCCATGGTCGCGACCTGTAGGTTTGGATCCTCCTGCAGGCGCGCTCGCTCGCCACACTCCCATTCACCCTTGATGAACTGAATGACCCCCACGCCATAGCCGTAGCCCAGCGCGCGCGTCACCGTGCCCCAGGCCGCGGTGGTCTTGCCCTTGCCGTTGCCGGTGAAAATCAGAAACTGCCCGCGTTCTTCACTGGCGTTGGCCACCCGCTCATCCACGTGGCTTTTCAGTTTCTCCATGGCGCGCTGGTGGCGCGCCTGACGCTGTTCGTCGTTGCTCATGTCATGACGTCCTGTGACCTGAAAACATGCTGTCGTGGCATCGCCGTGTTACAGCGATAAAAACAGACCTGCAAGCGAGGCGCTCATCAGGTTGGACAGGGTGCCGGCCAGAATCGCCTTTGGCCCCAGTCGAGCGACATCACCGCGCCGTGAAGGCGCCATGACGGCTAGACCGCCCATCAGGATGGCGATGGAGGAAATATTGGCAAAGCCACATAGCGCAAAGGTGATAATGGCCTGCGTATGTTCGCTGAGATCGCCCTCAAACCCTGTAAAGGAGGCAAAGGCGACGAACTCATTGAGGATCGTTTTCTGACCGATGAAGTTGCCGGCCGCAACGGCTTCCGACCAGGGAACACCGATCAGCCAGGCCACGGGAGAGAAGATATAGCCCAGGATCAGTTGAAGGGTGAGGTCTTCAAAGCCGAACAGCCCGCCGATACCGGTGAGGATGGCATTGACCAGTGCGATCAGACTGACGAAGGCCAGCAGCATGCCGCCCACGTTGAGCGCGAGCTGCACCCCGGTGCTGGCACCGGTGGCCGCCGCGTCGATGACGTTGGCCAGCTTTTCGTCGTTTTCAGCGGTCGATACGTTGGTATCGTGCTGGGGTGTCTCGGTTTCCGGCAGCATCATCTTGGCCATCAAAAGCCCGCCCGGTGCCGACATGAAAGACGCCGCAATCAGATATTGAAGATTGACCCCCATGGCGGCATAGCCTGCCAGCACGCCACCGGCCACGCTTGCGAGACCACCAACCATGACCGCGAAAAGCTCGGAGCGGGTCATGTTGGCAATGAAGGGACGAATTACCAGGGGAGCCTCTGTCTGGCCGACAAAGATGTTGGCCGCCGCTGACAGGGACTCCGGTCGGCTGGTGCCCATCAGCTTCTGAATGCCGCCGCCGAGAATATTGACCACCCAGCGCATGATACCCACGTAATACAGTACGGAAACCAGTGATGAGAAGAAGACAATGACCGAAAGTACCTGAATGGCAAAGATGAACCCGTTATTGCCACCGGCCAGCGAGCCGAAGAGGAAGGAGATACCGTCGCCGGCGCTGTCGATCACGGCCTGAACGCCGCCTGACATGCCCATCAGAATGTGTTGGCCCACCGGAACATAAAGCACGAACAGTGCAAAACCGGCCTGCAGTACAAAGGCCCAGAATACGGTGCGTAGACGAATGGCGCGGCGATTTTCGGAAAAGATAAAGGCAACGGTCAGCACGAAAACGATGCCGACCAGTCCCATCAGAATTTGCATGTGCAGCAACTCCCGGTCTGTATTGTTGATTGTTCCAGGGAACAACGTGCTCTTTCGTGTTGCCCGGGCGATATGGCGCACACCTTACCAGATTGAGGGCCTGACGCACGGGCCAGAGGCCGGTTGAAAGCCCGACGCTCCGAGATCGGGCAATTATGGACGGATTTGAAATTTGAATATACCTGAGGGGAATCGATTGGTAGGGTGAGCACCTTTGATTCCAATGGTGACCCTCCTTCATGTCCTCTTCCGACTCTGCTCGAGTGCGCGGTCAACGTATCGTATTTGCACTCAGTGGCGGCCTGCTTGTGCTGTTTGTGGTCGCAGCACTCATTGATATCGATAAAGTCAGTAGCTGGATCGATACAGCCTTCGGCTGGTCGACCCACTGGTTTGGTGCCTACTGGCAGCTCTGGATGCTGCTCAATCTCGTGATCGCGCTGGCGCTGGCGTTGACCCGTTACGGCGATGTCCGTCTGGGTGGCAATGACAGCGAAGTTACGATGTCGACCTTCAACTGGCATGCCGTGATCCTCTGTGCGCTGCTGGGTGGTGGAGGTGTGTTCTGGTCGACGGCCGAGCCCATCTACCACTTCATGTCCACGCCGCCGGCCTTTGACGGCGTTGAAAGCAGCACATCGTCGGCGATCGGTCCGGCGCTGGCGCAGGCCTTTTTCCACTGGGGCTTCAGTGCCTGGGCCTGTCTGGGCACGCTGTCAGCTCTGGTCATGATTCATGCCCACTATCACGGCGGCATCCGGCTGCGCCCGCGTGCGCTGTTGTATCCCTTTCTGGGACAGAAGGTGGAAACGCACTGGCTCGGAATCGTGGCCGATGTGATCTGCATTCTTGGCGTCGCCGCCGGCACCATCGGCCCTATCGGGTTTCTGGCGACCCAGCTTGCCTACTCCTTCAATACGCTGTTTGGCTGGGCCGACAGCTATGTCCTGCAGCTGGCCATTCTGGGTGGGCTGGTCGTGATCTATACGCTGTCGGCGGCCACAGGGCTTTCCCGCGGCATCCAGTGGCTTTCCAACTGCAACGTCTGGATCGTTCTGGCGCTGTTTGTGTTGATCATGGTGGCCGGTCCCGGCACGTTCATCATTCACTCCATGATGGAAGGCTTCGCCAGCTATCTGGATCATTTCATTGATATGTCACTACTGCGCGGCAGTGAAAACGAGGTCTGGCTGGGACAGTGGACGCTCTTTTTCTGGGGCTGGTTCATCAGTTTCGTGCCGTCGATGGCCATGTTTGTGGCGCGCATCTCGAAGGGCAGAACCCTGCGTGAGCTGGTCATTGCACTGGCCATTACCGCGCCGATCGCCACCAATATCTGGTTTGCGACGCTTGGCGGCTCGGGCATTTTCTATGAGCTGCAAAACCCGGGCAGCGTATCGGACTCCCTGACGGCCGGTGGTCTGCCTGCCGCGCTGCTGGCGGTGACCAGCCAGCTGCCGCTGGCGTTCATTATCGTTCCGGCGTTTCTGGTGCTGACGACGATCTTTGTGGCCACGACCGGTGATTCGATGGCCTATGCCATTGCCATGTCGGTCACCGGTGATGCCCGACCCTCGGCGTTTGTGCGTATTTTCTGGGCCATCTCCTTTGGCGTTGTAGCAGCGCTGCTGCTGATGATGGGACAGGGCGGTATCAATGCGCTGCAGTCCGTCATCGTCATTGCGGCCGTGCCGGTTTCCCTGCTGTTGTTACCACTACTGTGGACCGGGCCCAGAGCGGCCTATGCCATGGCACGTGAGCAGGGCATTGCCACCGAGAAACGTCCCGAGAGCGCATGATCGAATAAACGGCAGTGTTTTGTCGCCGTCATGAAAAAAGCCCCGCAAATTGCGGGGCTTTTTTTGTGTCACAGAGCTTGATGGACAGGCATATTAAACCATGTGCGCGAGTGCCTGTCGCCGCGCTGGATCAGGAGGGAAGTCGGCCCGGGTTGCCGCTGTCATTGCGTGTGGGCGTCACGCGCTGCTCCTCGCGGGCTCGCTCTTCGCGCTCGTTCGGCTGCATTTCCGGGGAGTCCGGATAGATCAGGCTGATCACGCGCTCGCCTGATTTGGGCGCCAGGGGCGAATCGGTATGCGCCACACGCAGGCGGCCGTTGGCGCCAATGCAAAACAGCGGCATCAGCCGGGCGTCATGAATGCGGCGATACTCTTCAAGCCCGAAGTTCTCTGTCATTTTCGCCACTCGTAGTTCGGCGCCGTTGGCCACAAGGCTTGCAAGCTTTGCAAAGGTGGCATCGTTATCGAACAGGCGGGGCAGATGCCCCAGAGCGCGATCCTGCTGGCGCTTGGCGTGCTTGCTCGACTCCTCGGCGAGTCGAAAGACATTGCCGTGACCGAGCATGTGTTCAAAGTGCAGGGCGGCCAGATTGTTGAGCTCGCGATAGGGCGATAGCGGCAGCAGTCGGCCAATGCCGGTCAGCTCCAGATGCTGGGTCGCATGTTCCGACAGCGGATTGCCGTAATAGACCGGCAGGCCGGCCATGCGGGCTTCCTGCACGGCATCCCAGCTGGTGTCGGTCAGCCGAACGGTCCATCCCATCGTCATCAGTTCGCTGGCAATGGCGCGGGCAACCGGATTGGCACCGATGATGAGAAAGCCGGTGGGTTCCGGTTCGTTGACCTTCAGGGCCCTGACGATGGGCTTTGAAAAGAGACTCTGGATCACCACGGTACCGATGATGACCAGAAAGGTAATCGGTACCAGCATCTCGGCGCCTTCGACGCCGGCCTTTTCAAGCTTGATGGCAAACAGTGATGCTACTGCGGCCGCCACGATACCGCGCGGCGACAGCCAGGCCAGCAGCGCCTTTTCCCGCCAGTGAAGCTCGGTCCCAATGGTACACACCCAGACAGTGATCGGGCGGGCCACAAACATGAGCACGCCCAGAAAGACCCAGGCCGGCCAGTTCAGCGTCATCAACTGTTCGGTGGAAATGCGCGCAGCCAGCAGGATGAAAAGCCCCGACACGAGTAAAACGGTCAGGGTTTCCTTGAACTCGATGATGGGTCGGACCGGAATGCCGCGCATATTGGCAAGCCAGATGCCCATGACCGTCACGGTCAAAAGGCCGGATTCTTCAAACAGCGCGTTGGAGCCGGCAAACAGCGTCAGCATGATCATCAGGGTGCCGAAATTGTGCAGCCGCTGCGGCAGCCAGTGATGGCGCAGGATCAGTCCCCAGAGCCAGCCGCCTAGCGCGCCGAGGCTAAAACCCAGCCCCACGGTCTGACCAAACAGCAACACGGTGTGCGACGCCGCGCCGTTTTCCTGGCCAATCGCCACGAATTCATAGATCAGGACCGCCAGCAGGGCGCCGACCGGGTCCACCAGGATGCCTTCCCAGCGCAGAATCTGGGAAAGGTTGGCCTTGGCTCGCAGTGTTTGCAACAGTGGAATGACCACGGTGGGGCCGGTTACCACCAGAAGTCCCCCCAGCACGGCGGCGATCTCGAGCGGCATGTCGAGAAGCCACCAGGCCGCCAGCGTGCCGATCAAACCGGTGATGATGACACCCCAGGTGATCAGGCGAATCACGGTGCGCCCGTGACCGCGCAGGTCTTCGTAATTGAGCGTCAGACTACCTTCAAAAAGAATCACGGCAACCGACAGCGAAACGAGCGGAAACAGCAACTCCCCCAGAATGGCATCGGGATCAAGCCAGCCGGTGACGGGCCCGGCAATCAGGCCGACAATCAACAATGGCAAAATGGCAGGCAGATGAACCCGCCACGCCGCCCATTGGCACATCAGGGACAGCAGGCCGATCAAGGCCAGATAAAGCGCAGCGTTTTCCATGCAGGAAGATTCCGATAGGGGTCGATAATGAGGGCGCAGCCTAGCCGCAGGCGATAGACGTTGCAACGGGCAAAAAAAGAGGCCGCCTTAAGTTGGCGGCCATTGATCATTATCGTGATGCTTGTTGATAGCGTAGATGCGCCAGCAGCGCCTGAAGAGGGTGCTCAAGCGTGACGCTGGAAAAGCGTTTGACCTGACTTCGACAGGAGTAACCGGTGGCCAGCAGTCGAGTGCTGGTTTGATCAGTCTCCACCAGTGGCTGCCAGGACTGGCTGTAAATGGTGCGAGACGTCTCGAGGTTGCGCGCTTCATGTCCGTAGGTGCCGGACATGCCGCAGCAACCCGTGGGCACCAGCTCAAGCTCGAGCCCGAAAGCCTGGAATACCTGCTGCCATGCCCTTGCGCTGCCGGGCGCGTTGGTTTTCTCGGTGCAGTGGCTCAAAAGTCGGTAGCGAGTATTCCTGCCGTCCGGGGCATTGAGTGATGAGGGCGCCAGAGAGCCTGCCATGGACAGCAGCCATTCCTGAGGCAGCATCACCTCTGGCACGGCCTCCTGACCCAGAGCATCGACATATTCCTGACGGTAGGTCAGGGTCATGGCCGGATCGAGACCGACCAGCGGCACATCAAGACGCGCCAAGGCTCGGAGGTGTTCGGCCTGGCGTTTGGCAGCCCGGGTAAATGCCCCCATGAACCCCTGGACGTGCATGGGCTTGCCGTTGGGCTGATAGGGCGCGACGAACACACGAATGCCCAGAAGACTCAGACATTCGATCATCTCCCGAGCCACACGAGCATCAAACCAGGAGGTGAAGGCATCCTGCACCAGCACCACGCTGCGTGCCTTTTGTTGCTCGCTCAAAAGCCCCAGCGCGACCGGAGTTGCTTCGCTGATGCCCCAGGCGTGGAGCTGCTTGTGAAAATCGCTGTGGGAAAAGCTCGGGGCATCCACCATGCCGATCCAGCGGGCCATAACGTGCTGTACCGGCTTCTGGCGTAGCAGGGCGTTATATAGCGGCGCGACGGGTTTGAGCCGTGGCATCAGGGTTTCCATGCGTGCAATCAGATGATCGCGCAAGGGCCTCACGCGTCGGCCATGGTAGAGCTCCAGAAAACGGCTGCGAAAATCCGGCACATTGACCCGCACCGGACACTGCCCGGCGCAGGACTTGCAAGCCAGACAGCCGGCCATGGCCTCATGAACCTCATCGGAGAAGCGATCACTGCCGCTGAAAGTGCGTCCCAGTCGCGCCGGCAGCGTTTTCAGACGCTGGAGGGTACTGGCCTGTCGCAGGGCCTGAGCCTCGGCCAGCACATCGTGGCCGGCCGACTGTTCGCGTCTCAGCCACTCTCGCATCAGGCTGGCACGACCCTTGGGCGAGTGGATGCGCTCGCGAGTGGCCTTCCAGGAGGGGCACATGGCGTCGTTGGGATCATAGTTGTAGCAGGCGCCGTTGCCGTTGCAGTAGACCGCGCTGTGATAGCTCTGCCACACACGCTCATCGATGGTGCGATCCAGCTCACCACGGGTGGTCACGCCATCCACGGCGAGCAGTGAGGCCTGCGTCTGCGGTGGCGTGGCAATCTTGCCCGGATTGAGCTGATTGTGCGGGTCGAAAGCGCCCTTGAGCTGCTGCAGGGCCGGATAGAGCTCGCCAAAAAAGGCCGGGGTATATTCCGAGCGCACGCCCTTGCCGTGCTCTCCCCATAGAAGTCCGCCGTAGCGCTGGGTAAGGGCGACAACCTCATCGGAGAGCGGCCGAATCAGGGCCGCCTGCTCGGGGTCTTTCATGTCGATGGCCGGTCGAACGTGCAGCACACCGGCATCGACATGGCCGAACATGCCATATTCGAGCCCGTAACCATCGAGCAAGGCGCGGAACTCACCGATATAGTCAGCAAGCTGCTCTGGGGGGACGGCGGTGTCCTCGATAAAGGGGATCGGGCGCTTCTCCCCGCGCACATTACCCAAAAGTCCGACAGCGCGCTTTCGCATGCCATAGACGGTGGTAATGCGCTCGCGGCCCCGAGCGATGGTATGGCCCAGTCGCTCGACGTCCCGATTTTTCTCCAGTGCGTCTGTAAAGCGCTTGATGCGACGCTCAAGGGCAGCCTCGTCGTTATCGTTGAACTCCACCAGATTGATCCCTCTGACCGGCGCGCTGCCTTCCTCGCCGGCGGGGAAATATTCTGCGACGCCATCCCAGATGATGTCTTCCATGGCGAGCATCAACACGCGGTCATCGATGGTTTCAATCGATGTGGGGGCGTCCTCGCTGTCATCACTGCCCATCAGGGCACGGGCATCACGCAGGGCGTCCATGAAGCCGGAGTAGCGCACGTTGATCAGGGCCGAATATTTCGGCAACGGCAGAACATTGAGCGTGGCTTCGATCAGAAAGCCCAATGAGCCTTCGCTGCCACACAGCACGCTGTTGAGATCGAAAAGACCGCTGTCGGTGCGCAGGTGCGCCAGATCATAGCCCGTCAGGCTACGGTTGAGAGGGGGAAAGACCTGCTCGATCTGCTCTTTGCGGGTATCGATGATGTCTCGGGCGCAGCGGTATATGTCACCGATGCGGTCTGTACGAGCGCACTGCGCTTCAAGGCTTTTGTCATCGAGCGGCTGGCTGATAAAACGCTCGCCGCCCAGAAGCGCCACATCGAGTTCAAGGACGTGATGGCGCGTCTTGCCGTAAGCCCGCGAGCCCTGACCGCAGGCATCGGTACTGATCATGCCGCCAATGGTGGCGCGATTGGAGGTCGAAAGCTCGGGGGCAAAGAATAGCCCATGGGGCTTGAGCGCGGCATTGAGCTGGTCCTTGACCACGCCGGCCTGAACCCGCACTCGACGGTTGTCCACGTCGATGTCGAGGATGTGGTGCATATAGCGTGTGACATCCACCACCAGCCCATCGGTCAATGACTGTCCGTTGGTGCCTGTGCCGCCACCGCGAGGGGCGAGCACAACCTCACGAAAGGCCGGTTCACCGGCAAGGCCCGCCAGCAGGGTGATGTCATCGCCATCTCGCGGATAAACCACGGCCTGAGGCAGTCGCTGATAGATTGAATTGTCGGTGGCAAGCACCACGCGGTTGGCATCATCGGCGGCGATATCACCCTTGAAACCGCGGGCATCAAGCGTGTCAAGAAAGTGCTGATAGCACTGCTCGAGCGTTGGGGTCTTAAGCTGTTCGGTCATGATCAGGTCTTGTGGCCATGGTCTGTCAGATGCGTGCTATGTCCTGCGTGATCGAATCCATCTACAGACAGTGTACAGGGACTGTCCGGTCATGGCGGGCAGGCGGCGGTCGCCATTGTGGTTCTGTATGCGCATAATGCACTGGCAGTGATGTAGCTGCGGCAGATAAAGTGTCGTGGTCGGCTGTCGGCCAATAGTGTCGGGCAGCGTTATTTTTTACAATGTGTTCCTTATCTTGATTCCGCATCGCGCTTGCGATTGGCGGACATTATTGTCACGAACCGACAGGATAGTCATGCTCGATCCCAAACTGCTGCGCAGCGACCCTGACAGTGTTGCCGCCAGGCTCGCCCGCCGCGGCTATGCCCTTGATGTTGATCAGGTCCGCACGCTCGAGGCTCGCCGCCGGGAGCTTCAGACCCGGACCGAAGAACTTCAGAACGAGCGTAATACCCGCTCCAAAGAGATCGGTCAGGCCAAGTCACGCGGCGAGGATATCGAGCCGCTGCTGGCACAGGTGGGCAATCTGGGAGATGAGCTCGACAATGCCAGCCGCGAGCTTGCCCAGGTGCAGGCTGAATTCGAAGCCATCGCCACGGCCATTCCCAATCTGCCGCATGACAGTGTTCCCGGCGGACAGGACGAGGAAGATAACGTCGAACTGCATCGGTGGGGCACGCCGCGCGAGTTCGACTTTACCGTGCGTGATCATACGGATCTGGGCGGCATGCACGGCTATCTCGACTTTGAGCTGGCCACCAGGATTACCGGCTCACGCTTTGCTGTCATGCGCGGACCGCTTGCGCGCCTGCATCGGGCGCTGGCACAGTTCATGCTCGATAAGCAGACGCTTGAGCACGGCTATGAAGAAGTGGCCGTGCCCTATATCGTCAACCGCGATTCGCTGTTTGGTACCGGACAGCTGCCCAAGTTCGGCGATGACCTTTTTCGGCTGGAGGGGGATCAGGAGTACTACCTGATTCCGACCGCCGAGGTGCCCTTGACCAACATCGTGCGTGACGAGATCCTGGAAGGCGCCAACCTGCCGCTTCGCATGACCGCGCACACGCCCTGTTATCGCAGTGAAGCCGGCGCCTATGGTCGTGATACGCGCGGCATGATTCGACAGCATCAGTTCGACAAGGTCGAAATGGTGCAGGTGGTTGACCCCGAGCACTCCTATGAAGCGCTTGAGGAGATGCGTGGACACGCCGAGGCCATTCTGCAGGCGCTGGAACTGCCGTATCGGGTCGTGACCCTGTGTACCGGCGACATGGGCTTTGGTGCGGCCAAGACCTACGATATTGAAGTATGGCTGCCCAGTCAGAATACCTTCCGTGAGATTTCCTCGGTGTCCAACATGGAGGATTTTCAGGCGCGGCGCATGCATGCCCGTTTCCGCGCGCAGGGTCAGAAAAAACCGTCACTGGTGCACACGCTCAACGGTTCGGGGCTTGCGGTCGGACGCTGCCTGCTGGCGCTGATGGAAAACCATCAGCAGGCGGACGGTTCGATCACTGTACCCGAAGCCCTTCGTCCCTGGATGGGTGGCGTGGAAGTGATTAACCAGAAGTAATGGTGCGCGCGCCGGTAACTGATCAGTCAATACCGGCGCGCGACATCATGACGTGATTACGACAACTCTCAGAGCGCTTATGGAACTGCTTTCTCTTCAGTTTGATCCTCGCCATCTTGAGGCCCACCTGATCGGTGCCGGTCAGGACGCCCTGATGATGGCTCGTCAGTTCCAGGGACTTGAGCTTGACCTGACCCTGCACGGTGAAATGATGCCGGCACTAACGGCGCTGGCACGTGAAGAGAGCTGGCGCTGTGTCGAGGAAATGCCTGAGACCGGCCAGCTCTGGGTGGTGGCCACCGGCAGTCCCGTCGAGGATGCCTGCTGGGCGGAGAGGGCGCATGAGCGTCGCATCGGCGTGTATGTGCCTTCGTGTCCGACACTGTCTACCGTGCGCTTACCCGTTCGCACCCGTGCACTGACGCCAGAAACGCCCAGTGCATTGCGGCGTGGGCATGTTTCCCTGGTGGGGGCCGGCCCGGGCGATCCCGGTCTCCTGACCCTGCGGGCGCTGGAGCGCCTGCGCGAGGCGGACGTGGTCATTCATGATCGTCTGGTCAGCCCGGAGATTCTGGCCCTGGCCAACCCGGATGCACGCCGCCTGTACGTTGGCAAGGCACGCTCGGCACATAGCGTGCCTCAGGAAGGCATCAACCAGTCACTGGTGGACTGGGCGCGTGGTGGTTATCAGGTCGTGCGGCTGAAGGGGGGAGACCCTTTTATTTTTGGACGTGGGGGCGAGGAATTACAGGCGCTGGCGGCCGCAAAGCTTTCCTTCGAGGTCGTACCGGGGATTACGGCAGCCACGGGGATTTCGGCCTATACCGGTATCCCGCTGACTCATCGGGATCATGCCCAGTCAGTACGGTTTGTGACCGGACATCTTCGTAACGGCACCTGTGATCTTGATTGGCAGACGCTGGCGGCCCCGGGTCAGACCCTGGTCTTCTACATGGGGCTGGGGACACTGGATACCCTGTGCGATCAGCTGGTTCAGCATGGCCTGCCTGCCTCTACTCCCATTGCACTGGTAGAACAGGGTACGACGGCTCGACAGCGTCTGCATACCGGCACGCTTGATGACTTGCCGGGCCAGTTGGCGGATCTGAAGGCCGCGCCTCCGACGTTGATTATCGTCGGTGACGTCGTGAATCTACACGACACGCTGGGCTGGTTTGCCACACAAACGGCGAAAAGCCTGGGCTGGGAAAGTGGCAAGCATCCTTCCCCGCTTTCCCTGGCGGACAGCCGTTGATGGTCAGGTAAATGTCCGGCCTTCGGGCAGGGCCTGCCAGGGGCGCTTAATGTAGAAAGGGCAGATCAACGCTCGAGAAGGGCGAGGGGATGTTTTGTACATGCCCGATCACCAGCGCCAGCACGATGGGGCTGAAAAGTGCGAACAGGGTCAGCATCAGCCAGTTGAACCGTTCGTACCAGAGTACGTTGCGATAGCGACGGTTGGACGGCAGCGGGTTGCGAAGGGAGCGATAGCCCATCGGCATCGTCTCCTCGGCATTTTCATCGCTTGCGTCACCACTATCCTGCTGAGCCATTACGATACCATCTGCGCCTGAATCAATGAGTCGATCAATACATCCTCGCCTATCCCGGGTCGTGTGACCTGCAGGATAATAAAGGCCGTCCTGTGGGCGGACTCAAATGTATTCCACGCCTCGTCGGGACTTGTCAGAAAGGACGCCACCCAACGGGATGCCCACGCCTGACAGGGGGTATGTTGTTCCGGATAGCAGGGGCTGGTCATCACGCGAACCTCCATCGAAAGCCGAACCGTTGATGACAGTGTATCAGCGAACGCTGCTATCGTGATCATTGCCTGTCGTGCGGGGCGAATTCGGCATAGAGCTGCTGCGCTGCTGATAGCGGCGCTTTTCCGACTGAAGCTCGCGCTGCGATTGCCGAAGCTGCTGTTGCTGCAGGGTACGTTCGGTTCGAGAGGTATTTTGCTGATTGCGAAGGCTTGAGGTCTGGCGATCAATGCTGGCTTCACCGGACTGGATGCGAGAGTGCTGCTGAGCGCGCTCAAAGCGTTGCTGTGCCTCGCTGCCGGCGCGCTCCTGTGTCGCTGCCACGGACTGTAGTGTGACCGTGGCCAGCATCAGGCCGGCAGACAATGAAAGAAGACCCGCGCGATCATAACGCATGGTAAAGCTCCTGTTGTCGGACACGACCTGTCTTGATGATGTTAACCAGCCTTGCGTGTCATACCGTTACGGTGCAGCTGAAACTCTTCGGCCAGGGCAAGCTCATGGGCCGCCTGACGAAATTCCTGCATCGTGCAGATATAGTGCCCGTTGGCACAGCGTAGCTCATGGTGATCGGGAATACGCTCAGGCCAGGAAAGCGTGATACTGCACTCCGGGCAGCGCGGGCCATTGCGGGAGCCGATTGGGTTCATGACATTTCCCTTGTCTATAGGGGTGATAAGAAGCAGATCCGCGATCAAAAGCATTCCTTGCCTTCGATGCGGCGCAGACTCTAGCACAATGTCACGGTCTGTAAAGGACCTCCGGTATCATCCAATAGGCTACCCTCGTCTTGATTTAAGAATGGGCTAAAGCTCGGAGGGTACCGGGAGAGAAGGTGTTGTTTAAGCGCTGTCATGACAGTTCATGCAGGCATTTCAGAATTAATTTAAAAATATCGGAACCAATCCCGACTACGGTAGTCAGAGATAGTGCAAGACATCCTTCTGGGTTTCTTTGCCCCTCTTTTTAGAGGGGCTTTTCTTTGCCCAAATATCGTCAAACTGATCCGGATCAACTTCTGTTGATTGACTGAAGTGTCGCAATGCGTACAATACGTCGCACTCGCGGGAGTGGTGGAATTGGTAGACACGCTGGATTTAGGTTCCAGTGCCGTAAGGCGTGAGAGTTCGAGTCTCTCCTTCCGCACCATTTGCTTTACTTGTACGCCCTCCGATATATCCTTGAGCCCCCACGGGGCTTAGCCTGCAGCAAATCTCTTTTATCATCCTTGAGAAGCTCTTCAAAAGAGTTCTCCGTCTATGTATGCCACCTCTGCGCTCGCTTGTCGTGGCAATTGCTCGTAACGAGACCATGCCTTGATAAGTGGTTCCTGTGTGAGCGCGTTCAGGGGTGATGGTCGGTCACACCGATGCCGGTATTCAGATCGATAGGCACCGACACGTGATCATGAATCATCAGCCATTGGCCATCGAGCTTTCGCAAACCGATGGTTTCACGCGTCCACAAATCGATTTTTTTGCCGGATATTGAGCCGGTGAAGCGAGTGAAGCCGGTGGTAAAGGCGACATCGCCGGAACAATGAATCTTCATGTCCTTGAACTCGAACACAGGGGCTTCGTCGAACATCTCGAAGAAAATGATCCAGTTCTGGCGAAAAGACTCCCAGCCCTCAAAGCTGAAGGGCGGCATCACATCGAAGCCGAGGTACTCCTTTCCCGGATAATAGGTGGCCATTGTGCGGTCGAGATCGCGTGACTGCACGGCATCCTGCCACTCGGCGCGCAAGGCGCGAATCTGTTGTTCATCATGGGTCACGGGTCGGTTCCTGG